>DATDLN010000106.1:0-12218 GCA_036519295.1 Thermoleophilaceae bacterium
CCGCGCGGCGGCGATCGCCTCGCGCGCCGCCCGAATGGCGAGCGCGCGCGGCTCGCGCTCCAGCCCAGCGGCGAGGGTGTATACCGAGGGAAGCGACCTGAGCTCTTCCACGGCCGAGGCCGATAATACGGCCGTGGCGACTATCGGGCTGACCGCTCTGTCCCATGGCGCCGGATGTGCGTGCAAGCTGCCGGCGGCCGACGTGCACGCGCTGCTCGGCGACTTCGCGGCTAGCCAGGACGCACGCCTGCTCGTCGGAAACGACACGGCTGACGACGCCGCGGTGTACCAGCTCCGCGACGACCTCGCCGTGGTCACGACCGTGGACTTCTTCACTCCGATCGTCGACGACCCGTACGACTTCGGACGGATCGCCGCCGCGAACGCGTTCTCAGACGTGTATGCGATGGGCGGCACGCCGCTCACCGCGCTGAACCTGGTTGCGTGGCCACTCCAAAGCCTTGGCCGCGAACCGCTGCGGAAGGTGCTCCACGGCGGCCGGGACGTCGCCCGCGACGCGGACGTGGCGATCGTCGGTGGCCACTCAATCGACGACGGCGAGCCGAAGTACGGGCTGGCGGTCACAGGCGTCGTCGACCCAGGGGCGATTCTCCGCAACTCCACCGCCCGACCCGGGGATGCGCTCTACCTCACGAAGCCGGTCGGCGGCGGGGTGGCCTCGACGGCCGCCAAGCGGGGGCTCGCCTCGGACCAGCTGACCGCGGCGGCGGTGGAGGTCATGACGACGCTCAACCGCGACGCGGCGCGCGCGGCGCGGCGGGTGGGGGCGAGCGCCGTGACCGATGTCACCGGCTACGGCCTGCTCGGCCACATCCACGAGCTCGCCAAGGCGAGCGGCGTGTCCGCCGAGGTTCGGGCCGCCGACGTGCCGGCCCTGCCCGAAGTGCTCGCGCTCTTGGAGGGCCGCGAGCCGCCGATTGCCGGCGGCAGCCGACGCAACCGCGACTGGGTCGAACCAGCCGTGCAATGGGCCGAAGGCGCGCCCGAGCCCCTCCGCTGGCTGCTATGCGACGCCATGACCTCCGGCGGCCTGCTGGTCGCGGCGCCCGAAGGCGCCGGCGCGCCCGGCACTTCCATCGGGCGACTCGAGAGCGGCGAGCCCGGGACGATCCGCGTCGTCTGAGCCGCAGCGGAGTGCTTAGCTCTCATCGGAGCGGCACGGGCCCGGTGGCCCATCCGGCCTTCAAAGCCGGCAGGGCGTGGCAGCCCCACGCTTGGAAGGTTCGACTCCTTCGCCGCTCCGTAGCACGGTCATTGGATCCTTCTCCGATCGGACAGCAGATACGGGCGGTGCCCTACGCGGCCGACGGAGGCCGGGCTACCGCTCACCCAGCGAAACCAAGCGTCCGTGCGCGCCCAGGACCGGAGCCTCGAGACGTCCGGTGCTCGTCCGGAGCGGCCACCAAATCAGCGACGACGCTGGCTACGGCTCGGCGAGGCAAAGCAGGGGCCGCCCTGCTATTGGCGAGCAGGGGACTGCGCTCGTTAGCCACGTCCGAGTCTCGGCGCTCGCGGACCAGGGCATCGACCAGGGCGTGGCACGGGCGCGATGGCATGTCGGAAGCGCGACTCTGCCACACGCGCCCCGACAGACGAAAGGAGCGACGATGCGTGCCGATATTGCGCCGGGTGCGGCTCCGACTCCGAACTGGTCCCCGCCTGATCTCACCAGGGCGGCGGGGCGGCCGCACACGCGGAAACCAGTGCGCCAACCGGGGATCTGACGGGGGGCGTCAGAGCTTGCGCTCTAGCGCGGCCCGCGCTCCACTTCCACCAGCCCTTCCCGAACCGCCCAGAGCGCAGCCTGGGTACGCGAGCTCAGATGGAGCTTCCGCAGGATCCTGGATACGTGTGTCCTGGCGGTGCGCTCGCTGATGGCGAGGTCGTTGGCGATCCGCTTGTTGGGCTTGCCCGCCGCCACGAGACGGAGCACGTCCAGCTCGCGGGATGTGAGCTCAGAGATCGGGTCACCTCGCCCCTCGCGAAGTGAAGACATCAGGCGTCTGGCGACCACAGGATCGATTTGCAGCTCGCCTCGGTGCGCAGCCCGGACGGCAGCCGCCACATCATCGGCATCAGAGTCCTTGAGCACGTAGCCCGATGCGCCTGCCTGCAGCGCGGCGTGCACACGCTCCTCCTCGGCGAACGAGGTCAGCGCCACCACCTCTATGTCGTTGTAGAGAGCGCGAACCCGACGAGTCGACTCGATCCCGTCGATCGGCGCCATCTGCAGATCCATGACGATCACGTCTGGCCGGCGCCCCTCCGACTCCATCGACGCGAGCAGCTCAAGTGCCTGAGCGCCCCCGCCTGCCTCGCCTACGACGTCGATATCGGGCTCGCTGTCGAGGAAGGCGAGCAACCCGCGGCGCACGACTTCGTGGTCGTCAACCACCAGCACGCCAATGGTTTCATCCCGCCCGAGCTCGATCTCTGGTCCTTTACGTTCCCGCGGGGACGCGGACTCGTACGAGTGTCCCAGACCCCGGTGCGCTCGCGATCGTGACCCGTCCGCCGACCTCGGCCGCACGGCTGCGCATCGAGTCGAGGCCGAAGTGACCGGGATGTCCGGCGGCTGGATCGAAGCCGCGCCCGTTGTCACGGATCTCGACGAGAACCTGCTCCTGCTGAGCCTCGACCCGAACCTGCGCGGCGGTCGCTCCGGCGTGCCTCACGACATTCGCGAGCGCCTCCCGCCCGATGGCGAACAACTGCGTTTCCACGTGCTGGGATAACGCCAGCCGCCGCGCGGGTCCCCGAACGTCGATGGTTGGTCCGTCCGGAGCGCCAAGCCCGGACGCGTGTCTGGCGAGTGCCGCAACCAGCCCGTCGTGGACCGTGTCGCGGCGCAGCTCGAAGATCAGCGAGCGAATCTCCCCCTGCACGCCCCTGGTGAGGTCCGCGATCGTGCCGAGTGATCGTCCGACACGCCCCGAGGAGCTGCCGCCCTCGTGCACCAAAGCCTTCTGGGCCGTGCGTGTGTGCAGCACCGTCGAGAACAGCGCCTGAGACACCGAATCGTGGAGATCTCGAGCTATCCGGCGCCGTTCCTCCACCGCCCGCGCGCCCTCCGTTCGGCGTGCTTCGGCGAGCTCCCTGGAGGATCGCTCTTGCTCGCTCACCACGCCACTCAGAAACAGCGTCGTCAGTGCAGCGACCCAGATGTAGAGCTGCGTGCTGAGTGTGCGGTGGTCGATCGGCTGCTTGAAGAATGGCCCGACGTCGTTCGCCGTTACGCCGATCGCCACACCGGCGGTGATCGCGATGGCCAGCGTCGCGCCCGGAGGGCCGAATCGGAATGCCGCCCAGATCAGCGCGGGAAACACCGTGTACCTGATCGGTTCCTCCGTTGAGAACGCCACGACGCTGAGCGCGGTAACGCCCGCAATCACGGCGGCGCCCTCCCATGTTCGGATGCGACGCAAGGCACTGATCGGATGGTGAGCCCACGCGAGCATCAGCGGGAGGACGACCAGTCCCCCAGAGGTGTCGCCGAGCCACCAGGTGCGCCAGAACTCGCTGGCGTCTGACTCATCAACCACCCCGCCGGCGACCATCGAGACCGTGCCCGCCGTCGCGCTGACCCCAGTCGCGACCCCGAGGGCGACGAGCATGCCGCCGACCTGCTCGACGCGGTCCATCGCGGCGTTCGGACCAATGATTCGGCGCAGCAACAGCGCCCCCACGATGATCTCCGCCATGTTGCCGGTCTGCTGGCCCAGAAGGCTTCCAATGGGGAAGGTGCTGTCGTCGAGCAGGAGCTCCCCGTTGACGACGATCTCGCCAAGTAGCACGCCCGGCCACCAGCGTATTCCCCACAGGTAGAGCGCGGCGATCCCGAGTCCCGCGGGGGGCCAGATCGCGGACACCGAGCCGGTGTAGCGCAGCGTCTGCCCAAGCTTCGCGGCGCCATAGTAGGCAGCGGCGAGAAGCAACACGCCGCCCACGTATCGGAGTGATGGCCACTCCAGGCCGCGGGAGGCCGTCTTGCTGAGCGGTCTCCGTATGGCAGGCAGCTGTGCTTGCGTGCTGATCGGCGCATCCCCCTCGCGGGTGGGAGGGATCGGGGGAGCTACTCGATCACGTTAGCGCCGCTGCGCCCTATGAGCCAAATGACGTACGGCGGCATCGACGAATGTCCCGCTTCCAGTGCGACATCTGCCCGTTGTTGTTGTCCCACTTTCCGCGCAGGATCCTGCCCGGATGACTTCCAGAGCGCCAGTGGTTCAGCGTGCATTCACGGCCGCACGCGTCGCGCGGCGAGCTGGGATCGACGGCTTGGCGGGATCCGGAGCGGTCGCGGCTCTGCAGGACCAAGCACTGACGGCGACGACGCTGCGCGCCCTATGGAACGAGCGCGGAACGGGGTGATGCCCGCCGACCGTCACTCGGGCCTCCTGGGCCGGACCAGCGAGCGCGAACTGCTCGACCAGCTGCTGGCAAACGTGCGCCAGGGTCAGAGCGGCGTCGTGGTCGTCCGTGGCGAGGCGGGCATCGGAAAGACGGCGCTGTTGCGGTACGTCGCTCGGCAGGCTTCTGGTTTTCGTGTCGCGCGGATCGGCGGCGTCGAGGCTGAGATGGAGTTGCCGTTCGCCGGGGTCCATCAGCTTTGCGCTCCGATCCTTGCTCGGCTCACCGCTCTCCCGGAGCCCCAGCGGAAGGCTCTGAGGGTCGCGCTGGGCCTGTCCTCCGGCGATGCTCGCGACCGGTTCCTGGTCGCCCTGGCCGTGCTCAGCCTGTTGTCTGCTGTCGCCGAGGAGCGTCCGCTGCTCTGTCTCGTGGATGACGCGCAGTGGCTGGATGGCGCTTCGGACCAAGTCCTCGGATTCGTCGCGCGACGGCTGTTGGCGGAATCGGTGGCGATCGTGTTCGCGATTCGCGAGCCGAGCACCAGGCGCGAGTTCGAGGGCCTGCCCGAGGTGCGGCTAGGAGGGCTTGACGAGGAGGATGCGCGCGCCCTCCTGGCGAGGGCAATCCCTGGCCGCCTCGACGACCAGGTCCGCGACCGGATCGTCGGCGAGACCCGCGGCAATCCGCTCGCTCTGCTGGAACTGCCGCGGAGCATGGGCGCAGCGGAGCTGGCCGGTGGCTTTGAGCTTCTCCCCACGGGAGATCTCAGTCATATGGAGGAGCACTATCTGCAGCGCGCCCGTGCATTGCCTGAGGCGACCCAGCGACTGATGCTGCTGGCGGCGGCCGACCCGGTGGGCAATGCGACGCTTGTATGGGGTGCGGCCCGGAGGCTCGAGATCGAAATGACCGCGCTCGCTCCTGCGGACGACGCCGGTCTGCTGGAGATCGGAACACGGGTCCGGTTCCGCCATCCACTGATCCGCTCGGCGGTGTATCGGGCGGCGTCGCTAGGCGATCGACAGCGTGTGCACGAGGCGCTGGCGGAGGAGAGCGATCCCGAGCTCGACGCGGATCGCCGTGCCTGGCACCGCGCGCTGGCGGCGGCAGGACCCGACGAGGACGTGGCCGCTGAGCTCGAGCACTCGGCAGGGCGCGCGCAGACGCGCGGAGGCGTAGCGGCCGCAGCGGCCTTCCTCGAACGAGCGGCCGCATTGACGGTTGACCGGGCGCGCCGGGGGCGGTGCGCGCTGGCTGCGGCGCAGGCCAAGCACCAGGCCGGCGCGCCCGAGGCCGCGCTCGCGCTGCTGGCAAGCGCGCAGGCGGGACCGCTGGACCCGCTACAGCGCGCGCAAGGGGAGCTGCTGCGCGCCCAGATCACGTTCACGTCGAAGCGCGGAAGCGACGCTCCGCCGCTCCTGCTGGACGCCGCCAAGCAGCTTGAGTCGCTCGACGCGACGCTCGCGCGCGAAACCTACCTGGAGGCACTGATGGCGGTCCAGTTCGCCGGCCGGCTAGCCGGCGCCGTCGCTCTGGAGGTGGCGGAGGCCGCACGAGCGGCGCCCCCGTCGCCGTCGCCGCGCGCCCCCGACCTCCTCCTCGACGGCTTGGCCCTGCTGATCGCCGAAGGCCACGGCGCTGCGGCGCCGCTCTTGAAGCGGGCCCTTGACGCGTTCCGCAACGACGATCCCGTCGCGAACGGCGGGTTCCGCTGGCTTTGGCTCGCCGAGGAGGCAGCCATAGAGATCTGGGACCACGACACCTGGCAAGAGCTCGCCGCGCGTGAGGTCCAGCTGGTCCGTGATGCCGGTGCTCTGGCTGCGCTCCCTCTCGCCCTCACCGCATCCGTCGTTGCCCAGATATTCGCCGGTGAGCTGGCCGCGGCCGCTTCCTCGATCGACGAGGTGCGGATCGCCACCGAGGCGACGGGGAGTGAGCTCGCGCCCTTCGGATCCCTCGTACTCGCGGCCTGGCGGGGTCGGGAGGCCGACCGAGCAGGGCTGATCGAGGCAACCCTAAAGGCGGCGCAACGAGGCGAGGGCGCCGACCTGAGTCTGAGCACGGCTCAGTGGGCGAGCGCGCTGCTCCACAACGGACTCGGCCAGTACGAGAGCGCCCTGGCCGCGGCCCAGCAGGTGGTCGAACCCTCCAAGAGGCTGGACGCGACGTTCAACTGGGTGCTGCCCGAGCTCGTCGAGGCCGCCGCTCGCAGCGGCCACGCCGTGCTTGCCCACGACGCGCTTCAGCAGCTCTCCGAGATGACGCGCGCCGGCGGCACGGACTGGGCGCTCGCGGTCGAGGCCCGTTCTCGAGCACTGCTCAGCCAGGATGACGCGGCTGAGTATCTGTATCGGGAGGCGATCGAGCGGCTCGGCCGCACGCGCGTACGTGGGGAGCACGCTCGGGCGCATCTGCTCTACGGCGAATGGCTGCGCCGCGAGGGTCGGCGTAGGGACGCCCGCGCGCAGCTGCGGACGGCGCACCGGATGTTCACCGACATGGGAATGGAGGCGTTCGCCGAGCGCGCCCGCCGCGAGCTGCAAGCCACCGGCGGGACGGTACGCAAGCGCCGGGCCGAGACCCGCGACGATCTGACCGCGCAGGAGCGGCAGATCGCCCAGCTGGCCCGCGACGGGCTGTCGAACCCGGAGATCGGCGCGCGGCTGTTCCTCAGTCCGCGCACCGTGGAGTGGCACCTGCGCAAGGTGTTCTCCAAGCTCGGGATCCACTCCCGTGGGGAGCTGGCGAATGCGCTACCCGTCTCTGACTCCGAGCGGGTCTCGGCCTGATCTCACGCGTCGGGGGTCGACTCGACGACGCGCTGCCCGAGACGTCGCTCGAGGTCGCTGTCCGTGTTGAGCCCGAGCGCCTCGAGCCGGGCGGACTGCTCTTGCTGGCGAGGGCGGCCGAGCATCTCGAAGAAATCGGCCAGGGCGGGCGGAAACTCCCTCTCGGCGGGCAGCGTCACCTGGTCGACATAGGACTTCGTGCGCGCGATCGCGTCGTGATCGAAGCGCGCGAGTCGTGACGCGATCTCATCGACCTCGTCGTCGAGCTGGTTGTCGGCGATCAGTCGGTTGACGTACCCGTACTGCTCCGCGCGCGGTCCGTCGAGATCGTCGGCGACGAGGAGGATCTCGAGCGCCCGGCCCCGACCGACCAGGCGGGGGAGCCGGGCCGTCGGACCGCCCCCTGGGACCACACCCGTTCCGACCTCGAACTGGCCGAGCACGGTGTTCTCGCGCGAGGCGAACCGCAGGTCGCAGGCCAGCACGAACTCGCTTCCGGCGCCGCGGGCGCGTCCCCGGATCGACGCCATGCTGACCACCGGGGCTCGGGACAGGCGCACAAGGAGGTCGAGCCACGCGTGCATTCCGGTCGGACCTGCTGGCAGTGCCGCGGTTCTGCTCGGGTCGTGCTCCGTGTCGTAGTGGCCAGGTAGAAATCGGGGTTGGCGCTGTCGAAGACGACGACGTTGAGATCCTGATCCTTCTCGATCAGGTCGACGAGCTCGGCGAGCTCCGCGACGGTCGTCGCCGTGATCGTGTTGATCGGAGGGTGGTCGAAGGTCACCCGGCAGGAGCCGGGGCTGCGACGGTCGATACTGAAATGCGTCCAGGACCGGGACCACGCTGCCGAACCGCGGCCGTCGTTGGAAGGGCTGGCGTCAATGGTGCTCATGGCGAACTCCTCACCGTGGGTAGGGCCAATACGGGCTCACGCGGGCGGCACGACGACGTGCTTGACCTCCGCCATGTAGCGCCCGGCGGCCGCGGAGGCCTCATCCGGGGTGCTTCCGCTCTGCCGGGCGTCCATGTAGGCCGCGTACCAGTCCCACCAGTCGTGGGGTGGGGCGACCGGCCTCGAACGCGCCGTGACGCTTGGCCGTCTCGAGCAGGAGCTGTGAAAGAGCGGCGACGTCCATCGCTCACACCCGCCCCGGGAGCCGCTCCGTGATCTCCTGAAGGAGCCAGGTGTTGCCGTCGGGATCCGCGAAGGTTGCCCAGCTGTTGTACGAGCGGCGCTCCGGGTCGGGGCCCGGCACCCGGCCCTTGCCGGGTTCGGTGTGCCAGACCTCGCTGACGTCGGCGCCGTGGCTGATCAGGTCGTCGCGGGCGGCGTCGATGTCCTCGACGATCAGGAACAGGCCCTGCAGTGAACCCGGGGTCATCGTCGTCCTACCCTGCCCGACCTGGAGCGAGGCGGGCGAGCCCGGTGGGGTGAACTGCACCGAACGAGTGTGCTCGTCGGGTTTGAAGTCGATGTCGAGACGCCATCCCAGCCCTGACAGAAAGCCTTGGCGCGGTCGACGTCGGCGACCGGCAACGTCGTGACCTCGAACCTGATCGGGACGGCCGTGACGCCGGACGCCTCCGTCGCGGTATCAGTGCTCGGCTGCGCACTGCTCATGGCGACCTCCGTGGATTGGGTTGTCGCCAGAGTGACCCCGCAGCGCACCGGTCGCGCCCGTGAGGTCACTGGCCTTGACCCGGGACCTCCCGGGCCGCGAGTCCGAGACCAGGGACCTGACCGGGGAGTCACCGGGCGCGATCGAGCGCGTTGCGAGGCAACGTTCGGCCACCAACCATCGGAGGAACCATGACCGCCGAAACCACCACTGCTTCCGGTGCCCGCGAGCCGGAACTGCTCGGCCAGACCGTCGTCCTCATCGGCGGCAGCGCCGGAATCGGCCTCGAGACCGCCCGCCTCGCGCGCGCCGAGGGCGCCGAAGTCGTCCTCACCGGCCGGGATCCCGAGCGGCTCGAGCGGGCAGCACAAGACGTCGACGCGCTGAGCACCGCCGCCTTCGACGCCACCGACGCGGCAGCGCTGAAGCGGTTCTTCGACGGCCTGCCCGACCCGATCGACCATGTGCTGGTCACGGGCCCCGGTCCGAAGTACGTGCCGCTGCTCGAGATGGACGCAGATCAGGTGCGCGAGGCGCTGGGCGACCACGTCGTGCTGGGGCTCGAGGTTGCCCGAAACGCACGCGGCAAGATGAGGCCCGGCGGCACGCTGCTGCTGATGGGCGGCACCGGCGGCCGGAAGATCAGTCGCGACCTCGGGCTCGCCTCGGCGGCGACCGCCGTGCTGCCTCCGTTCACGGCCGCCCTCGCGCTCGAGCTCGCCCCGGTTCGTGTCAACCTGATCGCCGCCGGGTTCGTCGACACCCCGTTGTCGGCGTCGCTGCTCGGCGACGGACTCGACGCCCGGCGCGAGGAGCTGCGCACGACGCTCCCCATCGGGCGCGTCGTCGGGCCGGCCGACGTGGCCGCGCTAGCCGTTCACCTCATGACCAACACCGCCCTCACCGGCGCGACATACGACATCGACGGCGGCCAGCAGTTCGTCGCCTGACCGCAGGACGAGATCATGAATGCCTACTCAGGAGTGAGTCCCGCCGCCTCCACAGCGCTCAGTCGCGATCAGGCGCGGGGTGTGTTCGGGCAGGTCATGGGACTCGTCGCCCTGACGCTCGGCTGCCTGGCCCTCGGCGCCTGCATCGGCCGCGACCTGAGCGGCGGGATCGGAATCCTGTGCTTCGTCGCAGGATTCGCGTGCATCTTCGGCCTCAACGTTGCCTCGGCACGCGGAAACGAGCAGCTCGCAATCACGCTTCTGTTCGGCCTCGGGCTGCTGCTGGGGCTGGCGCTAGGTCCCGTCCTGAGCTCATAAGCGAAGGCCCGATCCAGCAGCGCTCTGGCAGGCCGCCGGGGCCACGGGCGCGTTCGTCGCCGGCCTCGGCACGGTTGGCTGCGCAAGTCGCCGCGACCTGTCCTCGTGGTCACGCGTCCTGCTCTGGGCGCTGCTGGCGTTGCTCGTGTTCGGGATCGTCGCGATCTTCGTCTCGATCCCTGGCGCGAACATGATCTGGTCGGTCGCCGGGCTCGTGTCTTCGGCGGATACACGATTCTTGACTTCAACCGGCTCCGTCGCGCGGGCGCAGAGAGCGCGGTGCCGATCGCAGCAAGCATCTTCCTGGACGTCCTGAACATCTTCTTGTTCCTGCTCCAGCTGTTCGGCGGCGGGCGCGATTAGGCACCAGACGCTTCGTTCGAGTGCTGCCACAGCGCCTTGTCGAGAGTCCGGATGTTCACGCCGTGGCGGCGCGCGAGCTCACGGCAGACACGCAGGTACTCGAGCCAGAAGCTGACCGGATACTGTGAGCGGGGCTTGACCCCGAGGGACTCGAGCGCCCGCACGTCGAGGATCGGGTAGGCGTCGGGAAAGGCGAAGAAGAGAAGCACCGACGCCGTCGGCACGCCCACGCCGGTGAGCTCGAGCAGCGCGCTCATCCGGGTCGCCTCGTCGGCCGCAGCCAGTGCTCGGCCAGTCGCCGTTGTCACAGCGGCCGCGGAGTTGCTCGCGACCTTCGGTCTGCTGCGCGGCGTCTTCCACGCACAGACCTCGACGAACTCTTGGCGCGTGTAGTGACCGCGGGCCCTGGCGGCCGCTCCGAGCGCCAGCAAGCGAGCGTCGTCGGTGTAGCCGAATCGACTCGCGAGCGACTCGATCTCTTTGGCCGGGAACTGCAGGTTGAACGTCGGCACCTAGGCGCCGGCGCTCGCCCACGCGTCGAGCTCCACTTTGAGCTCCGGCGAGGCAAGGCCCGCGACGTAGATGAGCGTCATGCACGGCGTGTGCCCGCGAAGCCGCGCGTCGAGGATCGCGCGGCGCCGATCGACGTCGACCGCTTCGGCGAAGTAGAAGGTGAGCTTCACGAGATCCGCCGTGTGCATCCCCGCCGCCTCGAGATTGCGAAGCACGTTCGCGAGCGCGAGGTCGAGTTGATCACCGGGCTCGTCGGGGATCTCGCCTTCCACCGTCATCCCAACCTGCCCGGACATGACAAGAAGGCGCTCGTCGGCGCTGAGCTCGATCTGGTGAGCGTACGCCGCGAGTGGGCCGTGGACGGAAGCCGGATTTCTCTCTTCCTTCAACGCCGCCCGAGGATAGAACTTCGCCTCTCCCCCGCGACCACGGCATCGGGAGACCAGGGAGCAGACCAGGGACTTCGCGGGCGCGACGTGTAGACGAGATGATCAGGCTTCGATGCGTCACAGAACCAAGGAGACCCACGTGTCTGTCACGACCGAAAAGCCAGCGGGCGCCATCCGTCCCTTCCAGGTTGACATTCCGGACGAGGCCCTGAACGACCTCCGTCGACGCATCGCGACCACGCGCCTACCCGAGAAGGAAACCGTCGCAGATCAGTCGCAGGGCGTGCAGGCGGCGACAATTCAGGAACTCGCGCGCTATTGGGGCACCGACTACGACCTCCGGCGGTTCGAGGCGAGGCTGAACGCCCTAC
The DNA here is from genome assembly GCA_036519295.1 of Thermoleophilaceae bacterium. Taxonomy (GTDB): domain Bacteria; phylum Actinomycetota; class Thermoleophilia; order Solirubrobacterales; family Thermoleophilaceae; genus JACVRW01. The sequence goes on from DATDLN010000106.1 coordinate 11,684, forward strand.
CGCAGTTCCTGACCGAAATCGACGGCCTCGACATCCACTTCATCCACGTCGAGTCGCCTCACGAGAACGCGCTGCCGCTCATCATCACGCACGGCTGGCCCGGCTCGATCATCGAGATGCTGGGCGTCGTCGGCCCGCTCACCGATCCGACGGCACACGGCGGCGGCGCAGAGAACGCGTTCCATCTCGTCATCCCGTCCATCCCCGGCTACGGGTTTTCAGGCAAGCCGACCACTTCCGGCTGGGACCCCGCGCGCATCGCACGTGCATGGGTCGTGCTGATGAAGCGCCTCGGATACACGCGATTCGTGGCGCAGGGCGGCGATTGGGGTGCGATCGTCACGGACCTGATGGGTGCACAGGCAGCGCCGGAGTTGCTCGGCATTCACTCCAACATGCCCGGCACGGTTCCACCCGACGTCTCTAAGGCACTCACGTCGAACGTATTCGGGACCGGCGACCCGCGGCCAGCCGATCTCTCAGCCGATGAAAGCCGCGCGTACGACCAGCTGAGCTTCCTCTTTACGAAGGGCAT
>DATDLN010000107.1:0-3184 GCA_036519295.1 Thermoleophilaceae bacterium
ACGGCATGCACCCTCGTGTCGGCCTCGAGCTTCAGAATCGCCCGCTTCGTGTCCGACTTGACGGTCTCCGTGCTGAGCCCGATCCGACGCGCGACCTCTTCGGTGTGGAGGCCCTCGGCCAGCAGCTGCAGGATCTCGCGTTCGCGTTCGGACAGAGGCGCATCCGGACCGACGGCCGACATGAGCAGGGCGGGGGAGAGCGACGGGTCGACGAAGGGCTTCCCGGTGGTGACGGTCCGGATCGCCCGCAACAGGTCCTCGGGCGGCGAGCCCTTCATGACGTAGCCGCGGGCGCCCGCGGCGATCGCGTCGGAGAGCAGGCGTTTGTCCCCGTAGGCGGAGAAGACCACGGTCTTCACCTCTGGAGCCGCATCCGCGATCCGCTTGACGGCCGAGATGCCGTCGATTCCGGGCAAGCGGACGTCCATGATCACGACCTCGGGTCGCAACCTGCGTACCGCATCGATCACGTCTTCGCCGTTCTCGACGCTCCCAACGAGCTCGAGGTCGGGCGCCTGTCCGAACATGAGGCCGAGTCCTTGGCGCACAGTCGGGTGATCGTCCACGGCTAGACACCGTGTTGGTGTGGACTGCACGCCAAAACCCTACTGGCTATACGGCCAGCTAGCCACCAATTTGTCCAAAGTAGGAACCTGCCGGTCCCGGCGCGGGCGCATATGATGGTCGCGGCTTTGGACCGCGCGCGGAAGGAGAGGCCTTGATCGGTTCGATGGTCGTCGGTACGGATGGCTCCGACACCGCCAGCGAGGCGGTGCGGCAGGCCACGGAGATTGCACAGAGGCTCGGCGCGAAGGTGCACCTGGTGAGCGCCTACGAGCCCGTGTCCGAGGGACGGCTGCGCGAGGAGCGCCAGCAGGTGCCGGGCGACCTCCAGTGGATGGTCAACCCGCGCGAGGACGTGAACAACACGCTGGCGTCCGCCGCCCAGGGACTTCAGGACGCGGGCGTCCAGGTCGAGACCCACGCCCGCGAGGGCGATCCGGCGGACGCCATCCTCGACGTCGCGGAGGAGCAGGAGGCGGATCTGATCGTGGTCGGCAACAAGGGCATGACCGGCGCGAAGCGGTTCCTGCTCGGCAGCGTGCCTAACAAGGTCTCCCATCACGCTCCTTGCAGCGTGATGATCATCCGGACGACGTAGCCGCGCTTTTCACGCCGCCCGCAAGCCAAGCTTGCGCTGCGGCGCTAACGCAGCGCCGCCGCCGCGTCCACGATCCCGTAGCCGTAGAACGGGTCGAACCCGGGATTGCCCGCGTCCCGGGCCGTAGCCTTGATGTGGTCCTCCACCATCCGCGGGCTGGGGTTCGGACCGAGGCGCCCGGTGGCGATCACGAGCGCGGCGACGGCGGCGACGTGCGGGGCCGCCATCGAGGTCCCCTCGTAGAGCGGTCCCCGCAGGCCGAAGGACTGGACCCAGCCATCGTGCGTGAATGTCTGCTGGATGATCGCCCTGCCGGGAACGCCCGGCCGGCAGTGGTCGATGTCCCACTGGCTGCGCGTGTTCGGAGCGTCCAGGCCGCCGCCCGGCGCCACCACGTCGAGGTCCTTGCCCGCGTTGGAGTAGTCGGCCTCGCACCCCGTGATCGTCGTCGCGCCCACCGCCATCACCTGCTCCGCGCGCGCGGGGTACGCCACGGCCGTGCCGGCCTTGTTGCCGGCCGCGGCCACAACGACCGAACCATGGCGGCGCGCAAACCGCAGCGCCGACAGCACCTCCGGAATCTCCTGCGCCCGCACGTAGGCCGGGAACTCGAGGCTGAGGTTGATCACGTCGGCCCCGGCGCGCGCCGCATAGCGGATCGCGCGCGCGATCGCGGCGGAGTCGCCCTCGCCCAGGGAGTCGAGCACCCGGAGCGGCATAATCTTCGCTCCATAGGCGATCCCCGCGGTTCCGACCCCGTTGTTGGTGGCCTGCGCGATGGTGCCCGCCACATGGGTGCCGTGTCCGTACTCGTCATTGGGGTGGCCGTCGCGGTCGATGAAGTCGCGGCCCTGCACGAACGTCGTCGCGCGCAAGTCCGGTGCCCGGCGAAAGCGCTGGTAGTGCTCGAACGCGACCCCGCTGTCGAGCACGGCGACGACGGCGCCGCTGCCCCCGGGCGCGCCGCGCGCCGCCGCGAGCTCCCAGGCCTCGGGCATGTTGATGCCGAACAACAGGGACAGGTTCCACTGGCGCCTGAACGCGGGATCGTTCGGAATGAACGCCGAGGCGCGCGCCTTCCAGTTCGGCACCGCGTAGGCCACGTTCGGGTCGCGCTTCAGCTCGGCGATGGTCTGTCGGACCGAGTCGCCGTCCTCGATGGCGAGCTGCTCGGAGCCCCCGGGCAGGGTCTGTTCGGCATCCGTGCCGCTGAGCTTCTCGACCGTGGCCGCCGCCGTTGCGCTCGTTTCGTCCTCGTACTTGACGATCACCTCGCCCGGCACGTAGTCGTCCGCGGCGGCGGCAGCGCCGGCCGGCACGGTAAGAGCCGTGAGAGCCAGAAGGGCGACGAGGAGCGGGCGAATTGGCATTGGTTACGGTGCCCAGCGGAGTGTACGAGGGCACCAACAACCTCTACGCAGCGAAGTTGTGACCGTATGTATCACCGGCGCCACCGGCTCCATCGGCGCGCACGCGGCGGCCACCTGCATGGGTCGCCGGCCGGTGGCGAGCGAATGACGGCGGCCGGCGAATGAGCCCCGCCGCCTTCTTCCCACGGGATGAGTACTTCATGCGCCTGGCCCTGCGCGAAGCCGAGCGCGCGGTCGAGCACGAGGACGTCCCGATCGGAGCCGTCCTCGTGAGCGCCGGCGAAGTGCTCGCGGCCGCCCGAAACGAGCGCGAGCTCCGGGGGGACCCGACCGCGCACGCCGAGCTGCTTGCGTTGCGCGAGGCCTCGGCAAAGCTGGGGACCTGGCGCCTGCTCGACACCGTCCTGTACGTCACGCTCGAGCCATGCGCAATGTGCGCCGGGGCGATCGTCCTGGCCCGAGTGCCGCAGGTCGTATTCGGAGCCGACGACCCAAAGGCAGGCGCCGCCGGAAGCGTCCTGAACGTCCTCGCCGAACCACGTCTGAACCACCGGCCGGCGGTGGCACGCGGTTTGCTGGCCGAGGAATCGGCCGAGCTGTTGCGGTCATTCTTCGCCCCGCGCCGTTGATCGGTTCTGTCAGGCCGTCCCGC
>DATDLN010000108.1:0-10409 GCA_036519295.1 Thermoleophilaceae bacterium
CCGGGCGACGACAACGGCGGCCGGGGCGGCTCGGGAGGCGATTCCGGTTCGAGCGGCTCCGGCTCCGGCGGCTCCGACAGCTCCGCGTCCGACGATTCGGGCTCCGACGACTCGGGCTCGGGCGGACACGGCTCGGACGACTGAGCGCCGGACCGCCCTGGCAGAAGGTCGAACGCGTGAGCTTCGCGCCTGGTGGCGGGCACTTCGCTCAAGGCCGCCCACGCGCCCGGAACCGCCGCGGCCTCCCCGCCGCCGACCCGTTCGACCTTCCGCGGCCAAGAACGCCGCGAAAGGACGAACGCGTCGGGGAGCAACGCGGGCCCGGCGCCGACTAGCATGCCGCGGCCATGCGCACCCTCGTAACCGGCGGCGCCGGTTTCATCGGCTCGCACGTGGTCGACGCACTGCTCGAGCGCGGCGACGAGGTGACCGTGCTCGACGACCTCTCGACCGGCCGCCGCGAGAATCTCGAACAGGCGATCGCGAACCGCGGGGAGCTCGTGGACGGCGACATCCGCGACGCCGGCGCCGTGGCGAAGCTCTGCGAGCGCGTTCGGCCCGAGGCGATCTTCCACCTGGCCGCCCAGATCGACGTGCGCAAGTCGGTGGCCGATCCCGCCTTCGACGCCCGTGTGAACGTCGAGGGCACCGTGAACGTCCTGCGGGCGGCGGAGGCGAACGGCGTCCCGCGCGTGGTCAACACCTCCAGCGGCGGCGCGATCTACGGCGAGGCCCAGACGATCCCGGCGCCCGAGGACCACCCCGTGGCGCCGGAAGCGCCCTACGGCCTGTCGAAGTTCTGCGCCGAGAACTACTGCGAGCTCTTCACCCGGCTGCACGGGCTATCGACCGTGTCGCTGCGCTACGGCAATGTCTACGGGCCGAGGCAGGATCCGCTCGGCGAGGCGGGCGTGATCGCGATCTTCTGCGGCAAGCTGCTGGCGGGCGAGCGGCCCACGATCTTTGGCGACGGCCGCCAGACGCGGGACTACATATACGTCGGGGACGTCGTTGAGGCCAACCTGCTGGCGGCCGAGTCGGACGCCGGAGAACCATTCAACGTCGGCCTCGGCGTCGAGGTGAGCGTGCTCGACCTGGTCGAGGCGCTGAGGCCGCACGCCGCCAACGGGTTCGACCCCGAGCACGCCCCCGCGCGGCCCGGCGAGGTCCAGCGGATCGCGCTCGATTGCTCGCGCGCGCGCGAGGAACTCGGTTGGGAGGCGAAGGTCTCGCTCGAGGAAGGCCTCGAGCGCACGCTCGCCTCGCAGCGGTGATCTTCCGGCGCGTGCTCCTCACCGGCGCTTCGGGCAGGATCGGCGCCTGCCTTCGGGCCGGACTGCGCGGCGAACTCGAGGAACTGCGGCTCACCGACGTGCGCGCCACGGACCCGCCGCCGGTGCCGCCCGAGACGTTCGTCGCCGCGGAGCTCACCGACCGCGAGGCCGTCGCCGGCGCCGCGGACGGAGTGGAGGCCGTGGTCCACCTCGGAGCCGTACCCGGCGAGGCCGCCTTCGACCGGCTCCTCGGACCCAACGTGGTCGGCACCTTCAACGTCTTCGACGCGGCGCGCCGGGCCGGCGTCCGGCGAGTGGTCTACGCGAGCTCCAACCACGTGACCGGGTTCTACCCCGTTGGCGAGCGGCTCGCCGGCGGAGAGCCGCCCCGGCCGGATGGCCTCTACGGCGCGACCAAGGCGTTCGGCGAGGCGCTGGCGCGTATGTACTCCGACCGCTTCGGGCTCGAGGTCGTCTGCGTCCGGATCGGCTCCTTCGACGAGCGCCCGACCCAGCCCCATGAGCTGCACATGTGGCTCAGCCCAGGCGATGCCGTGCGGCTCTTCCGCTCCTGCCTGAGCGCGCCGGACATCAAGTTCCTCACCGTCTACGGCGCTTCCGCCAACAGACGTTCGTGGTGGGACCTGCGCGAGGCCACGCGGCGGCTCGGCTACGAGCCCCAGGACGATGCCGAGCGCTTCGCCGCCGAGATCGGGGACGCCGGCCCGCCGGCCAAGTACCAGGGCGACCCGTTCACCGCTCCGGAATACGGCGGCTGGACCTGAGGCCGAAGCGCGCGAAGTAGCAGCGCACCAGTCGCCAGCAGGACCACGACCACCGCGATGTAACCGCCGGCCGACTCCAGATCGGGGAGCGTCCTCGCCGCGGCGATCAGCGCCCCCGCCGGGAGCGAGACCATAGCCAGCGCGGAGAGCCGAGCCTCGTCCGTCCGGTTGCGCACCGCGGCCCAACCCGCGAGCACCGCGAGCAGGGCGACCCAAGACCCGGCGAAGCGCCCGCCGAGTGAAGGTAGGTCGACGGGGGCCGAGAGCCCGGTCGGATCGATCCAGAGGGCGAGAGCCAGCAATGCGAGCGCGGCGGAGGCAGCGGCGAACACCACCCGCGACCACGGCGCCAGCGGTTCGCCGGGTTCATCCTCGTGCTCGGGTTTGCCGAACGCGAGGAGGCCCGCGGTGACCAGCGAGAAGCCCGCGAACAGCACCACCCAGGCCCAGGCCTGGAGGCGGTCGAAGTCGAACACGTCGAGATGGGCGAGGGTGATCGCGAAGACCGACACGGAGAGCACCAGCGCACCGGCCACGAGACCGCGAACGGTGCGCTCCCCACTTCGTAGAGCGACCGCGTAGACGACCGCCGAACCGACATACACGCCCCCCGCAAACGCCGCGAGCGGCTCGGGTTCGAGGTCCCAGGAGAAGAACTCGCCGGTCGCGTCCGGAACGGCGATCAGCGCGATCCCGATCAGGCCCGCGGCCAGCACGAGCAGGAGGAAGGCGGAGCGCCGGACGAAGGTGACGAGCGCCGCGCCGTCCGCGAGCGCGAGCCAGAGGCTGGTGAGGAAGATCCAGAGCGTCTGGAGCGCAAAGGCGACCCGAACGGCAACCTCGAGGGACTGGTTCTCCGCGAAGGCCATGAGCGGGGCGACGGCCATCGGCAGCGCGAGCGCCACGGCGTACCAGCCGAGCCAGATGGGCAGCGCCCGCGACCGAAGAGCGGTCAAACCGACCCCGCCCAGAAACAGAGCCACGAAGAAACCGGAGACGAGCCTCATCCGCAGGGAGAAGTCGAACAGGTCGGCGATCTCGCCGTCGGAGAGGCCTCGGTTCACGACGAGAATGCCGGCGGCGACGAGCCCCGCCGCCGCGAGGAGCGGCCCCCCGATTCCTCCGACGAGCGCCACCACACTCCACGAGCGCGCGCGCTCCCGCAGCATCCGGAACAGCCCGAACGCGAACAGGCAGTAGAAGACAAGCGCGATCGCGCCTGCGCCGGTGGTTACCGCCGCCAGCGCCTGGTCGTCGTAGAAGGCCCCCACGTCGGACACCGGGCTGGAGAGCGTCGGCGCGCCGAGTATCTCCATGTTCTCGATTGCGACTCCGGCGATGTAGCCGAGGCCGGCGATCCCGGCGAGTAGACGCGGGGTCAGTCTTCCGCTCATCGACGTCATTCTGTTAAGGACTGCCGAGCCGACCATTTCATTCCCGGTCGCGATACGGTGCGGCGGTGGACGAGCCGCTCCTATTGAGCCCGGGCGAGGGCGAGCGGATCAGCGAGAGGCTCCGCATCAAGGCGGGTCGGCCGGAGGTCGTGGTCACGGAGTCGGACTACGAGCCGGGCGGGCGCGGTCCCGATCCGCACGTACATCGCCACCACGTCGACTCGTTCTGGATCCTGGAGGGGCGGCTCGCGTTCGCGCTCGGACCGGACGGGGACGAGGTGGAGGCGGGTGCGGGCAGCTTCGCGCTCGTCCCGCCGAACGTCGTCCACACCTTCCGCAATCCGGGACCCGAACGCGCGCGATTCCTCAACTTCCACGCACCGGGCATGGGCTTCGACGAGTACCTACGGGACCAGACTCCCTACGACCAGCACGAACCGCCCGCCGACGGCGGCCGTTCGCCGAGCGAGGTGATCCTCGTCTCGCCCGGCGGTGGCGAGCGGCTGACGCTCGGGCCCGCCGAAGGCTCCATCAAGGCCGGTGGGCAGGACGCGCTCGGTTCTTTGACAGTGATGGACGTCGTCGCCGGCCCCGGCTTTCCGGGGCCGGTGCTCCACCGCCACAGGGCGATGGTTGACAGCTTCTACGTGCTCGACGGGATCCTCACGCTGCACATCGGCGGCCGAAAGGTCGAGGCGCCGGCGGGCAGCTACGCGTTCGTCCCGCCTGGCAACGACCATACGTTCTCGAACCCCCGCGGCGAGCTCGTGCGGACACTCAACATCATGGCCCCCGGCGGCCTCGAGCAGTATTTGAAGGAGGTCGCGACGGAGTCCGGCGGGCCGCCCGACCCGGAGACCATGGCGCGGATCGCCTCGAAGTACGATTTCGTCGCTGCTTAGGCACAAGATGTTGTGATCTGAGGAGGAATCGAGCACTAGGGGTAGTAGAATCTGACGTGTGCGCTGTCCCTACTGCTCCGCAGATTCGACCCAGGTGATCGACACGCGTCCAGCCGACGACGCCGTGCGCCGGCGGCGCGAATGCGAGGCGTGTGGGGAGCGCTTCACCACCTACGAGCGGGGCGAGGAGCCGCGCGTCACGGTCGTCAAGCGCGACGGCACGCGCGAGCGCTTCGACCGCCAGAAGCTGCTGCGCGGGCTCGCGCGGGCGGCCGGCGGCCGGCCGGTCAGCGAGGAGCAGCTCGAGGCCGTGGCCGCCTGGATCGCCGCCGAGGTTCGGCGCGAGGGCGGCCAGGCTCGGGCCGAGCGGATCGGCGATCTGGCCGAGCGGGGCCTCGCGCGCGTGGATCCGGTGAGCGCGATCCAGTTCGCCTCGGTGTACCGCAACCTCGCCGATCTCGACGAGCTCGAGGCGGTGGTCCGGCGCTTCAAGGAGGACCCCCTTCCGGGCGAGCACCAGCTCGCGATCGACGGCTCGGTTCCGTCCGACCCCGAGAGCACCATCGGTCGTTCCCGCGAAATCCGTCCCACCAGAAGGAGAGGTCATGTCCGACAGCCGTAGCGTCGCCGCCCCGAGCGTCACCGCGAGTGGTGCCGGGCTCAGTATCCCGCGGCGTTTCACGGAGGCCGGCAAGCACCCCTTCGACTGCGTCGAGTGGGAGATCCGCGACGCCCTGATCGGGGATCCGGCGAGCCCGGCCTTCGAGCAGCGCGGCGTCGAGTTCCCCGTGAGCTGGTCCCAGAACGCGACCAACATCGTCACCCAGAAGTACTTCCGCGGACGCCTCGACTCCCCCGAGCGCGAGTCCTCGGTCAAGCAGATGATCGGCCGCGTGGCCGGAACGATCGCGGCCTGGGGCAGCGAGGGCGGCTACTTCGCCACGGACGACGACGCGGGGGCCTTCGAGGACGAGCTCACCCACATCCTGCTCCACCAGATGGCGGCGTTCAACTCGCCGGTGTGGTTCAACGTGGGGTTTGAGGAGAGCCCTCAGGCGAGTGCGTGCTTCATCCTCAGCGTCGAGGACACGATGGAGTCGATCCTCGACTGGAACACCAAGGAGGGAATGATCTTCCGCGGGGGCTCCGGGTCCGGGATCAACCTCTCGCGGATCCGCAGCTCGAAGGAACAGCTCTCCAAGGGCGGCCTGGCGAGCGGGCCGGTCAGCTTCATGCGTGGGGCCGACGCCTGGGCCGGCACCATCAAGTCGGGCGGCAAGACGCGGCGGGCGGCCAAGATGGTCGTGCTCGACGTCGAGCACCCGGACATCCTCGACTTCATCTGGTGCAAGGCGCGCGAGGAGGAGAAGGCGGCGGCGCTGCGCGATGCCGGCTTCGATATGCGGCTCGACTCAGAGGCCTTCGCCTCGATCCAGTACCAGAACGCGAACAACTCCGTGCGCGTGACCGACGAGTTCATGGACCGCGCGGACCGAGGCGAGGAGTGGGAGCTCACGGCTCGCGTGGACGGCTCGGTGGTCGAGCAGGTGAACGCGCGCGAGCTGCTGGCGCAGATCGCCGACGCCGCCTGGCGCTGCGCCGATCCCGGCGTCCAGTACGACACCACGATCAACGAGTGGCACACCTGCCCGAACTCGGGGCGGATCAACGCGTCGAATCCGTGCTTCCCGGGCGACGCTCGCGTGCACACGACGCTGGGGCTCCTTCCGTTCGAGGAGCTCTACAAGCGGGCGCAGGCCGGCGAGGAGTTCCGTGTCTACACGCATCGGGCAACGGCGGAGGAGCCTGGGCAGGGCGTCGTCGCGACCACGCCGCTGGCCGTGATGCGCAACGGCGTGAAGCCGATCCTGCGCCTCCGCTTTGCCAACGGCCAGGAGCTGCGCTGCACTCCGAACCACAGGATCTGGACGACGAATCGCGGCTACGTGGCGGCCGAGGATCTAACTGCCGACGACCACGTGCTGCTGAACGACAGCCCCACGCCGGCGGAGGACGCATCCTGGGCGCTTCCCGTCCACGTGGAAGCACCGGCCACGTCGTTCAGTCTCGGCGGGAGCGTGACCTATCGGGAGCTTCCGGACAGGTGGAGCGAGGGTCTCGGGGAGCTCATCGGCCATCTGGTCGGCGACGGTGACATCACCGAAGCCCGAACTGAGTGGATCTACGGCGGAGACGACATCGACGAGGGCGTCGCGGACTCTCACGAAGGGCTGCTGCGCGAACTCATCGGTGGCGTGTCGCGTCAGGAGCTGGATAACGGAACCGTCCAGCTACGAGCAGGAAGCAGGGCCGTGCGGGAGTTCTTCCGTGGGCTCGGAGTGACCTCCCTCCGGGCACCGGAGAAGCGCGTCCCAAGTTCGATCTTCACCTCGCCGACGGAAGTGCAGGCGGCGTTCCTTCGGGGTCTCTTCGGCGCTGACGGCTGCGCCTCCCATTCCAGCGGAGACAAGGCCTCCCGCTATGTCGGGCTCGGCAGCACGAGCGAAGCGCTTCTGAGGGACACCCAGCGGCTGCTCAGCTCATTCGGGATTCGAGGGCGCATCTACAACATCGGCAAGAACGCCGACACCCCGTTTGCCTACACGCGCAAGGACGGCACGACGATGACGTACCCGTCGCTGCAAACCTATGACTTGCGAGTTACCGGCTCGGACGTCGACCGCTTCGCGAGGACGATCGGGTTCTCCGTGCCATCGAAGCAGCGCGTGCTCGACCAACTGCTTCGCACGACCACACGCTACGTGACGAAGGGCCGGACGAAGGTGGTCTCACGAGACACCGACGGCCAAGAAGTCGTCTACAACCTCACGGAGCCGCTCCACCACTCGTACATCGTCGACGGGTTCGTGGTTGCGAACTGCTCCGAGTACATGCACGTCGACGACTCGGCCTGCAACCTCGCCTCCCTCAACCTCATGAAGTTCCGGCGCCCCGACGGCACGTTCGACGTCGATACGTTCGAGCACGCGGTCGACGTGATGATCCTCGCGCAGGAGATCATCGTCGCGCCGTCGAGCTATCCGACCGAGGAGATCGCACGCAACGCGCGCGCCTTCCGGCAGCTCGGGCTCGGCTACGCGAACCTCGGGGCACTCCTGATGGCGAACGGCCTGGCGTATGACTCGGACGAGGGCCGCACCCTCGGCGGCGCCGTGACGGCGCTCATGACCGGGCGCGCCTACCGCACCTCGGCCGAGGCGGCGGGTGCGATCGGCCCATACGAGCGCTACGGGGAGAATCGCGACCCGCATAACCACGTGATGCGCAAGCATCGCCAGGCGGCCAACGCGATCGATGACGACCTGTGTGCGGACCCCGAGCTACTCGCGGCGGCGCGGCGCGCATGGGACGAGGCGGTGGACATCGGCGCACGAAACGGCTACCGCAACGCGCAGGCGACCGTGCTCGCACCTACCGGAACGATCTCGTTCCTGATGGACTGCGACACCACCGGTATCGAGCCCGACTTCTCGCTCGTCAAGTTCAAGGAGCTGGTCGGCGGCGGGCAGATGACGATCGTCAACCGCACGGTGCCGCTGGCGCTCGAGACGCTCGGCTACCCGCGGGAGCGGATCGAGGCGATCGAGGCTTACCTGGCCAAGGAGGGCACGATCCTGGGTGCGCCGGGACTGAAGGAGGAGCACCTGCCGGTATTCGATGTGGCGGTCGGGGAGCGGGCCATCTCGCCGATGGGCCACATCAAGATGATGGCCGCCGCCCAGCCGTTCATCTCCGGTGCGATTTCCAAGACCGTGAACCTGCCCGAGTCGACTTCGGTCGAGGACATCGCCGACATCTACACCGACGGTTGGAAGCTCGGCCTGAAGGCGCTCGCCATCTACCGTGACGGCTCGAAGACCGCGCAGGCGCTGAAGACGGACGCCGGCGAGAAGAAGGACGCGCCGGCCGAGGCCGCGATCGAGGCGCCCGAGGAGCCGCGCCCGGTACGCCGCCGGATGCCCCGCGAGCGCCAGTCGATCACGCACAAGTTCTCGATCGCGGGGCACGAGGGCTACATCACGGCCGGCATGTACGAGGACGGCTCCGTCGGCGAGATCTTCCTCACCGATGTCGGCAAGGAGGGCTCGACGCTCCGCGGCATGATGAACGCGTTCGCGACCTCGATCTCGATCGCGCTCCAGTACGGCGTGCCGCTCGAGACGCTCGTGCGCAAGTTCAGCTACATGCGCTTCGACCCGGAGGGGATCACCACGAACCCGGAGATCCCGTTCGCCAAGTCGATGCCCGACTACATCATGCGCTGGCTGGCCTCGCGGTTCCTGGACGCCGACATCCAGGAGGAGCTCGGCATCCTCACGGCGGAGGTGCGCGAACGCAAGGCACGCGAGGACGCGCTCCTACGCGGCGAACCGGTTCCCGAGGGGCCGGCGAACGGCGAGGGAAACGGTCACGCCAACGGGCATTCGGGCGACGAGGCGAGCGGCTCGTCCAACCCGCAGGCCTCGGCCGGCGGCGCCCGCCCTGCGGCAGCGGCCTTCACGGACACCCCACCCGCCGTGCCGGCCAAGCTCCAGGGCCTCGACCTCGGACCGGCGTGCGCCCAATGCGGAGGGATGATGCAGCGCACGGGCTCCTGCTACACGTGCTCGAGCTGCGGGAACAACACGGGCTGCGGTTGAGCTCCTTCAAGGGCTCGCCCCGATGAGGGGCGTGCTTGGGAGCTGCGGCTAAGACGCCTCGACCGCGGTCTTGATCGCTTTCCCGAAGTCGTCCGCACCCTTGCGGGCGGAACGGAGTGCCAGCGGCGCGATCAGCTTGCCGACGCCGTGCCCCTCGAGGACGTTGTGGATGGTGACCCTGGTCCCGTTGCCCTCCTGTGCGAGGTCGTAGCCACCCTCGGGAGCCGTGACGAGGTTCTCGGATACCTCCGTCCATCGAATCCGGGTGGGCGCCTCGAACTCGGTGAGCTTGAACTCGCGCTTGGTCTTCACGCCGGCGTCCTTCACGGTGCTGGCGTAAACCGTGCCGACACCCGGCGGCCCATCGGTTGTCTTGGCGATTTCCAGCACCCGCGGACTGAACCTCGGATCGTTCTCCCCGTCGGCGAGGAAGGCGAACACCTCCTCGATCGGACGGTCGATTACAACGGTCGCCTCAAACCGACCCGCCATACGGCCTCCTCTTGTGGACGAAGCGTGAACGACCCACGCGGATCATTCCAGAGCCCGCCGCGGCCTTGGGACGAGCTCGCCCTGGCAGTTCGGGCAGATGTGCTCCATCGCCTCGGCGCAGTCCGTGCAGAAGGTGCATTCGTAGCTGCAGATCGTCGCCGCTCCGTCCGCGGCCAGCGGGGTGCCGCAGCGTTCGCAGGTGCTTCTCATCTCCAGAACCATCGGTGAGCCGAATTCTTTACCAAGTCTTTCCCCGCGGTTGGGGCCCGCCTGCCTGCCGCCGGCCATCCTCGTCCGAGACGAGGCAGCAACCTGAAAGGTGGGTTACATGAAGCTCATTGGAACGATCACAGTTCTAGCCGCGGCCCTGGCGACCGCGCTGGTCCCTGCGGCCGGGGCGGGCACGACGGCCGCTCCCAGCGCCGCGCAGCTCCGCCAGTTCGAGGGCACCGTCGTATCGGTGAACCGCGACGCTCGCACCTTCCGGCTCCGCGACAACGAGCGCGGGACCGCCCAGATCAAGGTCACGGGCCGGACCCGCTTCGAGCGGCTCGCCGGCTTCTCGGCGCTCCGTTCCGGCCTGCGGAGGATCGAGGCCAAGGTGCAGCGGCGTGACGGCGCCTGGGTGGCGTTCGAAGTCGAGCGTTCCGGCGGCGGGGGCGAGCACGGCGCGCGTCGCGACGACCGCGGCGGTGACGATCGCCGCGGTGATGACGACCGCCGCAGTGACGATCTGCGCGCCGGTGACGACGACCGCGGCGGTGACGACCGCAGCGGCGGCGACGACCACAGCGGCGACGACGACCGCGGCGACGACCACAGCGGCGACGACGACCGCGGCGACGACCACAGCGGCGACGACGACCGCGGCGACGACCACAGCGGCGGCGACGACCGCGGC
>DATDLN010000109.1:0-3829 GCA_036519295.1 Thermoleophilaceae bacterium
GGGCGCAGGAACTCGATCGCGCCCAGGGCGATGAAGCCGACGAGCGAGAGGACGCCGATCGCCAGGGCGATGCCGTCGGCGAAGAGCGTCAGCGCCACTCCCACCACGAGCAGCGTGACGGCGGCCGCCGCGAGGCCACGAGCCCCGCGCGTCGCCTGCGGCTGCGGCGGCTCCTGTCCGGCGGGGGCGCCGAGGTCGAAGCGGCCGCGCAGCACGAGCCCGTAGAGCAGGGCGAGCGACGGCACCAGGATCACGAGCCCGGCGGCGATCGAGATCAGCAGCGCCCACAGCGTCGAGCGCCCGGCGGCGGCGTCCTCGATCGTGAGCCCGGGCAGCAGGTCGGGGCTCTGGGCGATGCCCCATCCGGCAACGATCGCGGCCACGGCGAGGGCGGCCGAGAAGCGGGCGGGTTCGTAGCGTCCGGCGCGCACGAGGGCGAGCGTTACCAGGCCCACGAGGGCCGACACCAGCACGGCGGCCAGGCCGGCTCCGCTGGTCAGGCCGTCGAACAGCGGGCGTGAGTCCTCGCGTAGCACGACGAGGCCGCCGACGGCCAGCGCGCCAGCTACAAGGCCCATCGCCAGCGCGCGGACGCGGAAGGCCCGCGCGAGTTCCGGCTTCCTCTCGCGGACGGCGTCGCCAGCGAGGTAGACGGCGGCCAGGTAGCCGGCGGTCGCGACGGCGAGGGCGCCGATGAGCAGCGAGGTGGCGTTCAGCCAGCTCGTCACGAGGTCGCCCTCGGCGTTGCCGACCGGGACGCGGCCCGACGCGATCGCGCCGACGGCCGCGCCGAGCGCTAGGGGGGTGAGGATCGACGACGCGCCGAATACGAAGCCGGTCGCGCCCTCCGTCTCGCGATCCTGGGGGGCGCCGCTGCGCAGGGCGTAGGCCGTCCCCCGCAGGATGATCCCCACCGCGGCGACGAACAGCGGCAGGGCGAGCGTCGAGGCGATCGACCCGAACGCCGTCGGATACGCCGTCCACGCCACGACGAGCACGAAGATCAGCCAGACGTGGTTGGCCTCCCACACCGGCGCCATCGCGTGATAGCTGAAGTCGCGAATCGCCCGGCCGCGCCGGCCGGGCCCGGCCAGCAGGTACCAGAGCCCGGCGCCGAAGTCAGCTCCGGCGAACACGACGTAGGCCGCCAAGCCGACGAGGATCAGGACGGCGGGGACCTCAGCGAGCGCCATGGGCCTCGAGGATCGGCGGTGGCTCGGGCGGCAGCTCGAGCGGGCGCCCGGCGAGGCGGCGCAGGATCCACGCGACCGCAAAGCCCAGGCCCAAGTAGACGACGACCAGCGTCGCGTAGCCGACCGGCACGCCATCGGCGCCCGTGACAGCGGCGGAGGTCCGCATCACGCCGTAGACGACCCACGGCTGGCGGCCCACCTCCGTCGCGACCCAGCCGGCGATCAGGGCAACCACGGACGCCGGCCCGGCGGCCACCACCGCCCAGTGGAACCACCGCGACTCCACGAAGCGCCGCCGACGGAACCAGGTCGCGAGGTGCACGACGCCGAGCACCGCCAGGAGCGTCCCGATGCCGACCATCGTCTGGAAGGCGACGCGCACGATGTTCACAGGAGGCCGGTAGTCCGGCGCGACCGCGTCGAGGCCGCGGATGGTGGCGTTCGGATCGTGCTCGGCGAGCAGCGACAGCAGCTTCGGGATCTCGATCCCGTACCGCACCTCGCCGTCGTCGTACCAGCCCAGCACGTGGATCGGCGCGCCGCGCGTCGTCGTGCCGAGCCCCTCGAGGGCCGCGAGCTTGGTGGGCTGGTCGTCGGCGACGCGCCGCGCAATCCAGTCGCCGGCGACGACCTGCACCGGAGCGGCCAGGGCCGCGACGGTGAGCGGCACCGCCAGCGCGATCCGTTCGTAGCGCCCGCGCCGGCCCTTCAGCCAGCCCCACGCGTACGCGGCGGCGACGAGGAACCCCGCGACGATCAGGCCCGCCAGGTACATGTGCGTCAGCTCCGGCCACAGGTGGGCGCTTCCAAAAAGCGCGTCCCACGGCTCGACGTCGACCGCGCGCCCGTCCTCCAGCCGGAACCCGGACGGATTGTTCATCCATGCGTTGACCGAGATGACGAACAGCGAGCCGGTCAAGCCCGCCACCACGACGGGCACGCCTGACAAGAGGTGCAGCCGCGGCGACATGCGATCCCAGCCGTAGACGTAGATCGCGATGAAGATCGCCTCGACGAAGAACGAGAAGCCCTCCAGGCCGAAGGCAAGGCCGAAGACGTCCCCGAACGTGGCCATGAAGTTCGGCCACAGCAGCCCCATCTCGAACGACAGAATCGTCCCCGTCACCACGCCGACCGCGAAGAGGGCGATCATCACCTTCGACCAGCGCTTGGCGAGCGTGCGGTAGAGCTCGTCGCCGGTGCGCAGGTAGAGCGACTCGACGAGCAGGACCATGCTCGGGAAGGCGATCCCGAAGCACACGAGCGGGATGTGCACGGCGAACGACAGCGCCTGCATCTGGCGCGCTTCCAACAGGTGCTCCTGCTCGACCGGAGGAAGCGCCGCCGCCAGGAGCTGTGCTGGCAGGTCTATCGTCATTTGGGACGACTCAGCCTACGGCCGGCGCGGCGAGAGCTCCAGCCTCCGGCTTCGACCGGGCCGGGCGTGTGGCCGCAGCGCGCAGCTTGCCGATGCACTGGCGCAGGAGCCGGCCGCTTTGCAGTGGGCCTGCTTCGCGGGGAGGCCGAGTCAGGAGTGGGGACCACCAGCTCCTGCAGTTGCGCCCCGACCGTCAGGACTGGTCTTGGCGGCGGAAAGCCCAGGCGCGCGGCCAGGCTCCTGACTCCAGTTGACGAGTAGCCCGGACGCGGGTCGCGAGTGCTCCTCGACGCGAGCAGGAGCGACGTGGGAGCCGATCGCGTGTTCCGCAGGCCGGACGCCTGGACTCATCTTCACTGTTTGTGCGAAGGCCTCACGCGCAGGCGAACGCGTCGGTGGTCGCGCCCCACGCGCTCGTAAGGGACTGCCATGAAGAAGGACCTCCGTTGGTGAGACGCTCAGCAGTGTCCACCAACCGAGCACCAAGGAGGCCCCGTATCACATGTTGCACGCTGGACTCGATCTCAATCGAAAGAAGCTCGATGTTTGTCTGCTTTCCGACCACGGAGAGCATCTCGACGAGCTCGCCGTTCCGCCCGACGTCGACTCCCTGAGGATGCTCGCCAAGCGCATCGGGGAGGTGCACCGCGTGTCTGCACGGTTGTCGAGTCGATGACCGGCGCTCGTCTCGTCCACGACACTCTCGAAGCAGAGGGCTGGGAGGTCGAGATCGCAGACGCCCGGAAGGTCAATGGGCTGGTGCCGCTTGCCCTTAAAGACCGACAGGATCGATTCGAAGGTGCTAGCGGTCCAACGGCGGAGTGCTCCCTCGGATCACGGGGCGCTGCACTTCCTGATCCCGTTCGACGAGGACGGTGATTCGTGGCCGTTGAGATCCTGCGCGACCGCGGTAGCCCTTCACCGTGCCCAGGAGACGGTGCGCCGGAAAGCCACCCGAAGGAGCAGCCACCCATCCGCGGCGCGACCGCTGCCGCGAGGGTACGAGCCGTGAGCCGAGCGCCGTGCAGCGCTGTTACAACTCTGCACAGCATCGTCATCGCTCGGCCACGGTTTTGGCGGCGGGCGCCCCGAGACGCCTCAGCCGCCGGATGTTGTGCGCCGGCCAGCCGCGAGCGCGGGAGCGAACACGTTCCAGCGCGCGCGGATCTGTTCGCGGACTGCCTCCATCGAGATGAGGAGGCTAGGGCCCGCCGCCCGGCGCCGCGAAGCCGCGGCGCCACGGCGGGCGGGTGGTCAG
>DATDLN010000110.1:0-11442 GCA_036519295.1 Thermoleophilaceae bacterium
CATCTCCGGCGTTCGGAACGTCGCTGCCCCCGATCGGCTCAGGCGGGTCCTGCGCGGCGATCTCCTTGGCGATGGACCGCGCCATCAGAGGGATCGCGCTGCGACTGAGGCCTGGCTTGATGCGCGCCTGCAGGTAGCGTGCGAGTTCCTTCTCGTAGTCGGCGAGTTCCTTCTCGTAGTCGGCGAGCTCCTTCTCGTAGCCCTGCTGGCTCTCCTCGGGCTCGACCGGGTGCTGATCGGCCATGCGCTCTCCTCCATTCGGGTCCGCTGCCACGCAACTGGTACCCGGCGCGAGTCCGCGAAACAGCCGGGATGAGCATCGCCCCGGGAGCCTGCTCGCTTTGGGCGTCGGGCGAGCCTTTTCGCCAACACGACCTACCGCCCGTAGGTCCGGGCAGGAAGTGAAGCAACGAAGAAGACAACAGCGCGGGATCGAGATCTCCTGGGCGACCGCGTTCGATCGCGCGAGGCGCGCGGCGTCCGTATTTGCGCCAGCGGGATTCCCTGCCCGGCGACCGCTTCCACGTCCACCTGACGAGTAGCGGGGGAGAGTGTCGCTTTGGTTGCGTCTCAGAGGCGCTGTCCGCACGCTCGCTCGCCTCTTCTTTCCCAGGCGAAGCGGTTGTTCTGCGTAGCGTCCGAGTAGCGGCCATGACTCGCGACCGTGATCCACACAACATGCATTCGTGGAGACCTCATTGATCGGGGTCTCGACCGAAGTCGTCCCTAGCGGCGAATAGGCGCCAAAGCGCGGCGGGTGTGCAGCAGCGCCCCGAACCCCACGGCCAGTGCGGCCGCCGCGCAGGCCGCCACGCCGGGCCACGCCCAGCGCTCCCAGGCGAGTCCGGGGAGGAAGCCGGCCGCGGCGCCGGCCGCGTAGTAGAGGGTGAAGTAGACGGCGCTCGCCACGCCGCGGTCCACCTCGCCCGCCTCCAACACGCCGAGCTGAGCGGAGGTGACACCCACGAACATGCCGCTGATCACGAGGGTGAGGGCGAGGCCCAGGGTGACAATCGTCGCAGGCAACGAGAGCAGCACGCCGGTCGCCGACGAGCAGAGGCCGAGCAGGGCGACCCGGCACCAGCCGAGGCGGTCGGCCAGCCGGCCCGCCGGCGGACTCGCCACACCGAGGGCCCATAAGACGAAGATCAGGCTGACCACGCCGGTCCCGTAGTCGAAAGGCGGCTTCTCGAGCCGAAAGGTGACGTATGAGAAGACGCTCACGAAGGTGAAGAAGAGAGCGCTGGCCGCCAGGGCCGGACGCAGAACGCGCGCGTTGGTCAGTTGGCCGAGCACCGCGACCGTGGCGCCGGCGCTACGGGGCGGGAGCGGCGCCTCGGGGAGCGTTCGGCGCATGACCAAAGCGCCGGTCACCGGCAGAAGCACGAGCAGCCCCAGGGCCAGGCGCCAGCCGGCGGCCGCCGTCACGAGCCCGACTCCCACGCGCCCCACCACTCCGCCCGCGAACAGTCCCGCCACGTACAGTCCCATCGCCCTGCCACCCAGCCCGGGCGTGAAGACCTCCGCCACGTACGGGACTCCGACGATCAGCAGGCCGGGCATGCATATCCCCTGGAGCGTCCGGAAGAGGAGGAACAGCTCGAAGCTCGGGGCGAGAGCGACCCCCAGCGTCGGCACCGCGAGCAGGGCGCTCGCCAGGGTGAGCGAGCGCCTGCGTCCGTAGCGGTCCGAGACGAGCCCCCATACCCAGCCGGCTGCCGCCACGGTGATCACCACGACCGAGATCGTCAGGCCGGTCTGTGCAGGCGAAACCCCGAAGGCCTCGCCCAGCACCGGCAGGATCGCCTGGGTCGAGTACATCGTGGCGAACATGCCCGCGGCACCCACCAGGAGACCGGCCATGTCGAGCGCGCGGGCGGGTGCGTCCCGGCCGTGCACGACGCTCAAGCGAGCCCGTCCGCGTGGCGTGCGTCGCAAGTCGGGGCGCGCTCGACCTCGGCGTCGGCCTGGCCTGGGCCGGCGCTCACGCAACCCCGAGGTAGGCCTCGCGTACGCGCGCGTCCTCGGAGAGCTCCTCGCTCGAGCCGCTCGCCGCGATTCGGCCGGTCTCCAGCACGTAGCCGCGCCTCGCGATCCGCAGCGCCGCGTCCACGTCTTGCTCCACCACGAGCAGTGAGGTGCCCTGCCCGGCCGCATCCTCCAGGCGCTCGACGATCTCGTCCACGAGCTTGGGGGCAAGGCCGAGCGAGAGCTCGTCGATCATCAGGAGCTTCGGGCGGCTCATGAGTCCGCGGGCGATGGCGCACATCTGCTGCTCGCCGCCGGACAGGCTGCCCGCCAGCTGCGACAAGCGCTCGCGGAGAGCCGGGAAGAGCTCAATCGCCCGCTCGATCTCGGCCCCGTCGCGGCGCGCGTAGCCGCCCGCCATCAGGTTCTCGCGTACCGTTAGGCCCTGGAACAGATGCCGTCCCTCGGGCACGTGGGCGATCCCGCGCGAGACGATCTGCTCAGGTCTCAGTCCGGTGAGCGGCTCGCCCTCGAACCGGACTTCGCCGACGCTCGGCCGGATCAGGCCGGAGATGGCCCGTAGCAGCGTGGTCTTGCCCGCCCCGTTGGAGCCGAGAAGCGCGACGACCTCGCCCCCGCCGACGTCGAGGTCGATGTCCCAGAGAACCCCCACCGTCCCGTAGCCCGCGGAAAGCCGGTCAACTTCGAGCATCGCCGGGCCCTACGCCGTCATGGGCACGCTGCGCGTAGCGCTCGCCGAGATAGGCCTCGATCACCCGCTCGTCCTTCACGATCTCGTCGGGCTTCCCGCGCGTCAGCTCCCGGCCCTCGTGCATCACGAGCACCTCGTCGGAGACCGCCATGATCGCCTTCATCACGTGCTCCACGACCAGGATGGTCACGCCGTCGTCCCGCAGCGAACGGATCAGGGCGAGCGAGGGCTGGATCTCGCCGGGGCGGAGCCCCGCCATGACCTCGTCGAGCAGCAGCAGCCGCGGCCGCATGGCTAGCGCCTTGGCCAGCTCGAGCCGACGGGCGTCGGCCACGCTCAGGTCCCCTGGCGTGAGCTCGGCCCGGTCCAGCAGGCCGACGCGCTCGAGCGCCTCGTCGGCCTGCTCCACGGCCGCCTGGGCCGAGCGCGCGTGCTGGGGCCCGAACATGGCCCCGATGGCCGCGTTCTCGCGGACGGTCAGGTTGCGGAAGGGCTTGACGATCTGGAAGGTGCGCGCCACGCGCTCCCTGGCGATCGCCCACGGCTTGCGCCCGGTCACGTCGTGGCCGTCGACTATGACGCGGCCCTCGCTCGGCTTGATGTGCCCGGTGATCAAGTTGACCAGCGTGCTCTTCCCGGCGCCGTTCGGCCCGATGACCCCGAGCACCGTCCCCTCCTCGACCGTCACCGAGAGGCGGATTACGGCGTCCACCCCGCCGAAGCGCCGGCTCAGCTCGCGGGTCTCGAGCAGGGCGCTCATAGCCGGTACTGGCGGACCGCTTCGAACACGGCGATGCGCTTTCGCTTCCAGGCGTCGCGCGTGAAGTTGACGATGCCCATGGGCACGATCAGGACGGCCAGCACGATGATCGCGCCGAAGACAAAGGTGTGGTAGTCGGGCAGGTTGTCGCGGAGCCACTCGGAGAGGTACTGGAGCGAGACCGCGCCGATCACCGGACCGAGCACCGTGCCCGCGCCGCCGAGCACGGCCATGACCACCATGAGCACGGTGATGTCGACGGCGAAGAGCCGCTCAGGGTAGATCGTGACCTGCTGGAAGGCGAAGATCGCCCCCGCCAGCGCCGTGAGCACCCCGGACAGGGCGAAGGCGCTGATCTTGGCGCGGGTGGTGTTGATCCCCGCCGCCGCGGCGGCGTCCTCGTCCTGGGAAATCGCGCGCAGCGCGTAGCCGAAGCGACTCCGGGACACGGCCCAAACAGTCGCGACCGCGATCAGCGCCAGCACAAGGAAGTAGAAGTAGAAGCCGGTGTTGCCGGGGTAGGAGGTGGTCGCCTTCTCGCCCACCGCGGGCACGGTGATCCCCCTGTTCCCGCCGGTGAGCCCGCCGGTGTTGATCACTACCTCGCGCATACCCTCGGCCACGCCGAGGGTGGCGATCGCGAAGTAGTGGCCCTTCAAGCGCAGGATGGGGATGCCCATGAGCACCGCGAAGCCGAGACCCACCGCCGCCGCCGCGGGCAGCGTTATCCAGAAGCCCGCCCCCGCTTTCGCCATCAGCACGGCGGTGGTGTAGCCGCCGAGCCCGAAGAAGACGACGTTCCCGAAGCTCGGGTAGCCGGCGAAGCCGCCGATCAGGTTCCAGCCCTGAGCCAGAACCACGAACATGAAGACGCTGGCGAGCGTGCGCTGCTCGGACTCCAGCAGCAGATATGTGGGGGCCAGGGCCAGTATCAGGAGCCCAAGGGCAATGGCCGCAGCGCCGATCCACCAGGAGCGCGACCGTCCGGCGACCAGCGCGGCCGGAGTGGGCGCGACCGCCCCGCGGCGGCGCCGCCGCCCGGCGGCCGTGCTCACGCCTCGGCCCTCGCCTCGTAGTACGGGCGCCCGACGAGCCCGGCGGGCCGCACGATCAGGACCAGCACGAGCACGCCGAAGGCGATCGCGTTCACCAACGTCCCCGACAGGTACTGGCCGCCCCACGCCTGGACGAGGCCGAGCAGGATTCCGCCGGCGAGGGCGCCCCACATGTTCCCGAGGCCGCCGAGCACCGCGATCACGAAGCTCTGGAGCGTGAACCCACCCGCTGCCGAGGGGCTGAACGTGTTGATCGAGCCGAGGATCGCGCCGGCCATCCCGGCCAGCGCCGCCGAGAGCCCGAAGGTGAGCGCGTAGACGTGGCGCACGTTCACTCCCATGAGCCGGGCCGCCGCTCGGTCCATGCCGGTGGTGCGGATGGCGAGCCCGGTGCGCGTGCGAGTCATGAACCAGACCAGTGCCACGGTCACCGCCACCGCGAGCCCGAAGCCGGCAAGGCGACCGTACGGCACCCTCACGTCGCCGAGCGCCAATCCCTCGGTGCCCCAGCTCGTCTTGATCGCGCGGAAGTCCGCCGTGAACAGGAGCTGGAGACCCTGCACGATCAGCAGATCGAGCCCGAAGGTGAGCAGTAGGGTCATCCAGATCGGGGCGTTCACCACCTGGTTGATGAGCAGCCTCTGCACGAGGTAGCCGGCCAGGAAGAGCGCGGCGGCGGACACGAGCATTCCGAGGTAGGGGTCGAGCCCCAGCTCGGTATTGAGCTTCCAGGCGATGTAGGCGCCGGTGATTACGAAGGCGCCATGAGCCAGGTTGACGATGTTCATCACGCCCCACACCAGCGAGAAGCCCACTGCCACGAGGGCGAGAAGGCCGCCCTCCAGGAGGCCGTAGACCGTCGCCTGCAGGAACTGGCTCACCGCTCCCTTCCCGGGTCGTCCCCCTAGCCGCCGGTGCCGGGCCACTGGAGCTTGGCCTCAGCCTGATCCTCCGGATAGATCGTCTTCACGTCGCCGCTCTGGATTTGGATCGCGGACATCGGCTTGGTCACGTTTTTGCCCGTGTCGTCGAACTTGATCGGGCCGAAGAATGACTCGGTGTCGAGCCCGGAGAGCGCATCGCGCACCTTCTCCGAGTCGGCCGAGCCCGCCTCCTCCACGGCCAGCACCAGGGCGAGGCACGCCGCCGCTCCCTCGGCGCTGTGGTACTCAGCGTCGGCGTCGAAGCGCTTCTTGTAGTCGGCCGCGTAATCCGTGGCAGTGCCGAAGATCTCGTCTTGGCCCTTGACCTGGGCGGTCCACTGCGTCGAGCCGACGACGCCGTTGGCCGCGTCGCCGAGCGCCTCGCGGAAGTCGGGCGTCGGCGGGGCAACGGTCTCCCCGAACCCCATCGGCGTCACGCCGAGCTCGCGGCTCTGCTTGACGATGGCGATGCCCTCCTCGACGTGCACCGAGCCCAGGATCAGGTCCGGTTTCTCATCGCGCACCTTGGTCAGCGCCGAGGAGACATCCGTCGTGTGCTCTGGGAACGACTCCTCCGCGACGACCTCGAGCCCGGCCTTCTTCGCCGCCTCGACCCCGCCCTCGGCAGCGGTCTGCGAGAACCCATCGTCCGCCGAGAGGAAGGCCACCGTCTTTGGCTTGGGGTTGGCCGACTTCATGATCGCCTCGACGATGATGGCCACGTAGTCGGTGGCCGGGGAGAGCACGGCGAAGATGGTCTTGTAGCCCTTGGTGAAAATGTTGTCGTCGGCGCCCGAGCTGTCGACCATCACCTGGCCGTTGCGCTCGACCGCGGCCGCGGCCGCCTCCGTCGAAGGAGACCCGTAGGGCCCGAGGATGAGCTTCACGCCGTCGTCGTTGAAATTGTCGATAAGCCGAGCCGCGGTGTCCGGCTCCGACTTGTCGTCGCTGTAGGTGATCGCCAGCTTGACCTTCTTGTCGCCGACGCGCACGCCGCCGCGCTCGTTCACCTTCTCCTGACAGAGCTGGTAGCCCTGCTTGGTTAGGGCGCCCTCCTTGGCGAGCGAGCCGGTGAGCGAGAGCGCCGCCCCGATCTCGAGCTTGTCGCCCTTGATTCCGCTCTCCTCCTCGTCGTCCCCTCCCTTGCCGCAGGCACCGACGACGACCGCGAGCACCAAGACCAGAGCGAGCCCAAAACGCAGATGCGCACTCCTCACGGGTCTCCTCCCTAGGTTGCTCGGTTGTTCTGGCATTACCCAGGACCTAGGGGCTCAAGCGTCAGGGCGAGGCCGCTCGGGCAAATCGATCTGGCGAATTCGGTGGTCTTTCACCGCCGCGATGCCGGGGCCGGGCTGGACATCGACGTCGGTCGAGTGCAGGGTTTCGTCGCAGGCCGCGCAGTCCGGCTCGACCTGCGCGATCTGGCCGCACGAGCGGTGGCGGAGTAGACAGCGCGTCCTCGCTTGAGCAGTCGCGTTGTCCCGTCGGGATCTTCGAGTAGCTAGAAGCCCCAGGTCGCCTGCGATCCCATCTCGTTCGGCGGCCCGCCGAGCACTAGGGCGCGCTCGGGATTCAAGCTAACGACCTCCGGGCCGAACCCGGAGCGCCCATGGAGGACGATCGTGTCGCCGGCGGGGAGCTGCTGGAGCTCCGCTCGAATTCCCATCACGTTGCGGAACTGGCAGCCGACTAGATTCTCGAGCCCCTCGTACGTGTAGAACCCGCCTTGGCCAAGCTGGACGAGCCAAGCCAGACGGCCGACGGCGGGCATCGATCGAGATCGCGTGGTGTGCGTCCACCGGGGCTCGGCCGCGAGCTCGTCGCCGGGCAGCCGCAGTGCCATCTCCTCTTCACTCGTACCCCACCGCCTCCGCCGTCTGCGCAGAAGCGGATAGAGCAGGATGCGGGCGGCGATCTGGACGGCGCCGGATACCGATTCGATCAGCTTGCGCACGAGCGGTCGTTGGACGTCATAAGCGCTGGTAGCGTCGCACGATGCTGTGACCGGGCGGCATCAAGCTGAGATGGCCGCGGTCGACCTGTACTGGTTGCCGCTCGGCGCGGGTGGGCACTTCGTCAGGCTCAACGGTCGCATCTATGAGGCGCTGGCGGCGGGGCTCCAGCGGCGTCCAGCGTGCGACCTCTACCACTCCGCGCTCCAAGTCCGACTCCCGGAGGGGACGTTCGTCATCGAGCAGACGCCGGTCCCCAACCTGAGCGGCCAACAGCGGGGCGTCGTCGCCGGGGGCTCCGTCGGCACTCGCTGGGCGGGCCGCTTTCGAATCTTCCGCTACGAGATCCGCCTCTGGCTCGGTGGACACATCCCCGACCTCGCCGAGGCCGTGGACAGCCCCCAGCGCCTGACCGATGACGAAGCTCGTGCGCGGCGCCTACTCGAGCTAGTCGCCCAGGTCCCGACTCCGAGTGTGGTCGCGACGAGCACGCGACGGGTGATATGTGGAACTCGAATTCGGTGATCGCCTGGGTGATCGCCCGCAGCGGAATAGACGCGCAGTCGATTCAGCCTCCGGCAGGGGGCCGCGCGCCCGGCTGGCAGGCCGGACTTGTAGTCGCGCGAAGGCAGCACGAGGAGGCGGCACGGACCTCCGCGATATCGCTGGAGCACTAGACCGTCGATAGGCGGCTGACCACGTGACCATCTTGGCGGCGCGGACTCCGGGCGGGAATGGCGGTCGCCGGTGCGATGCCCGCTTTGCGCGAGATCCGAGCGTCTGCGGCGGCGCGCAGGAGGTGCCCGCTCCGGACGATCCGCAGGAGCGCAGACCCCTCGCCCGTCGGCTACTGCAACCGCTGACGTAGGCGGGCGTCTGGTGACGCGCCGCGTCCACGCCTCCCCCTCGTCCAGGGCGAGCGTGACGACGGCGCGGCGCGCGCGCTCGCTGGTTCACGAATGCAGGCGTCCTCTTGCTTCGTGTCCACCGAGGCGTCGTCGTGTCGCTGACCGTGAGGTGCTCTGCGCCGAGAGGGCGGTGCGGGCGAGGCCTGCCTGAAGGGAACCGATGAGTTCGAGGATCGTGGGCGGTCTACGGATCAACGCACACCTCTGACGCCCCGACCGGACCGGCGGACATGAGTCGGGCGCCAGCACGCCGACCGAGAAGGAGCGCAATGGCTTGGACACGATCCATCGTCTCGATTCTGATTTCGCTCGACGGCCGCTTCGACGGGGCGGACGGCGAGGTCGACTACGTCGTTGGCCCGGACGTGCACCAGCACTTCAAGGACCAGGTCCGCGGCGTGGACACCTTGCTGTACGGCCGCAGGATGTACGAGGGGTGGTGGCGTTCTGGCCTGCGGAGGCGACCCGGGACGCGCCACCTGCTCTACGGCGGCGCCGACCGGCCGCGACGTCCATGCGGCTCGGCCTCGACGACGAGTGCTGGCTGTTCGTCAACCCGGTCGCGCTCGGCGCAGGGACCCCGCTGTCAGCGACGTCGGCCATCCGCTCGAGCTCTCGCTCGTCGAGGCGCGGACGTTCGCCGACGCCGTGGTCCTGCTCCGCTACGCCCGCCCATAGACCCAGACGACGAGAGGAGCAGCAGTTGTCCAACTACGTACAGCTCGGCGAGGTGCACACTTACTACGAGGAGGACGGCGAGGGCGATCCGCTCATGCTCCTGCACCCTGGGCTCGCGGACTCGCGGGCCTTCGAGGACTACGTGCCCGAGCTCGCCCAGCACTTCCACGTCTTCCGGCCCGACCGGCGCGGGCACGGACGCACGCCAGACGTCGACGGCCCGATCACCTACGAACTCATGGCGCGGGACACGATCGCGTTCCTCGAGCAGGTCATCGGCGGCCCCGCCTACCTGCTCGGCCACAGCGACGGGGCGCCCGTCGCGCTGCTGGCTGCGCTGGAGCGACCGGACCTCGTCCGCGGGCTGGTCTTCAGCGGGGGCGTCTTTCACCATGAGGGCTGGGCACCGGGTGCCACCGACCTGGACGACGAGACGGTGGCGTTCTTCATCGACTACTGGGGCGCCGTCGCGCCTGACGGGCCCGAGCACTTCTCGGTCGTGAAGGCCAAGCTCGACCGGATGCATCGCGAGGAGCCGACCCTGACCGTCGCCGACCTCGCCGGCTACCCCGGACCGGCGCTTGTCATGGTCGGCGACAGCGACGAGGAGATCCCCATGGAGCACACGCTCGCCCTTCGCGAAGGGCTCCCGGACGCGCAGCTCGCCGTCCTGCCCGGCACCGGGCATGGAGGCATCGACACCAGGATCGTCATCGATTTCCTGACCGAGCGACAGGAGGAGGCATGATCGCGCGAAGCTGGAGGGGCACAGTGCGCCGGGCCGATGCCGAGGAGTACGCCAAGTACATCCGGGAGACGGGCTTCGCCGAGTACGGCCAGACCCCGGCAACCGAGGCGCCTGGATGCTCCGCCGCGACGAGGGCGAGCGGACCGAGTTCATCACGCTCTCGATATGGGAGTCCGAGGATGCGATCCGCGCGTTCGCCGGCGACGACATCGACGCCGCCGTTCTCTATCCCGAGGACGAGCGCTACCTCATTGGCGGCGAGTCGACGGTCACGCACTATCAGGTGGTCGACCACGCATCGCCGACAGGAGGCGACGCTTCGCAGCCTTAGCGTCGCTGGCAGCCGCCACCCCGTTGTCGTTGCGCAGGCCGCGCTCGAACAGTGGCTCGCCCGCCGCCGAGACGACCCGTCGCGTGATGGTCTTGCTTGTCGACATCGAGCCCGACCCAGCTCGCGATCTGCGAACCTCGGTCTCCCCCATCCGACCTCCTCGCCGCCCGCGGTGTCAGTTGCCGCCCGGGGCCCCGAGGGCGCCCAGCCGCAGCCACCCTACGAACGAGCCCCAACGGACAGGTCCATATCAGCGGCCCGGGGCACCCGACGACACCGGCGGCAGCACCCCCAGATCAAATTCAGGGGGCAGACAGCCATACCGACGCCGCCGGGCTCCCAAAGCTCGGACAACACCCTGAGCGGCCCGGACACCGTAAGGGGGCGCTTCTCGCCAGCTCACCGCGGGCGCCGGTGGTGGAGCTCCTGGGCGATTACGATCGCTGCCGCCCGCGAGTGGACTCCGAGCATGCGCAAAATGTGCTGCTCGTGGCTTTGGACGGTCTCGAGCGGGACCACCAGCTCGGTGGCGATCTCCCTCGGGGAGGCGCCGGTGGCCATTAGGTCGAGCACCTCCCGTTCGCGTGAACTGAGCGGGCTCTCGGTCGGGTGCATCCCAACCTGGCTCCGGGCGAGCATGCGATGTCGCTCGATCAGGGCCATGGTGAGGTTCCGCGGGATCGCGGCCTCGCCTCGCATCACACCGCGAACAATGTGCGGAAGCGCCTCGGCCGCGATTCCCCGGCTGATGTATCCGGCGGCGCCCGCCAGGACCGCGCGCACGCCACGTCCCCGATCGAGCCGTCCGGCGAGGACCACGACCTCCGAATCCGGGCTTTCAGCGGCCAGCTTTTGCAGGCCTGCGACGCCGCCGATCCCCGGCAACTCGTCGTCAAGCAACACGATCTCGGGGCGCTGCTGCCGCGCCAGCTCCAGCGTCGCCGCCGCGTCGGCCACGGCAACGACGCCGATATCGGCCTGTCGCAGCGTCCAGAAACGCATCCCTGACGCTTGCGTCAGAACACGCGATCAGCACCCGCATTGCAAGTCCCCATACGTAAACGCCTCAAAGCGCGGGAGCTTAGAAGGTGAGCGCCGGGGCGTGCACGCCACCGGCGGACTGTTCAGACGCCTATACCCGGGGTTGTGGGCGACTCCTCGCTGGCTCTGAGTGCACGACCATCTCTCCGCGACCGCGCTCGCGCGAGTGCGGCGCGGCGGGTGGCGCGACCGCGACGGCCAGCCACCTACCGACCGCGACGTCTCATGGGTCGCCGGCGACGTTCTGCGCCGAGGAGAGGCCTATGGCCTCATTCAGCGACATTCCGACCCGGCGCAGCCCAGGCTGCGCGGCAGCCGGATCGCGCTCAGCGATGGCGGGAGGATCGTCCTCGGCGTCGATCGGCG
>DATDLN010000111.1:0-16301 GCA_036519295.1 Thermoleophilaceae bacterium
GCTATGGCCGCCGCCACGAACGGTCGAACGCGTGGGATCGCCAGACGCTCGAGGCGCCACCGGCAGCGGTCGATCGTGGCGCGTTCGTCCTTTGCTGGATATGGCCACGAAAGGTCGAACGGGTGGCGGTCCGGGGCCGACGCGGCGCCCTTCAAACGCCGCCCATGAGGTGCTCGAACAGGTCCTCCGTCGTGTGCTCGCGGGGAGCCGTTCCGAGACCGTGAACGGCACTTCGAACCCGCCCGTCGATCCTCCATCACGCCCCGCGAAGGCGGGGCCGGCGAAGTGTTGGTCGCCCGCGAGGATCCGGTAGTCGTTCGCGAGCCGACCCCCTCGCTCGCGGCGGGCTGAGGCCGTGGCAGCGCTGCGGGCTCCGCGTTAACGCCGCCTCATGCAAGCGACGGTTCACCGCCCTCCGAGAACCGCGAGAAGCGTATGATCGCGCGCCGGCGACGTAGCCGGGCGTCGTTGACATGCCGCACGGGGGGGCACTACGTTCCAGTTGGCGCAGCCGATTACCCAAGGAGGGTTACTGACCGACTCGCAGACTCTAGGTTGCCTCGCTTCGCGAGCGGCTCTCGCCGTGATAGTTGCCGGCGCCATGGTCCTGGTGCCGAGCGGGCCTCTTGGAGATACGGCCCGGGCGGTACCGCCAGTACTCACATTCGACTGTTCCCCTGCCCCAGCGGATTGCAAGGGGTGGTATCGCAGTAGCGTGACGGTCAAGTGGGGATGGCTCACGAGCACTACCGAGTATTTCGCTGGCGAGTGCTTGCCCAACCCCAATCCTTGGGTCACCTTTGCCAACGACACCGTGGCGCGCGAGACGTGGTGCGAGGTAAGAGACACCGTGTCGGGCGATCGCACTAAGCACACGATTGTGCTCCACATCGACAAGACCGCGCCAACGGTAAGCGCCGCCCCCGACCGGCCGCCCGACTACGGGGGTTGGTTCAACCATCCGCTCAACGTCTCGTTTAGCGGTAGCGATGCCACGTCCGGGGTGGCTTCGTGCTCAAGCACGTCGTACAGCGGGCCAGGTGGAGCAGGCGTCCAGGTCGGCGGAACCTGTCAGGACGTTGCAGGAAACGTGGGCGGTGGTTCGTTCGCGTTCAACTACGACGCCTCCCCCCCGCCGGCGCCTGCCGTCCAAGCTAAGCCCGGCAACAAGAGCGTCGCCCTGTCCTGGTCTACCTCGCCGGACTCTCAGGCCGAGGTCGCGCGCCTCGACGGCGACGGTGCCCCGGTTGTTGTGTACCAGGGTGCGGGCGGTGCCTTCACCGACCGTCCGCTGAGGAACCGGCATCGCTATCGGTACGTGGTCACGTTGATCGACCAGGCAGGAAACCGTGCTTCGGGGACGGCGAGCAGCGTCCCCACCTCCTCCAACCTGCTCGTCCCCTCGAAGGGTTCGCGCGTCCCCGCGGCGTCACCTCCGCAGCTCATCTGGAAGCCCGTTGGCAAGGCGGACTACTACAACGTTCAGATCTTCCGGCGGCGGAGGAAAGTGCTTAGCGCCTGGCCGGAGGGTCCGCGGCTCCAGCTCAAGCGGCGCTGGCGGTTCGGTGGGAAGCGATACCGGCTCGTTCCCGGCAGGTACTGCTGGTATGTCTGGCCGGGTTACGGCAAGCGAGCCAAGCGCAACTACGGCAAGCGCCTCGGCAAGAGCTGCTTCCGCATCGTGCGGTGACCCGGTGCCGGGTCAGAGCGTCCCGGGTCAGCGCACCTGAGTCAGAGCGCTCCGGCGGCCTTCGCCGTGTAGACCGTCGGGAAGATCGGGCGGAACCCGAGTGTCGTGCGCGCCGCGGCGGTGTCGACGATTCCCGTCCAGGGATCGTCGAGCGGCCTGGTGGCGGCGTCCTCCGGGACGGGCTGGCCGTTCAGGTCGTGGAGCTCGACGGCCGTCACCGGTGAGTCGTCTGCAACGTTGAAGGTCATCCCGTCGATGCCCGAGCACCGGAGCGCGCGGATGAGCGCCTGGCCGACGTCCGCGTGGTGGACCAGGTGCAGCCGCTGGTGCGCGGGCCAGGTTGCCGCCCATCGCAGCGATTCGCCGAGGTGAGGGTCGCCCTCGCCGTATACGAAGGCCAGTCGCGCCACGCGCAGGCCGAGCCCATCGCGGCGGTGCAGCGCCCGTAATGCCTCCTCGGCCGCCACCTTGCTCTCCGGGTAGGCGCCGGTGGGGGCGAGGTCGTCGCCTTCGCGCGCCGGCCGGCCGCGGCCGGGACCGTAGACGAGGTTGGTGCTCGCCAGGACGAACCGCTCGACCCCGGCGGCGAGGGCGGCACGCGCCAGCTCGACCGTCACGGTGTGGTTGACCGCTCGCGCCTCATCGTCTGGAACGCCGCGAAACGCCGCGGCGAGGTGCACGACGGCCTGGGCACCGTCGACCGCCTCCCCGCGGGTCTCGGGATCGCGCAAGTCGCCGACGATCGTCTCGGCTCCCCGCGTACGCAGTGCCTCGGCGGCCTCGGCGTTTCGGACGACGACTCGTACCCGCTCGCCCTCTGCCAACAGCCGCGGCACGAAGCGGCTGCCGAGGCGTCCGGTTGCTCCGCTCACAAGGGTGGTCACTACCGCCTCCTGACCTCGAAATCGTTAGCCGGCAATCAATAACGATAGCGAAGATCGATAGCCGGCAAGCGACCAACCGGTACACTCGAACCGGTGGGCGACTTCATCGCGCTGTTCACGCGCGCCTCGAAGCTCATGCGCGGCGCCGCGGACGCGGGCATGAGTCGCCACGGCGTCCGTGTGGGCCAGAACCTCGTCATCGACGCGCTGGTGGCAGAGGACGGCCTCACGCCGGGCGAATTGGCCCAGCGGCTGCACGTCACGACCCCGACGATCGTCAAGATGGCAACGCGCATGGAGGCCACGAGCCTGCTGACGAGGCGCCGAGACGACAGGGACGCCCGTCTCGTCCGCCTCCACCTCACGGATCGCGGGCGCTCGCTTCACGGGCTCATCGACGAGGAGCTGCGACGACTCCAGGAACGCGCGACCGCCAACCTGAGTCGCAAGGAGAGGGCCGACCTCGAGCGCGCTCTCACCAGGATCATCCGCAACCTCGAGGACCTCGCACCCGCAGCAGATGAAACCGACGCCGTGAAGTAGCCCGTGCGATCTATCGAGAGGCGGCGGTCACGTGGCGCGGCGACCGCTTCCGCGCGTTCACCAGCCCTCCTGCCACGCGATGATCAGCAAGCCGAGAGCGATCGCCCCTGCGATAACGACCACCACGATGTTCGTCACGATCGCGGCCCGCATCCAGGATGGTGTCGTCGGCGTCTCCTGGTTGTCCGAGTGCCACCGCAGTGCCGCCGAGAGCGTGTTGGTGATGAACTGATTCAGGCTCACCTCTTCGCGCTCGGCCGCCTGCGCCAGCTCCGCATGCAGCGACTGGGGCATGCGGAGCATGAGCCGCCCACTGTGCCCGGCGCGTGTCTTCGTGCCGGAGGCCGGCGTCGGCTCATCCGCTCCCGTCTCACCCCCCTCGGTCGGCCCGAGGCCCGGCGCCGGGCGGGGAGCCGACTCTTCGGCCGTGCTCGAGACCGGCGCCGGCGGCGAGCTCCCTTGCTCAAATGCGCGGTCCTCGAGCTCGCCCCGCAGCTTGGAGAGTGCGGCGGCTGTGCGCCGGGCGAGTGCGCTCTGCGACATCCTGAGCTCCTCCGCGGCCTCCCTGCGGCTGCGCTCGCGAACGAAACGCAGATAGATGATTGTTCGCTCGGTCTCGTCCAGGGAGCGGAAGGCATCGGCGAGCAGCAAGCGGGACTCGCTCGCGTCGAGCTCGCTGGCGGCGGTATCCGAGGCACGGTCGTCGATTGTCCCGTTCGTCCTGTTCTCGAGCTGCCCGAGCTCGTCAGCGGTAACTCCTAACGCTTCGGCGAGCTCGCTCGGACTCGGCGCCCTGCCGAGCCGCGCGGTCAGCTCCTGGCGCGCCTCGGGCAGCCGAACGCTCGCTTCGTGGAGGCGGCGCGGGAGGCGAACGGTGCTCGTGCGATCGCGGAGATGCCGTTTGATCTCGCCGGCGATCGTCGGCACGGCGAAGGCGGCGAACTCATCGCCGCGTGTCCGGTCGAAGCGCTCGATTGCGTTCAGAAGGCCGATCGAGCCGGCCTGCACGAGATCGTCGTGGTCCGCGCCGCGCCTGTCGTGTCGCTGCGCCAGCATCTCGACGAGAGGCAGGTACAGCTGCACCAGGCGCTCCCGCGCGCGCGGGTCGCCGTCGTCGCGATAGGCAGCGAGAAGCCGACCGGTCGCCGAATCGCGGTCGTTGCGTGCTTGCTGTGAAATTCGCCTCAATCCCCGGGGGATGAAGAAGACCTGGTAACACGAGCTTAACCCGATATCGCGGTTTCGGACTACTCACCGAGTCGTGAGGTGAACAACGCGGCGAAGCGGTCCCGCACGCCGGGCGCTTCCCGACCCGCCACCAGCGAGGGCGGGGGCGGCGCACCGTAGGTCGCCGCAGCGACGTCGAGCTCGCGAAGGTCGACGAGGTCCGCGCCGAGATTGCCGGCAACTTCGCGCACCGCGTCCTGCTGGCGCCGGCTCCAGCGATCGTACACGCCGAACGCTTCGATCCTCGCCAGCTCGGCCCGCATCTCGTCACGCTTGATCTCGATTCTGCCCCACAGGGTCACTATCCCGGAGACGGCCTGATAGTCGACCTTCGAGAATTCGCTCATCGGCACGTGGTACGCCCGGATTCCGCAGCCGCAGTCGGGGTGTGGGGCTGGGTGCGGCTGTTTGAGCAGATCTTCGGGGCTGCGCCAACTGCGGCACTCGGCGCGCACGACCCGGTCAGTCCAGGAAACCGGTAGGTAGGGCGAACTGAGTTCGCCGGCCGCGGGTCCGGTCCGGAGGATGCGCCAGTTGCGAAAGCCGACGATCGGCTCGATCAGGTCCGGGAGCTGGCTCTCGCCGGGACGTGCCGCCTGCTCGACCGTGATCGTGATCAGAGACATCGTCGCTGTGGGGGTGGTGCCGCGAGGCACTTTAGATCAGGGGCCGCCATGACTTGGTACCTCCTTGTTAAGGCCCCAGCGCGCCATGCCCCAGTTGAAAGGGACGGATGCCGTACGCGTCGCCGTACGCAGTCGCGAACGGCGAGTGAACCGAGTGGGCACGGAGTCTTACGCGCGGGTCGCTCGCGTAACGGTGATATCGCCCCAAATCCGACCCTTCGCACCGAAGCGGCCGGAGATACCGGCCGCTCGAGCTTCTTGGCTCTACGACTGCGCTCGCGTCCCTGTCGCGCTCGCCGAGCCCGGTGATACCAAGCTGCGGGCGCGTGATACCAGACCCTTTCGTGCGCGTATACGAGGCCGCGCCCCGACCGGGACGCGGGCCTTGGGGGTACTTGATGAGTGAGCACCTGCACCGCGTCATGACCTCTTCCACCTGGCCCTCAAGTCGAGCTTCAGCGCTGCTGGCGCCGCTTTTCACCGCGGCGGTTACCGTGGCGCTGCTTCTCTGCCTTCCGGCAAGCAGCTTTGCGGGTGCAGACCGCCGGGCGGGCACTTCCGAGCGGGAGCAGGGCGAGTCCTCCGCGACAGCCCTCACGTCCGCCGGCTTGCTCGGCCGCGGCTCAGGTTATGGCAACCAGGCCGGATCGAAACAGGTGCGCGCGCTGCAGCTTCGCCTCCGCAGGCTCGGTTACCGGCCCGGACCCATCGATGGTCTCTTCGGTCCACTCACGCAGGCCTCGGTCGAGCGCTTTCAGAAAGCGCGTGGCCTGGTGGCGGACGGCGTGGTCGGCCCCCGGACGCGGGCGCGGCTGCTCGCCCAGCCGCCAAGACGGCCAGCCGCGCCGCACGGCTCTGGTGCGCCTGAGCCAGGCGCGCAGGATCGCCCGGCGCCGGACCGTCCGGCACCGGCCACCGGCGCGCCGCCGCGGCATCCCGCTCCCGACGCCGGCGCGGCACGGCCGGTCCCCCGCGACCCGGGGTCGTCGGATGGCTTCGAGCCTTGGCTCGCGGCCCTTCTGGGCGCGCTGGCCGGGGGAGTTCTGCTCGCCGCGGTCTCGAGGGTCCTCAGCCGGCGCCGGGGTGAGCCGGCCACCGAGCGCCGCCGCGCCGCGCCTCCGTCCCACCACACCCGACTCAACCTCGGGATGGTGTGCGCCGCGCTGCTCGCGGTATTCGCCGTCGGTGCGGCGCTCGGCGCGCTATTCGCGACCCGCGCCGCTCCCGGCGAGCGCGACAGCGCGGAGGTCGCCAGCGGCGCGCTGCTCTCGACCTCGGGGGCGTCGCGCATCCAGGACCGCAGACCTGCCGAACCAGTGGCCAAGTCCCGGCCGGCGGTGGCAGCGCGGCGGCGTCCGCAGCAGCCCCGTGCCGGCGGTACCGCCCCGGCGCCCACGGCGAGCCCGGCGCCCAGCGCGCGCCCCGCCCCGGCCAAGGCCCCCGAATCAGGAAGCGTTCCCGGCCCCGGCAGCGGCAGCGGCAGCGTCGGCGACGCGCCCCCCGTGACCGCCCCGGCTCCCCCCGTCGCCCCAGCCGGCGAGCGCGGCGACACCTACACGGTGCGAGAGGGTGACTCGCTGTGGCCGATCGCGGAAAACCAGCTCGTTGGGGGTAGCTCCGACGCCGCGGTGGCGCGGCGCGTAAAGCACTTGGTTGAACTGAATCTCGAGGATCGCATCGCATCGGGCGATCCGGATGTGCTCACGGCCGGGGAGCAGCTGAGGCTCCCGTGAACGCGCAGCTCCGCCCGACAACCGAGCCGCCGGCGGACGGATCCGACGCCGTCGTCGCGCTCATGGGAGTCGGTCAAGCGCTTGCGAGCATGCGCCAGACGGTTTCGCTGCCGGCGCTCTTTCGCCACGCCACGTGCGCGCTGTGCGAACAGGTCGGCTTTGGGCGGGCCGCCGTCTTCACCCTTCGCGACCATGCGCTGTTCGCGGAAAACGTGTATGCACGTGGCGCGCCCGAGGAGGGCGATCGGCTTCTGGTGCGTGTGCGCCGAGAGTCGTTCCCGCTGGGCCCATGGCTGCACGAGTCGGAGGTGCTGCGCCGTCGGATAGCCCTGCTCGTGAGTGACGCGCCGGGCGACGCTCACGCACTTGCCACGCTCCCCGGTACGCGCTCCTATGTGGCCGCGCCGGTGGTCTGCCACGAACAGGCCGTCGCCCTGTTCCACGCCGACCATGGCTCCCGTGGCCGGGCCGTGACGGACTTCGATCGCGCGCTGCTGTGGGCCTTCGCCGGGGGGTTCGGCTATGCGCTCGAGCGCGGTGTGCTAGCCGAGCGTCTGCGCAGACACTCGGAACGCGTCCTGGCCCTCGCGCGCTCGACCGAGGCGAGCGTCGAGGAGCTCACCAGCCCCGCGGTCGAGCTGCCGTCTCACGTGCGGCAGATCTCGTCGGTCGGAACCCTGGCCGTGCCGGACCGCGGGCTCCTCGAAGGGCTTACCCGTCGCGAGCGCGAGGTGCTCACCATGCTCGCCGAGGGTGAGACGAACGCCCGCATCGCGCAGCGACTGGTCGTTACCG
Source organism: Thermoleophilaceae bacterium (assembly GCA_036519295.1). GTDB lineage: Bacteria > Actinomycetota > Thermoleophilia > Solirubrobacterales > Thermoleophilaceae > JACVRW01. The sequence continues at coordinate 7,499 of DATDLN010000111.1, forward strand.
AGGAGACCGTCAAGACGCACGTCAAGCACATCCTGCGCAAGCTCGGCGCCCGGAACCGCTCACAGGCGGTGTCGCGGTACTTCCGCACCCACGCCTCGGCGGGCGGTCCTCGACTGGCAGCGCCGGCGAGCGGATTCGGATAAGGGGGGCCGACAGAAAGATGCCCCCCTTGGGGAACAAGGATCACCCCTTCCCGCGACGCGAGCCGAACAAAGCGAGGGCTACGGTCGAAACGGTTGGGCCCGGGGCGCCGCCCAACCAGGAGAACGGGTCCGTGGAACAAAGCGCCCTCACGTCCGCAAGGCAGAAGCTCAGGTCGACCGCGACGGGCGCCGCCCCGGTGCGACCGCTGCTCTCGATCGTCATTCCGACCAAGAACGAATGCGACAACGTAGGCGACCTGGTCGAACGCCTTGAAGCGGTGCTCCCCACCGTCGCGATGGAGATCATCTTCGTCGACGCCAGCACCGACGCCACCCCCGAGGTAATCGAGAAGCTCGCGCCCCGGTGCACGCACGATGTCGTGCTCCTGCGGCAGACTGCCGATCGCCGCCGCGGCGGCCTCGGAGCCGCGGTGGTCCAGGGGCTGCGCGCGGCGCGAGCTCCGTGGGTCTGCGTAATGGACGCCGACCTGCAGCACCCGCCTGAGCTGGTCGCGGCACTGCTCGAGGAGGCCGAATCCCACGACCTCGACCTCGTTGTCGCCAGCCGCTACTGCGACCGCGGGAGCGCGGGCGGCCTCGGGTGGGCCCGGGCCATGGCGTCCCGCTCCACCACCGGCGTCGCGCGGCTGCTGTTCCCGCGCCGGCTACGGAACGTCACGGATCCGATGAGCGGGTTCTTCCTGCTGCGCCGCGACGCGATCAAGCTGGACTCGCTTCGGCCGCGCGGATTCAAGATCCTGCTCGAGCTGTTGATCCGCCATCCGGCGCTGCGGTCCGCCGAGGTGTCGTTCACCTTCGGCGAGCGGCGCGCCGGGCGTAGCAAGGCCACGATTCGCGAGGGGCTGCGCTACCTCTCCCTGCTCGCCCGGCTGCGGTTTGCCCGTTTCGGGGTGGTCGGCGCGTCGGGTCTCGTGGTCAACACTGTTCTCCTGGCCGCGCTGACCGACGTCGTCGGGCTCTTCTACGTCGTCTCCGCGGTCATCGCGACCCAGGGTTCGACGCTGTGGAACTTCTGCCTCACCGAGCTGTGGGTCTTTTCCGATCGTGACCACAAGCGGGGGTTCGGCACTCGCATCGCCCTGTTCTTCCTCATGAACAACGCCGCCCTGGCCGTCCGGGGGCCGTTGCTTGTGCTGCTCACGTCCGGTCTCGGCATTCACTACGTCGTGTCGAACGTCATCTCCCTGCTGGGCCTCACACTCGTGCGCTTCGCGCTTGCCGACACTTGGATCTGGGCCAAGGCGGCCCCAAGGGAGGTCGATTCTCGCTCTTGCAGCTACGACATCCACGGGATCGTCACGGTGATGTCCGACGCTCGCCTGCCCGAGCTGGAGCGCTTCCGGGTCGGTGGACTGATCGGCGAGCCCGACATCCGGGTGCGCGTGGGCCGGGTCAGCGCAAACGGCGCCTCCGGGGTTCGCTACCGGGAAGGCCCGGGCCGGCTGGGCTTCGCGGTGGCCATCGATCTCGAGGACCGAATCGAGGCGACGGCGTCGCCGCTCCTGAGGCGATCCCCTCACGTGCTCTACACGAACCTCGTGGAGCCGATCCTGCGCTGGACTTTCGCCGCGCGCGGATACGCGCTCGTGCACGCCGCCTGCCTGGCCGCCGGGGAGGACGCGTTCCTGGTCACCGCCAGGACCGATACGGGCAAGACGACCACCAGCCTGCGCATGCTCGATCACCACCCGTTCTCGTTCCTGTCGGACGATCTCACGCTGCTGAGCCCCGACGGACGGGTGCTCACCTACCCGAAGCCGCTCACGATCAGCAGGCACACACTGAAGGCGGTGAAGACGCCGCTGCTGTCGCGGCGCGAGCGCATCGGGCTGATCGTCCAGAGCCGGTTGCACTCCCGTTCGGGGCGCCGCCTCGCCCTGGTCCTCGCTCGCACCCACCTTCCGGCGGCGACGATCAACACGATCGTCCAGATGATCGTGCCGCCGCCGAAGTACCACGTGGAGCGCCTGGTGCCGGGCGTCGAGGTCGCACCCGAGGCGCGGCTGGCCGGGATGGTCGTGATCCAGCGCGGCGGCGAGGGAGCCACCTACCTGGACGAGCGCGAGGCGCTCGAGACCCTTATGGCCAACTGCGAGGATGCCTACGGATTCCCGCCCTATCCGGCGATCGAGGAGTACCTGCGCAGCCACAACGGTGGGGACCTGAAGCAGGTCGAGCGGACGATCGTGGCAAGCGCGCTCTCGGGCCTCCCCGCCGCCGTGATGCGAAGCGAGACGATGGACTGGTGGCGTCGGGTTCCCGACGTCGTCAGCCGCTGGACTCCTTCGGCGCACTCCCGTGAAGCGACCTCGCTGGCTCCGCGCGTCCTCACGGGACGAAACGGCGGAGCCCCGGGTGGGTCGGCCCCAAACGCTTAGCCGCGCCGCGCCGACGGCAGAGCTTCCTCGGGCCCGGCGGCGGACCGGGCTCGAGCGGTTCCCGCCCGCGCCGTTGGTTGCTCGAGCGCCGGTCGCGGTGTACCTCGCGCCAATCCTCGTCGCGGCCGCCGTGCTGAGGATCTGGCAGCTGAACAGCACGGGGTTCAACAGCGACGAGGCGGTTTACGCCGGCCAGGGGGCCGCGATTGCGGACCATCCGGAGCTCGAGGAGTTCTTCCCGATCTTCCGCGCGCATCCGCTGCTCCTCCAGACCTTGCTGTCACTCGGTTTTCGGCTCCGCCTCGGCGACGGCTTCGCGCGCCTCACCGTCGCCGTCATGGGCGTGGCCACCGTCTACCTCGTCTACGAGCTCGGAAGGCTCCTCTACAGCCGCCGGGCCGGACTGTTTGCCGCTCTTCTCATGGCCCTGATGCCCTACCACGTGGTGGTCACGCGCCAGGTCCTGCTCGATGGACCGATGACCTTCTACGCCACGCTCACCGTTCTTCTACTGACCCGCTTCGTGCTCAGCGGCCGACCGGTGTGGCTGTATGGCACCGGCGCCCTGATGGGACTGACGATTCTCTCGAAGGAGACGAGCATCGTCCTGCTCGGGGCGATCTACGCCTTCCTCGCGTTAACGCCCGAGCTCCGCGTGCGGCTACGTGACCTGGCGGTTTCGGTGGGCGTCATGGCGCTCGTGATTGCGCCGTTCCCGCTCAGCCTGATGCTTGCCGGGCGCACGGGGACGGGGGAGAGCTATCTCACCTGGCAGCTCTTCCGGCGCCCGAACCACGACTGGCTCTTCTATCCGACGACCGTACCCGAGGCCATCGGCCCGCTGGTGGTGCTCGCGGCCGTGGTCGGCCTCTGGCTGCTGCGGCGCCGGGCGTCCTGGAGGGAGACGCTCCTTTTGTCGTGGATCCTGGTGCCCGTCGTCTTCTTCCAGCTCTGGCCCGTCAAGGGCTTCCAGTATCTGCTCCCCATCGCTCCCCCGCTCGCGCTGCTTGCCGGCCACGCGCTGGGCCGGTTGCCGTCGCCTTCCAGTCGGGGTCTGCAGGCGCTGGCCGCGGCGATCATCGCGCTCAGCCTGCTCATCCCCAGCTGGGAGCGCGTGGAAGGCGCGCGGCCCGAGACCTTCCTTGCCGGCTCGGGAGGTCTTCCGGGCGGACGAGAGGCCGGCAAATGGATCGACGACAGCGTCCCGAAGGGCTCCACCTTCATGACCATCGGCCCGTCGATGGCAAACCTCGTCCAGTACTACGGGCACCGCAAGGCCTACGGGCTGTCAGTCAGTCCCAACCCGCTCAACCGGAACCCCTCTTATGAGCCGCTGATCAACCCCGACCGGGCGATACGCGACAGCGAGCTGCAGTACCTCGTGTGGGACACCTTCTCGGCGACTCGGTCCCCGAGCTTCTCGGACAAGCTGCTCGGGTACGCCGACCGCTACGGCGGTCGGATCGTCCACACCGAGGTGCTGCCGGCGAGGACGGCGCTGGGAGAGAGCGCGGACAGGCCGGCCATCGTGGTCTTCGAGGTGCGGCCGTGAGACGGGCCGTGGCACTGGCGGCGATTCTCGCTTGCGGAGTGGCCGGACCCGCCGCCGCGGAGGGTCGTCCGACGACGCCGATCGAGCACTTCGTGGTGTTGATGCAGGAGAACCACTCGTTCGACAACTACTTCGGCACGTACCCAGGGGCTGACGGGATCCCCAAAGGCACCTGCATGCCCATCGGGACGGAGGCTCGACCGTGCATCCGGCCGTTTCACCTTGGCGGCCGGCCAGTCCCCGACCTCGGTCACGACCGCCGCATCCACCGGCTCCAGTATGCGAATGGGCGGATGGACGGCTTCGTCCGCGCGGCGTCGATCGACCGCCAGACCGTGGAACGCGCGGTCATGGGCTACTACGACGACCGCGATCTGCCGTTCTACTGGAACGTCGCCGACGAGTACGTCCTCTTCGATCGGTTCTTCGCCGCGACTGCCGCCGGCAGTGTGGCCAGTCACATGTTCTGGGTGACCGGGACGCCGGGGGCCCGGGACGGAAGCATCGGCAACCTGCCCACCATCTTCGATCGCCTCGACGAGCGCGGGATCTCGTGGAAGTTCTACGTCGAGGACTACGACCCGGGTCAAGCCGACCAGGCGGTACGGGTGCCGGTCATGGGCTCCTCGCGATACGTCCGAGATCCGAGGCGATTCAACCGCATCGTGGACCTCGAGGAGTACTACGACGACCTCCGCAGCGGCAGCCTGCCTCAGGTTGCCTACATCGCCCCGGCCGGCTCGAGCGAGCATCCTCCGGGCCGGACCGGACCGGGGGAGGTCCTAGTCCAGCGGCTGATCAACGCGTTGTCGATGAGCAGTGCGTGGCGAAGCTCCGCGTTCATGTGGACCTACGACGAGTCGGGCGGCTGGTTCGACCACGTGCGGCCTCCGGGAGGGGACCTCGGGTTTCGCGTGCCCGCCCTGCTGGTCAGCCCCTTTGCACGCCGCGGCTACGTCGACAGCACGCGGCTCGACACCACCTCGATCCTCCGGTTCATCGAGGACAACTGGCGCCTGAAGCCGGTCGGGCCGCGGGACACCCGGGCGGGCAGCTTGGCCGGCGCCTTTGACTTCGCGGGGCCACCGCGCAAGCCGAGCATCGTCGCTGCTGAGCGCGGCGGCAGGGATACGTCCCACGTTCGCCGTTGGGTGATCTACCTGGGCTACGGGGCGGCGCTGATCCTGGCTGGGGTGCTGATCGGCTGGGGGGCCCTGCGTCGTCGTCCCGCTCCCGCCGCCCTTGCGCTGGTTGTGCTGTTCACCCTGAGCGCGGAGCCGGCAAAGGCGCAGACCTCGGAACGGGAGGGCTTACCGCCCACCATCCAGACCGTTCCCACCGCGCCCGGCATGCGCTTCGAACTCCATGGTCACCGCTTCAGGGCGGACCGCCACGGGCGCGCACAGCCCCCGCCGGGTGTCCGCGGCGAGGGCAGTTCGCTGCGAGCCCTGGACACGGAGATCGCCCCCGGCGTGCGCGCCAGGTTCGACCGCTGGTATCGCGGCCGTCGGATCGCCGCGATCAACGTCTACCACCGCGTCAGGGCACGCTTCGTCGACCAGAGCGGCAACGCCATCGACCCGAGAGCGGTCGCATCGGTGACGCTGCGGGGCAGCGATGGCGGCAGGCACGTCCTCGCCGGCGACGGCTCCCTGTGGCTGCAGGGCAATCGGGTCGTTCCCGAGAGCAAGGGGACGAGGTCGACTGCGCTCCGCTATGCGGCAGAGAGGGTGCTTGTCGCCGGCTCCAACGTGGTGCACCGCGGCCAGCAGCGCTTCATCCCGGCGGAGAGCCGGACGATCCAGCTGCGGCTGCTGCTGTTCGCGGTCCGCGTGACGGTCCGCGACGCCCTGCTCGGCTTCCCCATCGGCTCCGAGATCCGGCTGCGGTATCCAAACGGCCGCGAGCGACGAGAGGCGCTTGGGCCGAGCGCCGACCTGACCTTGAAATCGCTGCCTCGCGGGAGCTACCGCGTGAGCGTCGATGCGCTCGGCATCTCCTCGTCGAGACCGGTTGCCCTCTCCCGCGACCAGGAGGTGGACCTGCGGGTAATCAGCTGGCTGGACTTCGGGGTCGTCTTACTCGGCCTTGCATCGGTAGCCCTCGCACTGCTCTTCATCCGGCGTCCCGCACCGGTCAGCCGGCGCGCGGCTCGTTACCTCTCATCCCTTCTCCTCCTGGTCGCGATCGCACTGTCGGGCGGGCAGCCCGCGAGTGCGCAGGGCCCACCCGATCCCCTGTTCGCCTACTACTACATCTGGTTCAACGCAGGCTCCTGGAACCGAGCGAAGATCGATTACCCGCTTCTCGGTCGGTATTCGAGCGACGACCGCGACGTCATGCGGAAGCACGTCGAGTGGGCGAAGCGGGCCGGCATCGACGGCTTCATCGTGAGCTGGAAGAGCACGCCGGTCCTGAATCGGCGCCTAAAGCGGCTCGCCGAGGTCGCCGATGCGCAGCGGTTCAAGCTGCTCGTCATCTATCAGGGGCTCGACTTCGAACGCGAGCCGCTCTCGGCGGCTCGCATAGCGCGCGACCTGGAGGTGTTCCGCAGCCGCTACGCGAACCTGCGCGCCTTCGACGTCTTCGCCAAGCCGCTCGTCATCTGGTCGGGCACGCCTCGGTTCACGCGGGCCGAGCTGGCGAGCGTGACGAAACGGGCGCGACGGTCGCTGCTCGTTCTGGCCTCGGAGCGCAATGTGCGCGGCTACCGGCGGGTGGACGACCTCGTGGACGGCAATGCGTACTACTGGGGTTCCGTCGATCCGTCGACATATCCGGGCTATTCCGAGAAGCTGGCGGGGATGGGAAAAGCGATCCATGCGCGCGGTGGCCTCTGGATTGCGCCCGCAGCTCCCGGCTTCGATGCGAGACTTGTCGGCGGCAGCAGCGTCGTCGAGCGCCGGAACGGGGCCACCCTGCGTTCCGAACTCGACGCGGCGACCGGGTCGGAACCGGACGCAGTCGGGCTGATCAGCTGGAACGAGTTCAGCGAGAACACCCATGTCGAGCCGAGCGAGAGGTACGGGTCACGCTATCTGGACGTCGTCGCCGATGTCCGCGGCGCACGGCTACCCGAGCTCCGCGACTTCGACTCGAGCGAACCAGCCGCCACCGGAGTCAACTATGGCCTGCCGCTTCTTGGCGGCATCGGGCTGTTCATCGTGGGGACCCTTCTCATGCTTCTGCGGCGCAACCGGAGGCGCCCTCCAGCGTCGGGTCTCACTCGTCGTGGGGACGGAGCTCCCCAGTAGGCGGCTTGTGGTTCCGAAGCGCGCGGGCTACGGTCTAGCCTTGGAGAAGTGTGTGACTCGTACAGCGGCGGCTGCGATTCGCAGCTCGGTGACATAGGCATGCGCCGGCTGGTCGTGATCCCGGTAGTCGCGGTGGCAATGGCGATCGGGTGGGCGCCCGCGGCCGTCGCCCAAGACCCGGTCATCGCCGCCGCCGGCGACATCGCCTGCGATCCTGCCGATCCCGGCTTCAACAACGGGGCGGGGATTGAGGGCCGCTGCCGCCAGCGGGCGACTTCCGACCTGCTCGTGGGGGCTCCACTGGCGGCGGTGCTCCCGCTCGGCGACGTCCAGTACAACAGCGCCTCGCTGACCAACATCCTCGGGGTCTACGACCCGACGTGGGGGCGGGTCAAGGCGATCAGTCATCCGGTCCTCGGCAATCACGAGAGCAGTGGCACCGGCTATTTCGACTACTTCAACGGTAGGGGCGTCGCGGACGGCCCGGCTGGTCCAAGGGGCAAGGGCTACTACAGCTTCGACGTCGGCAGTTGGCACCTGGTGGCGCTCAACTCGAACTGCGCCCGCGTGGCGTGCTCGGCGGGCTCGGAGCAGGAGCAGTGGCTGCGGGCCGATCTCGCCGCTCATCCCACCACCTGCACGCTCGCCTACTGGCACCATCCCCGCTACAGCTCGGGACACGACGGCAGCAACAGCTTCATGCAGCCGATCTGGGAGGCGCTCGACGATGCCGACGCCGAGATCGTCCTGGTTGGGCACAGCCACGACTACGAACGCTTCGCGCCGCTGGACCGAAACGGCAACTTGGACCAGGTGGGGGGCATCCGCCAGTTCGTGGTGGGCACCGGCGGCGCGTTCTTCACGGGGCTGGGCTCACTGATTGATCACAGCGAGGTCGCTCAGAACGACACCTTCGGCGTCCTGTTCCTCACGCTCCACGCGTCGAGCTACGACTGGAGGTTCGTTCCCGAGGCGGGCAAGTCGTTCACCGATTCCGGCTCCGGTGCTTGCCATCCCGCGCCACCGCCACCTCCACCCCCCCCACCACCACCACCACCGCCTCCTGCCGATGTGACAGCGCCGGTCATCTCGGGACTGGAGGCTTCGCCCCCGCGCTTCAGAATCGCTGATCTGACAGCGCCGGTTGTCTCGGGACTCAGTGTCTTGCCCCGGCGCTTCAGCATCGCGCAGGAGCACGCTGCGGCGGTGAAACGGGGAACCACGTTCCGTTACCAACTCTCCGAGGCTGCCGCGGTCCGCGTCACTCTCACGCGACGGTCTGGGGGCCGGAAGGTTGCCGGAAAGTGCCGAAGACGGACTCGGGCCAACCGCGGGCGGCCGCGGTGCATCCTCTATCGCAAGGTGGGGAGCTTCACTCAGCAGGGCGCAGCCGGGAGCAACACGAGGCGGTTCCGCGGCAGGATAGGCAGGAGGAAGCTGAACCCGGGCACGTTC
>DATDLN010000112.1:0-19373 GCA_036519295.1 Thermoleophilaceae bacterium
CCGCAGCTGCTCCCCGGTGGCCGCCTTCTTCAGCAGCCGCCCGAGCCCGCCTCCCTTGTGCTCGAAGTGGACGTCGCCCTGGTAGGCGACCATCGAGCCGTTCTTCGCCATCACCGACGTCTCGGACAGCTCGACCTTCAATAGCCGCGGGCCCTGCAGCGTGAAAGCGTCGCCCGTCTCGACCTCCTGGTAGCGGTCGAGGGCTGCATCCATCTCTGCCATTCATCCTCCATCTCGGGGTCGCGCGGCAGGAGGCTAGCTAGCGTTGCGACCCCGCGACCGAGGCGACCTTGCCCGTGTTCGCGTCCACCTTGACGACGGTCAGCCGGCGGAACCCCTCGCCGCTCCGTTTGGGGATCGACAGCGACACTGCCCAGAACGGCTTTGCGCCGATTCCCTGGCGCACCAGGCGCACCTGCTCCCGTGTGGGATCGAACTCGACCTGCCGCTCGGCGGTCGCTATCGCCTGGTCCTTCGTGACGCGGATCTGCGACTTCTGACAGGTGCGCGAGGCGACGAACGTCAGCACAAGCACGCACCCGATCACGCCCGCGCGCAGCCAGGGTCCCCCACCCATGCGGCCCCGCGAGCGTGCGGCGTTCGCCAGCGCCTCCATGCCCGCCTGGCCGGAGGCGCGACCGTCGCCGCCCAGGCTCTTGGTCGCCTCAGACGGTGGGACGGAACTCGTTCCCGATGTTCGTGAACAGCACGATCACGAGGACCACGATGGCACAGATGATCGAGATCGCCAGCATGGCGTACTCGAACGACTTCACGTGCGTCTGGAGCGGCGGAAACTCGATCTGTCGTCTTCTGTCGTATGCCATGTGTCGCTCCTAGGGTGTCGCGGTCGGGGGAGTGCCGTCGCCTCTGGCCAGCGCGTTCCTCGCCGCATACGAGACCAGCGTCCGGTTCTCGACGATGACCCAGGCGATGAACACGGCGACCATCACCGCCGCCCCGATCCAGATCAAGAAGTAGTAGGAGGTTGCCGCCGCGGCCCCCTCGTCGCCGTACGTGGACCCCGGGCCGAAGGTCATGAAGCCGGCGCAGTCCTGGTAGTTGGCCTGGAGGATGAAGTCCGCGGAGTCGTCGGCCGGCTTGGCTCCCTCGACGTGCGTGATGCAGTCGGGCGCGCTCTCGATGAGTAGTGGCATCCCGTCTCCTTACCTCTCGATGAGCTCGCGCGCCTCGCCGAGAATCACTCGGTCGGCGTCGACGTGGGTGCCGTCCGGCTCGACCAGGACCGCGGGCTCGTGCGGGATCTCCGGGAAGTAGATATCGGGCGCGTACTCGATCGTGTCCAGCCCCGCGAGCTCGACCTCCGGCGGCACACGCAACACGTTGATCTTCTTCAGGACCCAGGCCGACACCCAACCGCTGAGGAAGCCGAGCGGCAGGAAGGTCGCTACGCCGAGCAGCTGCCCCCAGATGCTCGAGTCGATGTTGTTGACTCCGGTCGGATAGCCGGCCGCGAAGACGCCCACCCAGATGATTCCGAGGAAGCCCGAGACGCCGTGCACGGCCACCGCGCCGACCACGTCGTCCACGCGCATCTTCCTCTCGATCCAGTTCCCGGCGTAGTAGGCGCAGGGTCCCGTGACCATCGCGATCAGATAGCCGAGCACGGGCGCGTAGACGTCGGCCCCGGCGGAGACGCCGATCACCCCCGCGAGGCCCCCTGAGACCGTCCAGAACGGGTCGCCGCGGCTGGCGAAATAGGTGCCGGTGAAGCCGCCGGCAAACCCCATCGTGATGATCATGGCTATCGAGCCGAGCGTCGTCGGGCTCAGGTAGATGTTCGCCCAGCCGGGGAACGCGGTGGACGCGATCACGAGACAGGCGCCGTAGAACGCATAGAAGCCCGTGAAGATCAGCATCAGGCCCATGAGCGTCAGATGCAGGTTCTGCGGTCTGAACGTGCGGGCCAGCCCCTCGCGCGTGTACTTCCCTATTCGCGGGCCGAGCTGGAACAACACGCCCAACGTGAAAGCGCCGGCCACGCCGTGCACCACGGCCGACGCGATCGAGTCGTGGAAGCCGAATCGCAGCGTCATCCAGCCGCCCGCGCTCCAGCCCCAGGCCGCGTCGAGGATCCAGACGACCGAGCCGAGCATGGCCGCGAGCAGCAGGTACGCGGAGAGGCGCACACGTTCGAGCAGCGCGCCGGACATGATCGAGGCCGTGGTCCAGGAGAACAGCAGGAAGGCGAGGAAGAAGACCAGGTTGATGTTGTTCGTGAGGTTGGATCCGAAGAGGTCGCTCCAGGGGATCCCGCCCTGGCAGGCGACGCTCGTAAAGTCGCTCGAGTTGGGTCCGATCGGCGGGAACCCGGGCTGGTTGCAGTTGTAGATCCACCAGCCGAAGTAGTAGAAGGTCGGCGTGACCGCGGCGATCGTGAGGATGTTCTTCATCGCCGTGGCCATCACGTTCTTGCGGCGTACGACGCCGGCCTCGTACGACATGAAGCCCACGTGGATAAGCCACATGAGCACGACGGTCCAGAAGTAGAACTGCTCGCCCAGGATCGCGCTGTCCAAGGTCTGCGCATCTTCGATGCGTTCAATCTGCGCAAAGACGATGTCGATCACGCCGCGATCCTCCCCGGACTGCAGTCAGAAGCCACGCTCATGCCGACCGTATCGGCGGAATACGCATTCGTGCAATGTGCGAACAGGATGTCGTTCGAGACATTCATGTGTAGGGACTGGACATAGGGCCCGTGCCCCCACCCGGGTTACGATTGACCCGTTGACGCTCCCGTCCAGCACCGGCGCGGACGCGTTGGAGCGTGCGCGACGCGAGAACGAAACGCTTTACGCCGTCATCAAGACGGTTTCGTCCTCGCTCGACCTGGACCGCGTGCTGCGCGGCATCGTCGAGATCGCGACCGACGCGACGGGTTGCCACGCCTGCTTCATCTACTTTGTCGAGGGCGATCGGCTCGTGCTGCGCGCGGCCTCGGCGCGCTACTCGCGCTTCGTGGGCGAGGTGAGCTTCGGGCTGGACGAGGGGCTCACCGGCTGGGTGGCGCGGACCAAGACACCCGAGTTCATCAGGGACAACGCGCTCCAGGACCCGCGAATGCGGTTCGTTCCCGAGCTCGAGGAGGAGCGATTCCAGTCGATGATCGCGGTGCCGATCCTGGCCAAGGCCGGCGACGTGATCGGTGTGGTGGTACTGCACACTGAGGCCCCACGCGAGTTCGACGACGACGTCCTCAACTTCCTCGTCCACACCGCGTCGCTCGTGGCCGGGGCGATCGAGAACGCGCAGCTGTACCAGGAGACCAGACGGCGGGTCGACGCGCTCACGACCCTCACGCAGCTGAGCCAGGCCCTAGCCGCCGTCACGTTGCGGGAGGACCTCTACGACGCCGTCACGCGCGGCGCGCGCGAGCTGCTCAGAGCCGACGCCTGCCAGATCTACCGACTCGACGGCGGGACCGACGAGCTGGTGCTCGCCGGCTCGGACCCCGCCGGCGCTCCCGCGCTGAGCCCGCGGCCCGGCGGGACCGCTCTCGTGCTCGACCTCATGCGACGGGCGAACGGCCGCGGCATGCGGGGCGGGCGGCGCGGAGCGGCACGCGCGCTCTGGCCGGACCTCGACGAGAACGCCCTCCTCGCCGCCCCGCTCGTGGCGGGCGACGAGCACCTTGGGATCCTCTGCTGCCTGGCCCGGAGGGAGTTCGTCGACGAGGACGCGGAGCTGCTCGGCGCCGTGGCCAACCAGACGGCCGTCGGTCTCAAGAAAGCGGAGCTGATCGAGCGTCTGACCGCGGAGAACATCGTCAAGGACATGTTCGACGCCCTGGCCGCCGGCTCGGTGGACGCGGCCGAGGCCAAGGCGGGGGAGGCTCGCTGCGACCTCAGCCGGCCCCATCTCTTCCTGCACCTGGAGCGCGCCCCGGAGGCCGGGGAGGACGTGCCGGTTTGGCCCGAGCTCGCCGCCCGGGTCGAGACGCGGCTCCGGCGCGTCAGCCCGCGAGCGTTCTTCGACTCGCGCCATGACCGCATGCGCGCTCTGACTCCCCTCGCCACCGACCAGGAAGCCGCCGCGGAGCGCCTGCGCCGCGCCTGCGAGGAGCTGGCACGCGAGGAGAGCGTCGTGATCGGCCTCAGCGACGTGGACCGCGGCGCCGCGAGCGCCCGCCGGCGGATGCGCGAGGCGGCCGACGCCGCCCGCATCGGGCGCTCGCTCGTGGCGGCCGGGGGTGCGGTGTCCTACGACGGCCTCGGCGCCTACAAGTACCTGGTCCACCTCGAGCTCGACCAGGCGCCCCACGACCGCTACCGCCAGTCGGTGGAGGAGCTGATCGAATACGACCACCGCCGCGGATCGCGGCTGTTCGAGACGCTCGAGCAGTTCCTCGCCGACCGCTGCAGCGTGACCGCGAGCGCCCGCGCCCTATACATCCATCCGAACACCGTTCGGCAGCGGCTCGACCGGATCGAGCGCGTCTCCGGGCTGCACCTGCCGGACGAGGACCTCCTCTCGCTCGAGCTCGCCCTGAAGCTCGCGCGCCTCCACCGGCTTCGCGCGGGGAGTGAATAGGGCGCTGTGGGGCTACGCCTCGCGACGCCGGCGGCGCCGGACGGTCAGCCAAATCCAGAACGCCGCGAAGCCCACGACGTTCAGGAGGAACACCAGCAGGCACCACCACGCCTTGTAGAGGAACGGCAGGTCCTCCTCGCGCGAGAGCTCGTAGCCGGTGAGGTAGACGAGAATGAGCAGGGTGACGAGCAGGATCGGCGGGGCCTGCCCGGTGAGCACGAAGAGGACCATTGCCGCGGCCACTGTATAGGGGCCCTGGCATGACGATCAGGGCGAAGCTGTATGCGGCGATCGTGCTGACGATCCTCGGGCCGCTCGCCACGACCGCCGTCGCGTTGCATGGGATGGGCCAGCTGGGCGACCGCTTCGACGAGGTGCGGGAGCACGCTGCCAAGGAAGCGCTCGCGCTCGGGCTCAAATTCGACGTGACCGACGTGAACGGCTGGCAGACCGCCTACGGCTACGACGGCGGGCGCAGCCGGCCCCGGTTCGAGCGCTCGGTCGCGGCCTTCCGGCGCGATCTGCGCAGGGCCGCGCGGACCCTGGGCGATCCGGGCGAGCGCGAGCTGCTGAGCCGGCTGCGCGGGGAGTTCCGGGCGTTCATGGGGCTCGACGTCGCCGCCTACCGGGAGCTGCGCGCCGGGCGGGAGGAGCGGACGCGGGCGATCTTCCTCGGTCCCGAGATTCAGCGCTTCGAGGCGATGGCGGCGACCGCGGACGACCTCGCGGACTATGAGGCGCGCCGAGCGGCGGCGACCGAGCGCGGCTTCGACGACGCGCGCGACGACGCCCGCCGGCGACTGATCGCGGTGGCCGCGGGGGCGGCCGTCGTGATCGTGCTCCTGCTGGTGACCGCCAACGACATCGCGCGGATGGCGCTCGAGGGCGAGCGCAGGACCCGGCGACGTCCCGACACGCCGAGCCCGGAGTAGCGCCCATGACGCAGGACGTCATTCTCACGCTGAGCCTGGTGCTGGTCGCGGCGCTCGTCGCCCGTTTCCTGGCGAGCCTCCTGCGGGTTCCGGAGATCCTCCTCCTGGTGGCCATGGGCGCCCTCTTCGGGCCCTCGGTGCTCGACGTTGTGGATGCGCCGCTCGACTCGACGGGCGCTCAGCTCATCTTCACGCTCGGCGTGTCCATGATCCTGTTCTACGGTGGGCTGAACCTGTCGCTGCCGCTGCTGCGCCGGGTGTGGGTGGGGCTCGGGATGCTGGTCGTGCCCGGGGTGATCATCACGGCGCTGATCACCGGCTTGGCCGCGTACCTGGTGTTCGACCTTCCGTTGGACGCGGCGCTCCTCGTTGGGGCGGTGCTGTCGCCAACCGATCCCGCGATCCTGATCCCGCTCTTCCTGCGCTCGCGGCTGCGCCCGAAGGTGGCGCAGACGGTGATCGCCGAGTCCGCCTTCAACGACCCCACCGGGGCTGTGCTCGCGCTGACCCTCGCGGGCGTGCTGCTCTCGGGAGAAGGCTCGCTTGCGGAGCCCGCGGTCGACTTCGTCGTCGACCTCGGCATCAGCACCGTGATCGGCATCGTCGCGGGTGTGCTGCTGTCCGCGGCCATCTCCAGCCACCGTTCGGGTATCTGGCGCGAATCTTCCGCGCTGGCCGTCCTCACCGCGGTGACGATCAGCTACTTCTCGCTCGACACCGCCGGAGGCAGCGGCTACCTCGGCGCCTTCCTGGCCGGCCTGATCGTGGGGAACATGGAGCACCTCGGGCTCGCGATGCACTCCGAGCACGAGCGCGAGATGCGGGCGTTCGCGTACAACATGGCCGATCTTGTCACGCTGTTTGTCTTCGTGGTGCTGGGCGCGAACATCCCGTTCGACGACCTCGCCGACAACTTCCTGCCCGCCTTCGCCGTGCTCGCGGTCCTGATGCTCGTCGCACGGCCACTCACCGTCATCGCCTGCACCCTGCCGGATCGGGGCGCGGCCTGGACGACGCCCGAGCGGGCCTTCCTGTGCTGGACGCGGGAGACGGGCGTGGTGCCGGCCGCGCTCGTCGGCGTGCTGGCCGGGCTCGGAGTGCCGCACACGGACGTCTACGCGAGCGTGGTGGCGCTGGCGATCGTGATGACGCTGCTGTTCCAGGCGCTGCCGGCGGCCTGGCTGGCGGAGCGGCTGGGGCTGCTGGAGCGCCCGCGCGCCGTGCGTCCGGCGCGTCGGGAGGCGGCTTGAACGGAGGACTGCGCTAGTGCCGCGGGCAATCGTCGTCGGCGTGGTCGGCGACTCCGGCGCCGGGAAGACCACGATCACCCGCGGGCTCGTTCGCGTGCTGGGCGACGTTCACTGCACGCACGTGTCGGCGGACGACTACCACCGCTACGACCGGGGCCGACGGGCGGAGCTCGGCGTGACGCCGCTCCATCCCGACTCGAACCACCTCGACATCTTCACTCAGCACCTCATTCACCTGCGCCGCGGCGAGCCGGTGCTGAAGCCGGTGTACGACCACCGCGACGGGACCTTCCAGCCGCCGGTCTACGTGCGCCCGGCGACCTTTCTGGTTGTGGAGGGCCTCCTCAACTTCCACACCGAGACGCTCCGAAGCGTGCACGACTTCTGCGTGATGCTCACGCCGCCGGAGGAGCTGCGGCGGAGCTGGAAGCTGAAGCGGGACTGCACCCGGCGCGGCTACACGACCGACCAGGTGCTCTCCGAGCTCGATCGGCGCGCGCACGACGCGGAGACCTACATCCAGCCCCAGCGGCGCCACGCGGACATCGTGGTGGCCTTCTGCCCGAACCCCTCGGGCGATCCGGCGCACCTGGATGCCGACGTCATCCTTCGCGACACCCTGCCGCACCCCGACCTCTCGCCTCTGCTCGACGGCAGCGACGACGGTCCGGCGCTCATCAAGCGCGAGCGCGAGTGGCTCCTCCGGATTCCCGGCGACCTCGATCACGACCACGCGACGGCGTTGGAGGAGGCGGTCTGGGAACGGATGAGCTTCGCCAGCCACCTGCGCATCCGGCGGCTCGGCGAGTTCACCGTCGGCACCGACCTACTGCGCTCCGACTCGCTCGCGCTCGTCCAGCTCCTGATCCTCTACCAGGTGGTCACTGCGCGAGCCGCGCTGGCCATCGGCGGCACTCCGCCCCGCCCCGAGGCGCCGCGGACCTCGGGGGCGGACTCGGCGCTTCACAAGTAGACATCTTCACGGTCGGCTCGAACGTCAGGTTGCGGCCGTCAGCGCCGGCTCGTCCGCCGTTACGGCGTCGAAAGCCTCCAGCACGCGATCCGCGGTTTCGATCGTCGCGTTCCGCCCCATCAGTCCGATCCGCCACATGTCCGGCGCCGCCGGTCCGAGGCCGCCGCCGACCTCGATCCCGTGCTCTCGCAGCAGGCGTCCCTGGATCTCCTTGCCGTCGATCCCATCGGGGACGCGCACGGCGGTGAGCGGCGCGAGCTGGTGCTCGGGGTCCGCGAGCAGCCCGAGACCGCGCGCCGTGAGCTCCCGCTGGAGGTGGCCACCGGCCTCGGCGTGCCGGGCCCAGCGCGCCGCCAGCCCCTCCTCGAGCAGCAGGCGCAGCGCCTCGTGCAGGGCGTAGATGCTGAGGATCGGCGCCGTGTGGTGATACGTGGCGGGCCGCTCGACCCAGTACTTCTCGAGGAGGAGAAGGTCGAAGGAGAACGGGGGTGGTGTCCGCCGGGTCCGGATCCGCTCGAGAGCCGCCTCCGAAACCGCCACCGGCGACATGCCCGGCGGAGCCGCCAGGCACTTCTGGGTGCAGGAGTACGCGTAGTCGATGCCCCAAGCGTCGGCGTCGAGCTCCACGCCGCCGAGCGAGGTCACGCAGTCGGCCATGAGCAACGCGTCACGGCCGCGGATCTCCGCCGCGAGCTCTGCCAGCGGCTGCTCGACTCCGGTCGAAGTCTCGGCGTGGACGACGGCCACGAGCCGGGCCCGCGGGTGTCGGTCGAGCTCCTGCAGGATGCGCTCGTTCGGGACTGCCTCGCCCCAGTCGGCGTTGACGGCGATCACCTCCGCGCCGCAGCGCCGCGCGATCTCGGCGATGCGGCGGCCGAAGTAGCCCGAGCGGGCGACGACCGCCGTGTCCCCGGGTTCGAGCAGATTCGCCAGCCCCGCCTCCATTCCCGCGGTTCCGGTGCAGTGGAGCGGGAGCACGAGCCCGTCCGGCATGCGCCACGCGCGACGCAGCATGTCGACCACCTCGAGCAGGATGTCGTGCAGGTCGGGGTCGAGGTGGCCGAGCATCGGCTTGCGCATTGCATCGAGCACGGACGGCTCGACGTTGCTCGGACCGGGCCCGCAGAGCAGCCGCTCGGGCGGATCCAGCGTTGGGAGCTCTCCACTCATGGTCTGCAGGCTGCCTTAGAAGGGCGTCGAGTGCAAGCTAAGAGTTTCCAGAAGAACAACGGACATTTTCTATATATCGAGCGCGCCCAGGCACCCAGACAAATTTGTCTATTTCGGGTTGCCTATCGGCCCTGATCCCGCTCTACTGCCCGGGATGGTCCCCAGCAAAACACGCCTTCACCGCAGTGAGCTGGCCGTGCCCGGGAGCAACGTGCGCATGCTCGAGAAGGCGCCGGGGCTCGGGGCCGACGTCGCCATGCTCGACCTCGAGGACGCCGTGGCGCCCGACGACAAGGAGCAGGCCCGACTCAACATCGTGGACGCGCTGCTCGAGCAGGACTGGTCGTGCTGCTCGGTGTCGGTGCGAATCAACGGGCTCGACACTCACTGGTGCTACCGGGACATCGTCGACGTGGTGGAACAGGCCGGCAACCAGATCGACGCGATAGTGATCCCCAAGGTGAGCGGGGCGGGCGACGTCCACCTGGTCGCGACCCTGCTCTCCCAGATCGAGGCCGCCATGGGCCTCGAGCGGAAGATCGGGCTCGCCGTCCTGATCGAGACGGCCATCGGGATGGTGAACGTGGACGAGATCGCCACCGCCTGCCCGGAGCGGATGGAGGCGATGATCTTCGGGGTGGCCGACTACGCCGCGTCAATCCAGAGCCACACCGCCTCGATCGGCGGAGTGGACCCCGGCTACTCCGTGCTCACCGATCCGAATGGCAGCGAGCACCGCGACCGCCACTGGGGCGACCAGTGGCACTACCCGCTCTCGAGAATCGCGGTCACTTGCCGCGCGCACGGGCTGCGGCCGATAGACGGCCCGTTCGGGGACTTCACCGACGCCGAGGGCTACCTGGCCGCCGCGCGGCGCTCCGCGGTGCTCGGCTACGAGGGCAAGTGGGCCATCCATCCGTCGCAGATCCCGCTGGCGAACGAGGTATTCACGCCGGCGCCACGGCTCGTCGAGCGCACGCGCCGCATTGTCGATGCGATGCGCGAGGCGGCCGCCGAGGGCAAGGGGGCTGTGTCGCTGGACGGCCGCCTGATCGACGCCGCCTCCATCCGCATGGCGGAGAACCTGCTCGCCAAGCTGGAGCAGATCGAGGCGCGGGAGGCGCCGGCGCCGGCGGTCAGGGCAGCTCGGGCAGTGAGCTGAGCCAGGCGCTCCGGCCGCCGTTCTCGTCCCACACCACGGGGAAGTAGGACTCGTCGAGCGAGAGGTCTCCCCGGCGGCGGTAGCGCGAATAGACGAGATCCACGTTGTCTGGATGGAAGCGGGTCTCGACGGGCACCAGGTGCGACACGAGCGCCCTGCGCTCGACGGTGGCCTCGTTGGGCCCGGAGCCGTGGAAGGTGAGCGAGTGGTGGAAGGCGCAGCCGCCTGCCTTGACGACTACCGGCACCCGCTCGGGCTCCACGCCGTCGGGAGCGGCGGCACGCATCGGTGCGAGCCAGTCCTCCGGAGCGTGGAAGCTGCCGCGGTCCGGCGGGACACGCGGCCAGCGGTGCGAGCCGCGCACGTACTCGATCGTGCCGCCCGCGGCCTGGGTGTCGTCGAGCGCCGCCCAGCAGGTGATCATCTCCGGGGGAACGAGATAGCCGGCGTAGGAGCCGTCCTGGTGCATGCCGAGCGAGCGCGCGCCCGGCGGCTTCCAGAGACAGTTGTCCTGGAGCATCCGGGTGCCGCGATAGCCCATCAGCTCTGCGGCGAGTCGGCCCGTGCGCTCGCTCAGCACCTGCGCGGCGATCAGGTCGTCGGCGCGCCAGCCGTTGCAGATCTGCCGCGTGACATCGTCCGGATCGCGGCCCTTCTTCCAATTCACCTCGTCCGGGGCGATGCCCGTGGCGTAGTCGCCGGCGAAGACCGCGGCGAAACGCTCGCGGAGCGCCTCGATCGCTCCATCGGAGAGCAGGCCCTCCTCGACGATCAGGAAGCCGTCGCGGCGGAAGCTCTCGAGCTGGGCGTCGCTGAAGCCGTCGAGCACCTAGGACCGCGGCCGGGACTTCTGCGGGTCGTAGAGAGGGAAGGGAGCGACGGTCGCCGGAACGGTGCCGTCACCGAGCGCGACCTCGACCTGCGTCCCCTCGCGGTCGAGCTCACGGTCGATCGCAGCCATTGCCAGCTGCTCGCCGAAGGTGGGGCTCTTGGCCGGGCTCCGCACGGTCCCCACCTCGTTGCCGTCCTTCGTGACCGCGGCCCCGTACTCGGGCGTCTCGTCGCCCTCGAGCCGCAGCGTGGTGAGGAGGCGGGGAGTGCCCTCCTCGGCGATCCGCTTGAGCGCCGCCTTGCCGATGAAGTCGCCGGGCTTGTCGAGCTTCACCAGCTTGTCGAGCCGCACCTCGAAGGGATCGGTCTTGTGCTGGAAGTAGTCGATGTCGGGGAAGAGCAGTCCCGACTCGATCCGGAGCGTCTCGATCGCGGACAGCCCGATCGGCAGCATCCCGTTGGGCCGACCCGCCTCGACCACGGCGTTCCAGAGGTCCGCGGCGTTCTCGGGCTTGCAATACAGCTCGTACCCGAGCTCGCCCGAGTAGCCGGTGCGCGACACCATGCACGGCACCCCACCCACCTTCACGTCTTCGGGTACGAATCGGAAGTAGCGCAGCTCGTTGAGATCGACGCCCTCGGTGATCGGGGCGAGGATGTCGCGCGACTTCGGCCCCTGGACCTGGAGGTGGGGCATGGCGGGGGTCACGTCCTCCACCTGCACGTCCAGGCCGCCGTCCGAGGCGACCTTCCGGAACCAGTCGAGGTCCGAGTCGTAGCTCGTGATCGAGAAGCAGTGGTCGTCGGCGTACTTGAAGATCGTGCCGTCCATGATCATCTGGCCGTCCTCGTCGCAGATCGCCCCGTAGCGCACCTGCCCGGCCTCGAGGGCGGCCATGTCGTTCGTGAAGAGCACGTCGGCGAGCTTGAGCGCGTCGGGACCCGTCATGTCCCACTTGCGCAGCGGCGACTCGTCCCAGATGTTGGAGGCTTCGCGGGTGGCCCGGTGCTCGGCCTCGGGGTCGCCGAAGTGGTCGGCCCACGCCCAGCCCTCCCAATCTGTCCATTCGGCCCCGAGCTGATCCTGCACGTCGTAGAAGGCGCTCCGCTGCAGCGCTGTCGTCGACATCGCTCTCCTCTTCTCCCTGGACGAATTTGTGCAGGCGACCCTATCGATCGCCGGGGTGGTGCTCAAGCGGATCTTTTTAGACGATTGATTCCGGATCCGCGTGCCTCCGGAATCAGTCGTCTACCATCGCCGCCGTGACCGGCCTCGCGGAGCAGCCGCTCGGCCGCTTCCTCGAGGATGTGGCGGCGGCGCGGCCCGCACCCGGGGGCGGCACCTCGGCGGGGTGCGCATGTGCGCTCGCCGCGGCCCTGGTGGAGATGGCGGCTTGCCTCGCGCGCGAGAGGGTCCCCGAGGACGGCCCCGCGCGCGCCCGCGCCCTGCGGGAGCGGGCTCTCGAGCTGGCCGAGCGGGAGCTCTCCTCCTACGAGCCGGTGCTCGCCGCGCTGCGGATCCCCGCGGATGATCCGATGCGCGAGCGCCGTGTCGAGGCCGCCCTGGCGGAGGCAAGCCGGCCGCCGCTTGCAATCGCGGAGGCTGCGGCCGAGACGGCGGTGCTGGCGGCCGAGGTGGCCCGCGCCAGCAGCCCGAGCGTTCGCGGCGACGCCCTGACGGGCGCCGTGCTCGCCGAGGCCGCGGCCGCCGCCGCGGCTGGGCTCGTGGAGATCAACTTGGCCGGTCGGACCGACGGCGAGCATTTGGACCGGGCGCGGGAGGCGAGCCGGCTGGCCGGCGAGGCGCGAGCCGCCGCAACTACTTGATGCGTCGCCCCAACTCGGCGGTGTCGTAGCCGCCCAGCGCGTCGACGGCCTGCCTGAAGTCGGCCGCGGCGAGCAGCTCCCAGAGCGGCTCGAGCAGCCGGTCGTCGACGGTGCTCCGCTCCAGCACGAGGTCGTACGGCTCACGCGCGATCGGCACGAAGTCGAGCTCGAACGCCCGCGCCGCGGCCAGCACGCCGAGGCCGCAGTCCGCCCGGCCGGCCCCCACCGCCGCGGCGACGGCCAGGTGCGTGTGCTCCTCGCGCTCATAGCCGTGCACTCCCTCCGGTTCGATCCCGTGCCGGGCGAGCTCGTGGTCGAGCAGCACCCGCGTGCCCGCGCCGCGCTGGCGGTTCACGTAGCGAAGCCCCGGGCGGACGAGGTCCTCGATTCCGGACAGCCCCAGCGGGTTGCCGGGCGCGACGATGAGCCCCTGGTCGCGGTGCGCGAGCCTGATCACCGCGGGGTCGCGGCCCGGCAGGAGCCGCTCGAAATAGGGGAGGGTGTAGTCGCCGGTCGCGGGATCGAGCAGGTGCGAGCCGGCGAGGTGGCAGAGGCCGTCGCGCAGCGCCATCAGCCCGCCGAGCGAGCCGACGTTGGATGAGGCGAGCGTCAGGCGCGGGTCGCGCTCGCGCAGGGCCGAGGCGGCGAGATCCAGCACCAGGTCGTGTGAGCCGGTGACCACGATGGTGCGCTCGATCTCGCCCACGCCGCGGAGCAGCCGCACCTCGACCTCCTCGCCGGCGTGGTGACCCTCGAGCCGCGCGGGCACGACCAGCAGCCCGTCGGCGCGCACGAGGGACGTGAGCACGCCGGCGCCCCGGGGAAGGGGGGTGGCCACCAGCTCGCCGCGCACGCGGCCGAGGCGGACCCGTACCCAGTCGTCGACGCCCATCGCCGAGGCGAGTTTGCGGGCCAGCCGGGCGCGGGCCCGTGGCCAGTCCGGCGGCGGCGCGCCCTCGAGCCGCGCCAGGAGCGGCGCGGCGAAGATGTCGAAGGTGAGCGCGGCGGAGACCGGATACCCAGGCGCACCCAGGACGGGCGTGCCCTCGGCGGCGCCGAGCACCACCGGGTGCCCGGGCTTGACCGCGACGCCGTGGACTGCGAGCGTGCCGATCTCGGCCACCACGGCCGCGGTGTAGTCGTCGCGCCCCGCGCTGGACCCGGCGATCACGATCACGAGGTCCGCGTCCTCCGCGGCCTCCCGCACCGCGGCGCCGATCCGCTCGGAGTCATCAGGCACGATCGCGTGGCGGACCGTCCGACAGCCCGCGCCCTCGGCCTGAGCGGCGAGCATGAGCGAGTTCGTGTCGGGCAGGTCGCCCGGCCGCAGCTCGCTCCCGAGTGGGCGGATCTCGTCGCCCGTCGGGATGACCGCCACAACCGGGCGCCGCCGAACCACCAGCTCCGTCGCCCCGGCCGCGCCGGCGGCCGCCACGTCGACCGGGCGCAGGCGGTGGCCCGCCGGCAGCAGCAGCTCGGTCGCGCTCACGTCCTCCCCGATCGACCGCACGTGCTGGTAGGGGTGCGCGGCGGCGCGGAGCTCCACACCGCCCCCCTCCGCCTCGTGCACGTCCTCGCGCATCACCACGGCGTCGAAGCCCGCGGGCATCGGATCGCCGGTGTCGACCACCTCGTACGCGCCCGGCTCGATCCGCGCCGGCGCCGTCTCGCTCGCCCCGATCGTCTCCTCGGCACGTACGGCGATTCCGTCCATCGCGGCGGCGTCGAACGGCGGCGAGGAGCGGGCGGCCCAGACCGGCTCGGCGAGCACGCGGCCGACCGCCTCCTCGAGCGGCATCCGGACGGCCTCGACCCTCGCCGGGCAGCCGGAGGCCGCGCAGGCCTCGTCCCAGGCCGCGAGCGCCTCGGCGGCCGGGACGTCGTGGATAAACGGAGTCGTGCGCATGCTCGCTACGTTTGCCGCCACTATGGCGGTCAATGTAGATAGCGTGGGTCAGCGGTAGAGCGTGACCTCCACCTCGCTGCCGGCCGGCAGCCCGGTTGCGGCCTCGGGGACCACCAGATAGCCGTCGGCGCCGGTGAGGATCGAGAGCAGCGATGACGATCCGAACAGCGGCGTGGCGACGCCGTCGCGGACGCGGACCTGCACGACGTCGACGCGGCCGGCCGCCGAGGGCAGGTCGCGGCCGAGGCGGACGGGCGCGGTCGGCTCGGGCGGCGGCTCGGCGCAGCCGCCGACGAGCCGCACGATCGGTACGCCGAGTACCCGGAAGACCACCAGCGCCGATCGCGGATTGCCCGGCAGACCGATCACGGGGACGCCTCCGCACTCGGCGAGCAGCGTCGGCTTCCCGGGCCGGAAGGCGAGCCCGTGACACCAGATTCCCGGCTCGCCCAGCGACGCGATCGCAGCGGCGGTCTCGTCGCGCGCCCCCACCGAGGAGCCGGCGGACACGACGAGTACGTCGCTCTCGCCGAGTGCGCCCCGAAGCGCCGCGGCAAGCGCGTCGCGATCGTCCGGGACGATCCCGGCGTGGCGCGCCTCGCCTCCCGCCTCGCGCACGAGGGCGGCAAGCGCCACGGCGGTCGAGTCGCGCACCTGGCCGACCTCGAGCTCGGGCGTGGCGGCAGGAACGAGCTCGTCGCCGGTCGAGACGACCGTCACCCTCGGCCGTGCGCGAACCAAGACCTCTGTCACACCGGCGGCGGCCAGCATCCCCAGGTCCTGGGCGCGCAGCGGTCGCCCGGCGGGGGCGAGCTCGGCGCCCGGCGCGGCGTCCTCGTCGGCGCGCACCATTCCGTCCCCGGGCGCGACCGGTCGCAGCACCTCCACCAGCTCCGGAGCGGCAGACTGCGTGTGCTCGACCATGAGCACCGCATCGGCGCCGGGCGGCAGCGGCGCGCCCGTGGCGATCGCCACGGCGGTGCCAGAACGCACGTCCATCTTTGGCGGCCTCCCCATGCGCGCCTCGCCGGCCAGCTCCAGGTACGAGGGAAGACCCTCGGAGGCGCCGTAGGTGTCGGCGGCGCGCACCGCAAAGCCGTCCACGGTCGCGCGCGCGAAGCCCGGCAGGGCGTCCCGCGCCACCACCGGCTCCGCCGGGACGCGCCCCAGGGACTCCTCGAGCCCGATCCTCTCGGTGCCCGTCCGCCGGCTCGGCCGGAACCCCGTGAGGGCCTCCTCGAGCGTCCGGACGGCGAAGAACTCGCGCTGATCGCGCGCGTGCATTCTCACTGAGAGCCGGT
Organism: Thermoleophilaceae bacterium; assembly: GCA_036519295.1. Classification (GTDB taxonomy): domain Bacteria; phylum Actinomycetota; class Thermoleophilia; order Solirubrobacterales; family Thermoleophilaceae; genus JACVRW01. The sequence goes on from DATDLN010000112.1 coordinate 15,907, forward strand.
GGCGCGCTCCGGCGGCCCTGCCGGGCGCGGGTGCGGGCGGGCCTCGGTGCCCCCCCGCTGCATGCCGATCACGCTCATCACCGGACCCAGGGCGACCTGGCCGAGGCCGCAGATCGACGTCAGGCGCAGAGTTGCCTCGAGCTCGGTGAGGCGATCCTGCAGGTCCGCCGGCCCGTTGCCATTGGCGAGCGTCTCCGTGAGCATCTCGTGCGCCTTGTGCGAGCCCACCCGGCATGGGACGCACTTGCCGCACGACTCGTTGCGGAAGAACCGCAGCACGTTTGTGCCGGCGGCAAGCATGTCGGTACCCTCGGCGACGACGGTGACCGCTCCCGAGCCGAGCATCGAGCCGGCGTCCCCGAGCGGTCCGAAGTCGAGCGGGACGTCGAGGGCGTCGGGTCCGAGGAAGTTCGAGGAGGCGCCGCCCGGCTGGAACGCGAGCAACTCGGCGCCGCCCGACACTCCGCCGGCCAGGTCGATCAGCTCGCGCGCCGTCGTCCCCATGGGCACGCAGTAGACGTCGGGGCGCTCGACGTGGCCGGAAACGGCGAAGAACTTCAGCCCGGTTCCGTCGTGCACGCCCTGGTCCTTCCACCAGTCCGCGCCGCGCTCGACGATCACCGGCACGTGGGCGAAGGTCTCGACCGAGTTCATCAGGGTCGGCTTGCCCCACAGCCCATAGACGCCGGGGAAGGGCGGCTTGTTGCGCGGCTCGCCGCGGTGGCCCTCCATGCACTCGAGCAGGGCGGACTCCTCCCCGAGGATGTAGCCGCCCGGCGAGACGAAGACGTCGATCTCGAGGTCCGTGCCCTCGAGCACGCCGAGCCCCTGGAGCCGCTCGATCTCTTCCCGCAGCACCTCCTCCTCCGGCCCGTACTCGTGCCGGATGAAGACCCAGCCCTCGTGGGCCCCGGTCACCGCCATGCCGATGAGCATCCCCTCCAGCACCAGGTGCGGCTGCTCGGCCATGATCTGGCGGTCCTTGAAGGTGCCCGGCTCCGACTCGTCGGCGTTGCAGATCGCGTACTTCGGCTGCGCCTCCTGCTTCGCCACCAGCTCCCACTTCGTGCCGGTCGGGAAGCCGGCCCCGCCCATGCCGCGCAGCTCCGATTCCTTCAGCTGGGCCACCACCTCCTCACCCGACGGGGTGCCCTCCAGGACGGCTCGCAGCAACCGGTAGTCGCGGGCGTCCGGCTCGTAGGGATCGTTAGGCCAGCGCTCGCCGCTCCGGCGCGCGCCCGCGGCAGACACCGGACCGCTTCGGGCCTCCTCCACGAGCCGCTCCGCCTCCGCCGCCGGCGCGGGACGCTCGTTCACCGCGACCGCGGGGGCTACGTCGCACCGGCCGAGGCAGGAGACCGTGTGGAACTCGACCTCGATGTCGTCGCCGTAGCGCGAGCGGAGCTCGGCGAGCCGCTCCTCGCCACCGTGCAGCCAGCAGCTGAGGTCCTGGCACACCGTGAGCTCGACCTTGGGCGGCAGCTCGGTGCGGAAGTGTGGATAGAACGAGATCAACCCCTCGATCTCGTACAACGGGCGGCGCTCGTCGCGCGAGAGCCTCACGAGCTCCTCGCGCGGCAACCAGCCGTGCTCGCGCTGGATCGCGGTCAGCTTGGGGATCAGGCTGGGGCCGGGGAACTTGCCCGTCCGCGCCTCGACCCCCGGCACGGGCTGCTGCCCTCGGCCGTTCGCGCCGGCCATCAGCCCGCGCCTTCGCGCACGCCGGCCGACTCGCCGAACTCCTCCGCGGGTCCGGCGCGCTCGACCTTCACGGCGCAGAACTTGTACTCGGGGATCTTGCCGGTGGGATCGATCTCGTCGATCGTCAGCACGTTCGCCGCCGCCTCCCTGAAGTGGAAGGGGATGAAGCAGGTGCCCGGGGTGTCGCGGAATGACAGCTTGGCGGCGAGCTCGATCGACCCACGCCGGCTCGTGATTCGCGCGTAGTCGCCCTCCGCGATGCCCATGGCCTCGGCGTCGTCGGGGTTCAGGTAGACGTGCGCCTCGGGCGCGATCGAGTCGAGTGCGTACGAGCGGCGCGTCATCGAGCCGGTGTGCCAGTGCTCGAGCAGCCGGCCGGTGTTGAGGATGAACGGGAACTCCTCGTCGGGCAGCTCCTTGGCCGGGAGCCACTCGGCGGGTACAAGGTGCGCCTTGCCGTCGTCCGTGCCGAACTGCTCGTCGAAGAGGACGACCGTCCCGTCCGTGTGCTCGGGATCCGGGTTCGGGTAGAGCTTCCCCTCCCGGCCGAGGTTGTCGTACGACAGCCCGGCGTAATTGGGTGACAGCGACACGAGCTCGTCGAAGACCTCGCGCGGAGAGTCGTACTCCATCGGCAGCCCGATGCGGGTCGCGATGTCGCACACGATGCGCCAGTCCTCCCGCGCCTGGCCCGGCGGCTCGAGCACCTTGCGCCCGATCTGCACGCGCCGGTCCGTGTTCGTGTACGTGCCCTCCTTCTCCATGTAGGAGCTGGCCGGGAGGATGACGTCGGCGAACTCCGCCGTCTCCGTGAGGAAGATGTCCTGCACGGCGAGGAACTCGAGCGAGGCGAGCGCCTTGCGCACCTTGTTGACGTTCGGGTCCGACAGGAACGGGTTCTCGCCCATCATGTACATCCCGCGCACGCCGCCCTTGAGCGCCGACTTCACGATCTCCGTGACCGTCAGGCCGCGCTCCGGATCCAGCTCGCGGCCCCAGGCGGTCTCGAAGCGCTCGCGCGCGTCGTCGAGCGTCACGAGCTGATAGTCGGGATAGAACATCGGGATCAGGCCGGCGTCGGAGGCCCCCTGGACGTTGTTCTGGCCTCGCAGCGGGTGGAGGCCCGTGCCCGCGCGGCCGACCTGACCGGTGATCGAGCACAGGGCGATCAGGCAGCGCGCGTTGTCGGTGCCGGTGGTGTGCTGGGAGATCCCCATGCCCCAGAAGATGATCGCCGTGCCCGCCTCGCCCCAGAGCCTCGCCACCTCGCGGATCGTGTCCGCCTCGATGCCGCAGATCTGGGCCGCGCGGTCGGGCGGGTACTGCTTCACGACCTTCGCCAGCTCGCCGTAGTTCGTCACGCGCTGGGCGATGAACTCGCGGTCGACGAGGTCCTCGGAGATGATCTCGTGCATCACGCCGTTGTAGAAGGCGACGTCGGTGCCCGGCTTGATCTGGCAGTAGATGTCGGCGTGGTCGGCGATCTTCTCGCGCCGGGGATCGACCACGATCAGCGTGGTGCCGCGCCGCCTGGCCTGCTTGAAGAACGAGGAAGCCACGGGGTGGTTGGCGGTCGTGTTGGTGCCGGCGAGGATCGCCAGGTCGGAGTTGACGATGTCGCCGTAGGTCGTCGACACCGCGCCCGAGCCGACGCCCTCGAACAGCGCCGCCACGCTCGACGCGTGGCAGAGGCGCGTGCAGTGGTCGACATTGTTGGTGCCGAAGCCGGCCCGGATCAGCTTCTGGAAGAGGTAGGCCTCCTCGTT
>DATDLN010000113.1:0-6468 GCA_036519295.1 Thermoleophilaceae bacterium
CGGGCGGACCATAGGTTCCACCCGGACTCCTATGGCTATCGGCCGGGCAAATCGGCCCACGACGCGCTCGCGGCATGCCGGCGGCGGTGCTGGAAGTACGACTGGGTGATCGATCTCGACGTCCAGAAGTTCTTCGACGAGGTGCCGTGGGACCTCGTGGTCAAGGCGGTCAAGGCGGTCACCGACGCCCGCTGGGTGCTGGTGCATGTCGAGCGGTGGCTGGCCGCCCCGCTCGAGCATCCCGATGGCGCCCTTGAGCAGCGCCGCAGGGGAACTCCGCAAGGGTCGGCGGTCTCGCCGATCCTGGCGAACCTGTTCATGCACTACGCGTTCGACACGTGGATGGCCCGGAACTTCCCGAGCTGCCCGTTTGAGCGCTACGCCGACGATGCGGTCGTGCATTGCAAGAGCAGGAGACAGGCCGAGTACGTGCTCGGCCGGGTTGCCGCGCGGATCAGCGAGGTTGGCTTGCGGCTGCACCCGGACAAGACGCGGATCGTCTACTGCAGGGACGGTCGGCGCCGGGCAGAGCACGAGCACACCTCGTTTACCTTCCTCGGGTACGCCTTCCGGGCACGGGGGGCGCGCGGCAAGAACGGCCGGAACTTCACCGGATTCTTGCCGGCGATCAGCCCCGAGGCGCTGAAGGCCAAAAGCGCCCGGCTCCGCGAACTGCGGATCCACCGGCGCACCGACCTATCGCTCGATGGCCTGGCGAGATGGCTGAACCCCATCATCGCCGGGTGGATCCGTTACTACGGCCGGTTCTACCGAACCGCGCTCGATCCCCTCCTAAAGCGCGTCAACACCTACCTGAGGCGCTGGGCCGGGAGAAAGTACAAACGACTGCGGACCCACAAACGCTTCAGCCGGTGGTGGACCGGGCTGCTCGCAAGAGAACCCGGCCTCTTCGCCCACTGGAGCGTCGTCCGCTCCTGCGGCTGATCAGAAGAGCCCGGTGACGGGAGACTGTCACGCCGGGATCCGAGGGAGCCGCGGGCTGCAACGCCCCCGGCCACCCGACACGACGACCAGCGGCCGTGACGGACGACAACGTCCGCGCTTCCGCAATTGCTGACGGAAGCGAGCGTGAGCCGATCGTCAGTCGACACGCCCCGTGCTCGTCCCCTTGCGCCAGCGATGGGGCTCGGCGTCGGCGCTATCGCAATAAGCCGGATGCGGTCACGACCCGGCTTCGAGCCCACCGCGCTTGCACTTCGTCCGAGCGAGCGTCTCGTCGTCGTTGACCAAGGTGCCTGCGCGTCCGCCTGAGCGGGGGTGCCAGGCACGTCAGAGAACGGTTCCTCCGAAGCGCCGGACCTTCAACGAGGCGGGGGTCGCGTCTGCCGCGGACAAGTCGTTCGTCGCCTTCGAAGCCCGCGGCGGGCCGCGGGCGCGGCAGCTTCCTGCGGGTGATCAGCCGGCGACCGTCGTGGTCGCCGCTCGACCGGCCGCTGAGTCCGGCGAGCGGCCGGCTCACGCTGGCGGCCTAAGCTAAGCGCGGGTCACGGACACAGCTCCTGCTGGTAGCGGCAGGCGACGATCGAGGGGCGCTCGATCGGAAGGCCGGCGTCGATCGACCACGCGAGGCGAACGAACTGGCCATGCGTCCACGCCAGCGGCGTCGCCGAGCGTGTCCCCTTGCCGGATCTCTCGCCCGGGGGCGGCTGGTCGTCCCACACCTGCTCGGGCAGCATCAGGCCGTCGTTGGCGGTGTTGGCGATCGTGCGCAGGAACGGATTCGCGCTGCGCCCGGAGATCAGCTCGTACTCGCCGCGCTCGCCCGTGAGCAGCGGCCAGAGGCGACCTCGCGTCTGGCGCGCCGGGTTGTCGAAGAACAGGTCCCAATCGCGCCCGTCGGCCTGCTCGCCGTAGCCGTCGTACGTGAACCGGTGCCAGACCGGACCGCTCGGCGTGTCGACCTTCAGCGGATAGGGCGTCGTCTCGTTGCCGTCGCCGACGTCGAGCGAGTTGAGGATCGTCTGGTCGTTCCACTTCTTCACGCCGAACAGCACCAGGCCGAGGAACGAGTTGTCGACGATCTCGCGCTCGTCGACCGGGCGGTTGAAGTTGTCGCCGAGGTTGTACGTGCTCCCGTCGTCCGGGTTGCCGTCCTTGGTCACGCGGACGTAGTACGGCTTGGGCGAGTACGGGCCGTTCGTGGTGGCGGTCCAGCCCTCGACGCTCTGCTGCCAGGAGTCGGCGAGCGCCTCGTAGTCGTCCGCCTTGCCCGTCGCGCCGTTCTTGCGCGCGATGTCCGCGGCGCAGATCAGGCCGGCGATCTCGGTGGCGATCGTGTTGGGGGAGTAGCCGTCCTGGTTCTCCCAGCGCTCCTGGTCGCTCCGCGGTCCGTTCGCGACCAGGTAGTCGGCGGCCCGCTCAACGTTGTCCCAATCCGATGGCCCCATACGTCCCAGCCACCATGCGAGCACGATCGGGAGCGACGTCTGGTCGAGCTGCTCGGTCGTCCACTTCTCCGTGCCGTCGACGAACGTGTTCTGCCACCAGGAGCCGTCCGCCTTCTGGACTTCCCACAGGTAGTCGAGCAGGCGGCCGGCCGCCTCATCGTCGCCCGCCGCCTTCTGCGCGGTGGCCACGTGGTAGAGGTCGCGCGGCCACACGAGGTGGTATGGGCCGGAGAAGCGCCGCTCGGGCTCGAGCGTCATCGTGCCCCAGATCCAGGCCATGTTCGGCGCCGCGATCGATGCGCCGCGGTAGGTCTTGTCCTCGGAAGCGGCCAGCACGAGCAGCGACTGGTCGTAAAGGAGCCGCAGCCGCGCGTCCGATCCCACGCTCTCGGGCGCGTCGCTCAGCGAGGCGCGGTACGCGAGCCAGCCGGCGTTGTACGCGGTCTCCGCCGCCGCGAACCCCGCGGCGAGCGACTGGGTCGCAGTGGCACGGGCGGAGGCGGGGTTCGCGCCGAAGCCGATGGCGAGCGTCATCGTCTGGCTGCCGGTCTTCCCGTTGAGCGCGGTGCGCGCGCCCTGCACGACGTTGCCGGGCTCGGTAGCGTCGTAGTTGCTCATGTGGCCGTCCTGGAGGTCGATCCAGGGATCGCTCTCGCTGCCGCGGTAGCCGCTGGTCGTCGCTCCCATCGCCGGCGTCGCCGCTACGCCGCTCGCCGCGACGTCGTCGTAGCCGACCAGCTGTCCGTCGGAGCCGACCCCGCGGTCGTCGTTGCCGTCGTTGCCCGGCGCCGGATCCGCCAGCACGTAGAGCCTGAGCGGCTTGCCGGTCAGCGACTCGAACCGGACGCGCGCCAGCACCGTCGCGCGCGCGGGATCGGTGATCCACGTCTTGGTCAGACGCCAGCCGGTGCCCTGAGTCACCTGGCGGTATGCGAGCGAGCCCGCCACCGGCTCGACGCGCGACGTCACGCCCTGTGCGAGCGGCTCGATGTGGCGCGGGTCGTCGTCGACCGTCTCGCGCTGGAGGAACCCCCTGCCGTCGCTGACCGCGAACTGCAGGCCGCGGAAGCCCGGAGTGCTGAGGTCCGGGTAGTAGATCTCGCTCAGCGAGCCCTGCCGCAGCGTGAACCAGGCCTTGCTCGCGAGCTGCTCGGCGGTGCCGAAGCCGTGCTTGTCCGCGGGAGCCCAGACATGGATGGCGCCCGGCGCGCCGGGCGCTGGCGGCTTTGCATTGGCAGGGCCGGCGAAGGACAGCGCGGCGATTACCGACAGCAGTGCCGCCGCGAACAGGCGCAGGCGCGGGACTCGTTGCAACATGATTGCTCCCCTGGCGACGAACCTGGAGACTACCCGGAAGGCGGTCAGGGCGAACCACGCGCCGCTCGCGTACAGCCCGAGCGGCTCGCGCCGCATCACGCGCGCGTAGCGCGGGACGGCCGTAAGTAAGGCGACGACGGCGTCTCGGTCGGCGAGCTCGACGGGCGGGCGGTGATCGTCTCCGGCGGCGCTAGCGCGACCGTGCCGGTGTAGGACCCGGCCGGGATCGACGTATTCGCCATCACACTCGGCTCGGCGTGAACGCCGTGACGGTGCGCGGCGGCCAGAACGTCCGACAGGCGACGCGATCGTGCGCGACTGACGGGATTGAGCCGGCCGGCCGGCGGTTGCGCGATCGGCCGACCGCGCGTCCGACCAGCGGTTCGGGATCGAGCGGCCGCGATTGACGGCGGCGGCGAGGCGCGTATCGGGACGCTGTGCTCGTGCTCGACAGCGCCTGGCACGCCCCTCGGGGTTAGCCGCACCGCCGTTGACCTCCGGCAGGCGCTTTCTCGCGGCGCGGTCCCTTCTCGCGCACGGCCGCCGTGGTGAAGCTCGCCGCATGCACCTGGATCTGTAAGCGCTCAAACGAGCTTCGACCTCGCCGTCCGGTGCGGCGACGGCCCGATGGACCGGTTCCGCGCCCGTCGGTTCGGCGCCGCCGAGCTCGCGCGCGCCGGCTGACCCTCCCACCCCCATTAACCGCCGAAGGACCCAACCATGATCACCACGCGTCGTTTCGTATCGATCCTGCTCGCCGCGGCCGCGGGCCGCGGTCGGCGCCGCCGTGGCCGCCCGCGGCGAGGACCGGCGCGCCGCTCGCGCGGCTCCACCCGCTGGCCACTGCACGGAGGAATCTGAGTCACACCCAGGCGAACGTAGCGACGGCGCCTCGCGCGGCTGGTGCCGGTTGGGGTGGCGGCCGCGCTGCTCGCCCGCCGTCCCCGGCGCGCGCGTGACCGCCACCGACACCAGCGGGACCCCTCCAAGCCCGCCAGAGCGCCCTTCTGACTGCGTCGCTAATGCCATCCGGCTGCCGCGAACCCGGCTCCCCGCCAACCGGCGGGCCCGGGCTCGAGGTGCTGAACCACGGCCGCTCAAGAGCACAAGCAGGAGCCCAGTCGCGCGGCGTTCGCGCTCCTGCGTTGGACGACCAGGAGGAGTCCGAGTCGCGGGGCGACTCGTGCCCGCTTCGTCCAGCGATTGCGGTCGTCCGCGCCCGGCCGGACAACGTGCTCGTAGGTCGTCCAAGCCGGTAGCGAGCGCCGCCTCCGCGAAGACGCCTCCTCCCTCGCGAAGGCAGTAGTTGAGGGAGACTGGATCCCCCGGCGCCTCGCGGCCGCCTTGCCCTGACGGTTGGAACCGAGGCGCGCGGCCGGCCGACGCGTCTCCATTCCCTCGCTCAGTTCGGTGGCGGGCTGAGGTGCTGGGCGAGGAACTCCAGCCGGGCGGCCCAGGCCGTGGCCTGGGCGTGGGCGTTTCCCTGGGCCGTGCCGCCCGAGACGAGATCGGCGCTCCAGGGGATCGTCGTCGGGGTGATCGGCGGGCGGATGAAGTGGCCCGCGTGTGCGCATTGCAGTTGTCGGTCTTCGGAGCCGGCCCCGTGGCTTCGGCGTCGCTCGATGATCGACTCGGACATCTCGCTGGCGGGCCACATCTCGTCGGCATCGCCGCTCACCACTAGCAGCGGGCAGTCGATCCGCTCGACCGGAATCGAGGCTCGCGTGACGGCATCCCGGTCGCGAAGCGACGGCTCGTAGGCGGGCCGCATGTGGAGCGCACGGGGCCGCGGGTGGCGGGAGAAGCGCTCCAGGATCTGGTGACGGACGATCTCTGGGATCAGGCGCTCTCCGTGTATGGGAAGCCACGGAAGCGGCCGGCCGCCGTAAGCCCAGGCGGCCGTCTTCGGTGGGCGCCCGTTCTCGGGCAGCGCCTGCCAGACCACGCTGCTGGGGGCGATCGCGACGGCGCCGCGAACCCGAGGCGCGTCGGCGAGGGCGAGGGCCGCTAGGGCGCCCTGCGTGCCGACCGAGGCGGCTATCCAGCCGATCCGCTCGCTGTCCACGCCCGCGTGAGCGGCGAGCGCCTCGGCCGCGGTCAGCAGCACTTCGACCGGGATCTCGCGAAGCGAGGGCGGAAGTCCCTCCTCCTGCATGTATCCGGCGACGAAGGCGCAGTAGCCGTGCGAGGCGAGCAGCGCCGCCTCGGGCTCCAACGCTCCGACGCCGGTCGAGCCAGGGACGAGCAGCACCGCGGGCGCGGCGTCGCCTCCGGCCGGCAAGAACAGCGGCCCCGAGAACCCGTCGCCGCGAAGCCGCTCGCGCCGGACCCCGCCCGCCATCCAACGACGGACGATCCGCATCGAGGCACTTTCGCCATCCGCGCGCGCCTCGAGCACGTACTCGAGCCGGTCGGCCGGCGCCACGAACGCGACCGGGGCCTCATCGTCGCTCGCAAACTCCATCGCCCAGAAAGCAACCGTGGGGTCCACCCCGTCAAGCGGGCCACCGACAGCCGGATCGCGGGATGGATCAACGACGCCGTCCTCGCCAGCATGAAAGCTCGTCGCCGAGCGCCAGCGATGGCCAGCCGCGTCGACGGTCCGCACCTCGAGGGTCACCCTTGCCCCGGGGGGCGCCTCGGTCACCGTGATCGCCGGCGAATCGTCAACCGGCCCCTCAGTCGGTTCCACCATCAGACGCATAGGCGACGAGCGCTCCTCCAAACTCGGACTCTACCCGGG
>DATDLN010000114.1:0-9768 GCA_036519295.1 Thermoleophilaceae bacterium
CTACCGGAGTGTCCTCGGGCACGTCGTGACAGACGACGAAGACAGGCACGCGGGCCTGGCCGGTCGGACCGTCGGCGCCCCACCAGGGCAGCGAGTCCTCATACGTGCGCCGGCCGGCGATAACCGCGCCGGTACCTTCCACCCGCTCTCCACCCGCTCGTGAGCACCTCGCGGTCGCGCTCATCGTTGCCGAACGCCCACTCGTGGAGGCGCTCGCCACCGTCTCCCATCGGCTCTTCGGGGCGTTGGTTCGCCGCCGTCATGCACCCGTCGAGAGACATGCTGATGTCGAAGTTCACCTTGCCCATCGGGTGCTCCGATCGCTCGCCTGTGGCCGATTCATAGCTCGATGTGGCCGGCTCCGGCCAAAAGATTCGGAATAGCCTGAATCCATGGTCCGTTACCGCTTCGGCCAACGTGACCTCCTGAGAACCCGATTCGCGATCGCGCCGCTCATGGAGCTGGTGGGTGCCGTCAACGCGCTTCGCGATCCCCGGCGCTATTCGCTTCACCGGCCCTGGGCGGAATGCGAGGCCGCACACGGAGCACCTCGACCTCTCCCTACGCGATGTTGCGGCTCCGTTCGGTACTCCCTTTTGTCGGTATTCATCGGACCGCCGCCGGCCGCGCCGCGTGCCGAGGTCGGGGACGAGCTGGACCGCGTGCTGGCGACGCCGCTCGATCAAGTCGCCGCCGAGATCGCGCGCACCTACCCACGCGGGGTTCCGCTGGCCGGGCACCCGTTCATCGACGATGCCAACCGAGCGCTCCACGAGCTCGTCGACCAGATGCAGGCCTTCTGGGAAGCAGCCCTGGCCCCTTGGTGGCCCCGCCTCTCGGCCACGCTCGAATCCGAAATCGCCTCGCGGGCGCGCCGCCTGGTCGCCGTCGGGGCCGAGGCGGCCTTCACGGGGCTGCATCCGACCGTGATATGGGACGGCGGGACCTTGTGCGTGCACCCGACGAAGAAGGCGCCCGCCGACGTGGAACTGGCCGGTCGAGGGCTCCTGCTCGTCCCTGCTGCATTCACCTGGCCAATCGTCTGGCCGCGGACGGATTCACCGTGGACCCGGCGCTCGTCTATCCCCCCGTGGGAATCGCCGACCTCTGGGCGCCGGATGGGCGACGCGACGAGAGACTGGAATCCTTGGTGGGCCGTCGACGCGCCCGGATCTTGCTCGAGCTGGAGCGCCCGGCATCCACTCTGGAGCTCGCGCAACGCCTGGAGGTGAGTCCGGGCAGTGTGAGCGATCACCTGGGTGTGCTGCGGCGCGCCGGGCTCGTGGCGAGACGCCGCGAGGGGCGGCAAGTGGTCTATGCACGCACCGCGAGTGGCGACGGCCTCCGCCGGCCCATTCACATGCCGGCGTGAGCCTGGCCGGTCGTTCTGCCGAGATCGGCGAGGGCGCCCGGTCTCATCGTGCGGAGCGGGTGGGGTCGATGACGACGTGGAGGTCGCCGTCGACGCGCGCGTCGGTGAGCGCGACGCGGTCCGCCCGCTCGGCGACGCGCTCGAAGAGCAGGTCGACGCGGGTGTCCGCGACACGGAGCCCTTCCAACGCCAGCCGGCGGATGTGGCGGGGGAGCGAGGGACGGCGGACATGCAGCGTCCGCTCGAGACCGTCCGGGACAAGCCCCAGGCCGGCGATCAGCATGGAGGGCAGCGCCCCGGCCGCCCACGCCTGAGGGCTGCACGCGACGGGGTAGGGCACCGGGTTCTCGTAGTCGGTGCGCGAGAACCCCGCGAACAGCTCCGGCAGGCGATAGTCGGGAAAGTTCGAGGCCGCGTCGAGCAGGTCCTCGAAGATCCGCAGGGAGGCTTCGTCGAAACCGTACCTGCGAAGGCCCAGCGCAAAAAAGGCGTTGTCGTGTGGCCAGACCGTTCCCGTGTGGTACCCGACGGGGTTGAAGGCACGTTCCTCGGCAGCGAGCGTCCGCACTCCCCACCCGGAGTACGCCGCGGCGCCGGTGAGCGCGTCACGGATGGCGGCGGCCCGCCGGTGGGGAATCGCGTCCGCCCAGAGCAGGTGCCCCTGGTTGGAGGCCAGGGCGCGGCTGGGCCGCTTGTCGCCGTCGAGGCCCATCGAATAGAAGCCTCGGTCGGCGAGCCAGAAGCGCTCGAGACCGCTCGCGATGCGGGCTGCGCCGGCCCGCAGCTCCCCCGCGCGCACGGGATCGCCGTCGATCTCGAACAGGCGAGCCAGGCGCCGCTTCGCTGCCAGCGCGTACCCCTGCGCCTCTACGAGCGCGATCGGAGCACGAAGCGGCCGCCCTCGCTCGTCGACGACGCCGTCCCGGGAGTCCTTCCAGCCGTGATTCTCGAGCCCGGCGGGCGATCGGCAGCGGTACTCGAGGAGGCCGTCGCCGTCGAGGTCGCCGTATTCGTCGATCCAGCGCAGCGCCTCGTCCATCTGTGGCCGCAGCTCCCGAAACAGCTCGAGCGAGCCGGTCCAGTCGGCGTGCTCGCACAGCAGGCATAGGAACAAGGGAGTGGCGTCGATCGTGCCGTAGTACTTCGCCAGAGGCGTCCGCTGCCGCTCGGCCAGCTCGCCGAGGCGCAGTTCGTGCAGCACCTTGCCGGGCTCCTCGTCGTGCGCGTCGTCGAGCTTCGTGCCCAGGCGCCCGGCGAGCAGTCGCAGCGTCTCCCCGGCCATCGAAGGGTCGAAGGCGAGCATCTGCAGCGCCGCGATGATGCTGTCGCGCCCGAACAGCGTCGCATACCACGGTACGCCGGCCGCGTAGTAGCGCTGGCCGTCGAGCTCCGAGGCCAATAGCCGCAAGTCGAGCAGCGAGCGGCGCAGCACCCGATCCACGAGCTCGGCGTCGAGCTCGAAGTGGGGCCGGTCAGCCAGCCACGCGTCGGCCTCGGCCCCCGCACGGGTCATCGACAGGCGATCGTCGAGCCGCTCGCCGCCCGCGGCCGGGGCTGGGGTAGCCCCGTTGGGCTGCGACAACTCGAAACGTGCGTCCAGGGTGTGCTCCTGGCCCGGCTCGAACGGCAGGAGGACGCAGAGCCGTCCGTCCTCGCTCGCCACGGCGCCCGCACACGTGACCAGCGTCGATCGCTCGCGGCCGTCCAGACCGATCGCGGCGAATCTGAGCGTGTGACCGCGCACTTGTCGGCGCACCTCGCGCGCCGCAGCGTCGACCAGACCGCGAACCTCGAGCATGGGCCGGAAGTCCGCGTCCAGAAGCAGCTCCAACTCGAGATCGATCCGCTCCCGTGCGTGGGAACGCACGGTGATCCGGTCGATCATGGCCCCGGGCAGCATCCGGCGCTCGACCCGCACTCGCAGCGATTGGAGCGGCAGCACCATCCCGGTGGCGAGGATCAGATCCGGGTTCGTGAGCTCGAACGCGGCCGCGGTGCCGGCGGCGTCGGATGAGATAAGCAGCCGAGGCGGCTGTCCGCCTACCCGAAGCTCGTGGCCCCGCAGATGCCTGCAGTCGTCGAGGTAGACACCAAGCGGATGGTCTCCCGTTATCGGAAGGCCACCGTCTCGCAACGCAACGCAGAACCCATTGCCCGACTTGACTACCGTCGTCTCGGCGAGATTGACGAGCTCGGCCACGCCGCGGGCGACCCGATCTAGCGGACCCCGTGGCGGCTCACTCCGGCTCGACGAGCCCGTAGTCGCCGTCGTGTCGGAGGTAGAGGACCTTCCCGCGCCCGTCTGCGGCGTCGATGAAGTACAGGAACCGCCTCGAGCGGCGAGTGGCCGGCCGCATGCGCGGCGAGCACACGGCCGTCGAACACCACGCTGGCGTCGGCGACGTAGGGGCGATCGGAGTGTGGGCTTCCCTGGCGGAGGGTGAGCCGAGCTCCGGTCAGCGGCCGGCTGGCGTAGCGGTCCAAGGACGACAACCTCTCGGCGGCGGCCCGGGCCTCGTCTCGTGGGATCGTCCGAGCGGCGGTGACCTCGACGCCGATCATCGCGGCGGCGCGTCGGGCGGGTCGGCCGAGGTCGCTTCCTCACGCTTACGCGTTCGGGCCTCCGCGGCCTCGGACTCCGGCGTCGCGATGCCCTCGCGGAGGCGCCAGCGCCGCCCGGTAGGACGCACCTCCTCGTCAGGCCACCTTCCGTGCTCCTCGAAGTAGACGCGCGCCGCGGCCTCACGGTCACGATCGACGTCTCCCTGGAGGCCGATCCGAAAGAGCATGTTCAAGAGGAGGACCGACAGCCGGCACCGGTGAACAGGGCCCACGCCTCGAACCTGCTTCCGGACGGCAACCCCAACAGGCACACCAGCCCTGCGAGCACGAGAACGGCCGGAATCCCATAGCGGACCGCGAGGGCCGCCATCAGGCGGCGGCCTCCCCGGTCTCCGGTACCGCGTCCTCCGCAGACCCCGGGTTGCGCCCGATGACAGTGAGGTCGTCTCGGTGGGCGTCGAGCGTAATCGTCGCTCCGTCGTAGATCTGGCCGGAGGGTAGCGCTCGTCCGATGCGCGTCTCGACCTTGGCTACCGCTTCGCAGTGAGATCAGCACATCGCAGGCTCAACTCATCCGCCGATATCGCCATACGCACAGCGGGATGAAGATCGCGAGCAGACCGATGATCCAGGCGGCTGCCCCCGCGAGCGATCCCGGCACGCCACCGTCGAGTGCGAAGGTGCGGGCAGCATTCGCGGTCAGCGTGACCGGGCTCACCTCCGCGATCGCCTGCAGCCAGTCCGGCATGCTCGCGACCGGCACGAAGACGGAGCTCGCGAACACGAGCGGGAAGATCACCACGAAGCCTGCCGACTGCGCCGCCTCCGCGCCGCGCACCGTCAGCGCCACGAACGCGAAGAGCCAGCTGAGGGCCAACCCGAACGCGCTGACGACTGCGACACACGCGATCGCGTCCAGCAGTCCGGCCCCGAAGCGGAAGCCGACCACGTAGCCGACCACCGTCATCAGCCCGATGATCAGGACGTTGCGAACGAGGTCGGCCGAGGTGCGGCCGATCAGCACCGCCGAGCGTGCCATCGGCATCGAGCGGAAGCGGTCGATTACCCCGCGCTCTAGGTCCTCGGACAGGCCGACGGCGGTCTGCGTCGCGCGGAAGGCGACCGACTGCACGAAGATGCCGGGCAGCAGGAAGTCGATGTAGTCAACCCCGTTTGGGAGCGAGCCCTCAACCGCGCCGCCGAAGACATAGGCGAACAGCAGGACGAACATGATTGGCTGGATCGTCGAGAAGATCAGCAACTGGGGCTGGCGAACGAAGTGGCGAAGGTTGCGCCCGGTGACAACACGTGCATCCGTGACCGCTGAACGCAGCGCTCGCAGCGAGGGACGGTGAACTTCCAGGAACGTCCTCGGGCCGTGCTTCGCCGGAGTCGCCGGCGGCGCGCCCGGGCTCCCGGACGCCTCCGGGGCGGCGCCGTCCTCGCCCGGCGGCGCGCCCGTGAGCTGCAGGAAGACGTCGTCGAGCGTCGGGCGGCGCAGCCCAAGGTCGCTCACCCCGATCCCCGCATGACGTAGCGCCGAAGCGGCATCCTCGATCAGCTCGAGACCGTCGCGGGGCGCGGGAAGCGTGAGCTGGTCCAGGCGCTCGCCCGGCTTTGGATCGCCGCAGCCCACGCCCGCGAGCACGGACTGCGCCTCGTCGCGTCGAGCGGCGCTGGTCAGCTCGACCTCGAGGAGCTGTCCGCCGACGCGATCCTTGAGCTCGTTGCCGGTCCCCTCCGCGATCACCCGCCCTTGATCGATCACCGCGATCCGCTCGGCGAGCTGGTCGGCCTCCTCGAGGTACTGGGTCGTCAGCATGATCGTGGTCCCCTCGCGGACGAGTTCCCGGACGATTGCCCAGATCTCGTTGCGGCTGCGCGGATCGAGCCCGGTGGTGGGCTCGTCGAGAAACAGGATCCGCGGACACGTGAGCAGGCTCGACGCGAGGTCGAGCCTGCGGCGCATCCCTCCGGAGTACGTGCGTGCCGGGCGGTTGGCAGCGTCGGCGAGCTCAAAGCGCTCGAGCAGCTCGGCCGCCCGCCGCCGCGCCTCGTCCTTCGAGAGGTCGAACAGGCGGCCGAACATCTGGAGGTTCTCCCGTCCCGTGAGGATCTCGTCGACGGCAGCGAACTGTCCCGTGAGCCCGAGCAGCTGGCGAACGGCCGCGGCCTCGTGCACCACGTCACGCCCGAAGACCTCGGCGCGCCCTGCGTCCGGCGCGAGCAGGGTCGCGAGCACGCGAACCAGCGTGGTCTTCCCGGCTCCGTTCGGTCCGAGCAGTGCGAAGACCGTCCCCTCCGCGACGTCGAGGTCGACCCCCGCGAGCGCAATCGTCGCGCCGAAGCGCTTGGTCACGCCCTCGACGCGGATGGCGGATGCGGAGGAGCGGGCCGCAACCATGCTCGGGCGACCATACTCCGCGCGCGTCGCACGAATACTCGGAGGCTCTTGTCGTTTAGGACGTCGCGGCTCGCTCCAGGGCGGCAAACAAGGTCTCTACCTCGTACGAGTCGTCGTGCCTCGCAGCGTTGACGTAGGGTCGACCGGCTGCTCCGGGCAGAACCTCGCCCGCCGTAAGATCGAGGTGCCGCTTCCCCTGGACGAGGAGCACCGATGACGGCCGGAACAGTGACCGCGGATGGGCGCGCACGCGTGCTGGCCGACGGCAACGAGATCCCTCTTCTCGGCCTTGGCGTCTGGCAGGTGCCGCACGGGCCGGAGACCGAGAACGCGGTTCGCTGGGCGCTCGAGCTCGGCTACCGCCACGTGGACACCGCGCAGGCCTATGGCAACGAGGAGAGCGTGGGCCGCGCGCTGCGCGACAGCGGCGAGCCGCGCGAGGAGGTGTTCATCACCACCAAGTTCGACCCGGGGCAACAGGACGCGGAGGCCGAGGCGCGGCTGAGCCTCGAACGGCTGGGAGTCGATCAGCTGGACCTCTACATCATCCACTGGCCGCAGGGTGGGCCGACTTGGGCCTGGCCCGGGATGGAAGCTGCGCAGGAACGCGGCTATGCGCGTTCCATCGGCGTCTCTAACTTCAGTGTGAGCGAGCTCGACGAGCTGATGTCGGTCGCCCGCACTCCCCCGGTTGTGAATCAGGTGCAGTTCAGCCCGTTCGAGAACCGGCGGAAGCTGCTCCAGGCATGCGAGCAGCACAATGTGGCGCTCGAGGCCCTACAGCCCGCTCGGCACCGGGCGGCATCTCTCGGACCAGCGTGTGCGGCAGACCGCAGAGCGTGCCGGGCGGACGCCGGCCCAGGTGCTTCTGCGGTGGTGTGTGCAGCGGGATCTCGTCGTGATCACGAAGTCGACGCACCGCGACCGAATCGGGGAGAACGCCCAGATCTTCGATTTCGCGCTGTCCGACGAGGACATGGCCGCGCTCGACGCGCTCGACGAAACGGGCGGCACCGAGCGCGCCGTCGAGAGCCCCTGGTGGTAACGCTTCAGGGTCGCCTGACGACCAGCTTCGGCTGCGCGTGCGTACGGAGGGCGGAGGAGCGGGAGGCGCCGGCGTGCCGCTCCCTCGGTGTTGTTGTGCTAGGCCGCCCGGCGCAGCTCTTCGAGCTCGCCGCTCTCGGCGAGGCGGCGCAGCGCCTGCTCCTCGAGCCGCCGGGTGTGCTCGGTGCTCAGGCCGAGCTGCGTCCCGGCGTCGCGCCGCGAGGCGGGTTCGTCGCCCGCCAGTCCGAAACGGAGCGTGATCAGGTCGCGCTCCTCGTGCGGAAGCCGTCCGACCAGCTCGCGGACCCGCGCGTCGCCCAGGGCGTTCACGACCTCTTCCTCGGGCTGGGGGCGGTCGCTGGGTAGCAGGTCGCCGAGGGAGGTCTCGCTGTCCTCGGAGATGGATTGGTCGAGGCTCGCCAGGTGCTTGGTGAGCTCGAGCGCCTCGCGCACCCGCTCCTCCGGGAGCCCGGTCGCCGCCGCGATCTCCGCGTCGGTCGGTTGGCGCCCCAGCTTCACGGCGAGCTCGCGCTCGTGCTTCTTCACCTTGCGCTCGCGCTGCCCGATGTGGACCGGGATCCGGATCGTGCTGCCTGAGTTCGCCAGCCCGCGCTGAATCGACTGCTTGATCCAGAGGACGGCGTAGGTCGAGAACTTGAAGCCCTTACGCCAGTCGAACTTCTCCACGGCCCGGATTAGGCCGAGCATGCCCTCCTGGACCAGGTCGCCCATCGGGAGCCCCTGACCTTGGAAGCGGCGCGCCTGGGAGATAACCAGCCGCAGGTTCGAGTTGATCATCCGCTCCTTGGCTTCGAGGTCGCCGCGCTCGATCCGCTTCGCGAGCTCCACCTCTTCGTCGGCGGTCAGCAGCGAGACCCGCGATGCCTGCCGGAAGAACTGGCCGAGCGCGTCGCCGGTGGCGTCGGTCGCCTTCGTCCCGGCCGTGTGGGCTTCACGGCGCCTGCGCTGACGCCTTGTTTCCCTGCTGTCAGCGACAGCGCTGTGGCTCGCTCGGGCCGCCCCGAGGGAGACATTGCGTGTAGTGCTATCCAAGTGTGCTATCGTTCCTTTAGATTGTTCGCTAACAGTTAAATTATAGCTCGTGTCGGCGGTTTTGTCACCGCCCAGGCGTTGTGCGCGTGTTGGGACACCGGCTTCGGAAGCGCGGTCAGGTTCCTCTGGTGTGTCACGGGTCTTGCGCTACGAGCCCGCCCGGCGGACCTCGATCTTTCCGTCGCGCGCACGCGCTTCGAAGCGCGGTTGCGGGAAGACCGCGGGCCCGCCTTCGACCTCACCGCTGCAGACGTCGAAACGAGAGCCGTGCCAGGGACAGACAACCATGTCGCCCTCGCGTTCGCCTTCGGCCAGCGGCCCGCCGAAGTGACTACACGTGTTCGCGATCGCGCACAGATCGCCGCTCGCTGAGCGGGTGACGAGCACGGTTTCACCCGCGACATCCACCCGGTGCATAGAGGCGCCGTGGAGTTGTGACTCGTCGAGCACCGCCTCGAATTCGCTTGGACCGCCCCCGGGTTGTGCCTGGTTGACTCGCACCCCCATGCCGAAGCTGAGCTCTCCACCGAAGTGGGCGGCCGCACCGGCCACGGCGAATCCCAGGGCGGAGCTGAGGCGGCCCGCGCGGCGCCGGCCGCCCAACCGCAGCCCCAGGGAGGTCACGTTGAAGACGAGGCCGACGACATTCAAGAGGCCGTGTGCCGCCGCCAGGCGGCGCTTTTCCCCGCGCATGTAGCGCCAGTCCGAGAGTCCGGTCGTCGCGGCTGCCAGGGCGCCCGCCACAGAGACCGCCAGTGCCCCATCCGCCTGCCTCTCGATCGTCCGCGAGCCCGTGGCGATTGCGGCGCCGTCGAGCGTCACCGCCGCGGTGAGCGCGCCGACGGGCACGTCCGTGAGCGCGGGGTGGAGCGGCGCCCCGAGCCAAACGCCGTCGAGGAGGTCGGCGCCGCGCCGGCCGGTGCCGGCGACGGCCTCGCGAACAACCGGCTGAAGCCGGTCGCTCAGGCCGTCCAGCCAGGTTTGGGATGTGGCGACGCGCTCGGCGAGCTTCAAAGTCATGATCAGCGGGCCCCGAGCCAGTCGGCGACGGAGCTCGGAGGGTCGCCGTGCCATTGGGCCCTGACGGCGAGGCGGATCAGCTCGTCCGGGTCACGGTCGTAGCTCGCCCGGCCTCCCTTCGACGCCAGGTACAGGACCACGGCGCTCGCAACCGCTACCGCGGGGTCTTCCGCGTCGTAGTCGGCTCCCTCGGCGGCGAGCGCGAGTCGCTCCTCCAGGTTCTCGACCGCCGTCACCGGCTCGTCGTCATCCTCGAGCTGCTCCTCTAGTCGCCCTAGAGCCGGGTCGCGACCGTCGGGGTCGGAGATCTCCA
>DATDLN010000115.1:0-9695 GCA_036519295.1 Thermoleophilaceae bacterium
CTGGCGCAGCGCCTCGAGACGGTCGCCCCCGTCGAGGCGATGGAACGCGGCTGACTGCCAGGCGGCGCCGTTGCGCATCGTCACGCAGCGCCGTTCGATCACCCCGAGCAGCCGGTCGCGGTCGGCCGCCGCGATGCCCGCCTGCGCCAGCCCCTCGTCGGCCGCCGGCAGCAGCCGGCGCAGCACCAGCTCGCTGGCCGGCACCTCGCCGATCCCCGGCCAGTAGAGCCGCGCCTCGATCCCGTCGCGCGCCCCGGCGTGGAAGTTCTCCTCCGCGGCCGAGAACGACATGCGCGACCAGAGCGGCTGCTCCTCCGCCACCAGGGTGCGGACGAGGCCGTAGTAGAAGGCCGCGTTGGCGCAGATGTCGACCACGGTCGGCCCCGAGGGCAGCAGCCGGTTCTCCACGCGCAGGTGGGGCTGGCCGCCCGACACGTCGTAGATCGGCCTGTTCCAGCGGTAGATCGTCCCGTTGTGCAGCTGCAGCTCGGCCAGGCTGGGCGTCTCCCCGCGGTCCAGCATCTCGGCCGGGTCCTCGGCCTCGCACACCGGCAGCAGCGCCGGGAAGTAGCGCACGTTCTCCTCGAACAGGTCGAAGATCGAGGTGATCCAGCGCTCGCCAAACCAGACGCGCGGCCGAACCCCCTGGGCCTTCAGCTCCTCGGGACGGGTGTCCGTTGCCTGCTCGAACAGGGCGATGCGCGTCTCGCGCCAGAGCTCCCTACCGAAGAAGAAGGGTGAGTTCGCGCCGATGGCCACCTGCACGCCGGCGATCGCCTGCGCCGCGTTCCAGCAGGCAGCGAAGGTCTCGGGTCTCACCTGCTGGTGGAGCTGCACGCTCGTGCAGGCGGCCTCCGGCGCGATCGTGTCGGCGTACGTGGAGAGCCGTTCGACGCCGGCGATCGAGATCTGGAGGTCCTCGCCGCGGGCGGCGAATATCTGCTCGTTCAGCAGCGCGTAGCGCGGGCTGGCGCTGAAGCTCTCGGCGTTCAGGTGTGCCTGGTCGACCGTCGGGAGGATCCCGATGATCATCATGTGGGCGCCCACCGTGCGTGCCCTCTCCTCGGCGCCGTTGAGGCTGCCGCGCACCGCTGCCTCGAGGTCGGACATCACCCGGCCGCCGAACAGGCGCGGGGCCACGTTGATCTCGACGTTGAACTGGCTGAGCTCGGTCTGGAAGTCGGGGTCCGCGATCGCCTCGAGGGCCGCGGCGTTGACCAGCGCCGGGTCGCCGGCGTCGTCGGTCAGGTTCAGTTCGATCTCGAGTCCGAAC
Organism: Thermoleophilaceae bacterium; assembly: GCA_036519295.1. Classification (GTDB taxonomy): domain Bacteria; phylum Actinomycetota; class Thermoleophilia; order Solirubrobacterales; family Thermoleophilaceae; genus JACVRW01. The sequence goes on from DATDLN010000115.1 coordinate 1,274, forward strand.
GAGCGCACCTCGGGGTCGAAGCGCGCCTCCGCGAGCATGCGGGCGAACACGTCGAGGTTGGAGCGCACCTTCTCCCGGTAGCGCTGCCGGTCCTCGCGGCTGAAGACCTTCGCGGCGACCTCTTGTCCCATGGTGTGCCCCTCCTGGTGAAAGTGTCGCACGGCGGCCGTCCGCCGCGCGCGGGATCATTCACGACATGGAGAGTTCAGCGGTACGTCCGGCCATACCCGATCCCTTCCGCCAGATGGCGAACCTCTGGTGGCTCTGGCTCATCTTCGGCGTGTTCTGGATCGTGGTCGCGCTCGTGGTGCTTCAGTTCGACCAGGCCTCGGTGACCACCGTCGGCGTGCTGATCGGGATCATGTTCCTCGTCTCCGGAGTGCAGCAGTTCTTCCTGGGCTCGCTCGCACGCGGCGCCATGCAGTGGATTCTGTGGATCTTTGCCGTGCTGTTCGTGATCGCCGGAGTGATCTCGTTGATCCGCCCGAAGGACACGTTTGCCGGGATCGCCGACATCCTCGGCTTTCTCTTCCTCCTGGTGGGCATCTTCTGGCTTGTCCAGGCGTTCGCCGAGCGGGACACGAACGACCTTTGGTGGTTCGGCCTGATCTCGGGAGTGGCAATGATCATCCTGGCCTTCTGGACCGGCGGCCAGTTCTTCATCACGAAGGTCTACACGCTGCTGGTCTTCGCCGGGATCTGGGCGCTCTTCCACGGGGTCGGTGACCTGATCACGGCGTTCCAGATCCGCAAGCTGCGGGACCTGCCCGACCTGCGCCCCTGACCTGCGAATCGAGCGATCAGCCGACCAGTGGCTCGCTGCGCTCCCGGACGGCCTCCCTGATCCGCTCGGCCACGGTCGGGAAGGAGCGCGCTACTCCGCGGAAGTCCTGCTCGCTCAGGACCATGACCCGCGTGGGCTCGCGAGCGACGACCGACGCGTTACGCGGCGCTTGGGTGACGATGCCCATCTCGCCCAGGAAGTCGCCGGGCCCCAGGTCGGCGACGTGCTCGCCGTCGCGCAGCACCTCGGCCGCTCCCTCCTCGATGACGAAGAACTCGTAGGCGAACTCGCCCTCGCGCACCAAATGGGTCCCTTCCGGTACGTCGATCTCGTCGGCTCGGTTGGCGATTTCGCTTCGCTCCCGCTTCGACAGCGACGAGAACAGGCCGATCGAGGCCAGTCGCGATTCGTCCATCTCACCTCCCGTGGGTCTAGGACCGCCATGGTCGCATGGAGCCGAGAGCGATCGCAACATGGTGGAGCTGCGCCAGGTAGCGTCGGGACCGACGATGTCCGAGGGAAGCCTGGAGGTGGTGCGCCGGAGCTTCGAGGCGTTCGTGAGCGGCGACTTCGACGCCGCGTTCGCCTCGTTCGACCCGCGCGCCGAATGGATGACGGCCGAGGACGAGCCGGACTCGCGCACCTATCGCGGCCTCGAGGAGGTGAGGCGGTTCGTGAGCTCCCTGCCGGAGCCATGGGCCGACCGCTTCGAGCGCACGGTCGTGCCAGAGCAGTACATCGATCTCGGAGACTGGGTCGTGGTCCCCACGAGCGGCGTGGTGCACGGACGGGGAAGCGGGATCGAGGTGGAGATCAGGGAGACCTACGCCGTGCGGGTGCGCGGCGGGGCGATCGTGCGGGTGGAGGAGTATCGGACCAGGGAGCAGGCGCTCGAAGCCGTCCGGGTCAACTCGGAGGCCGAACCCGGCCGACCGCCGAGGCCAGCCAGCTGAACCAGTGCGTTCGCCTGAGCCGGAGCAGCCACGCGCGGTGGGTGCGCACGGCGCGGAGGGTACCCCCCTACCGGAGAACCCGTGCGAGGAACGCCCGCACGCGCCGCTCGTAGCGCGCCGGGCCGACGTTCCACGACTCGACGTGGCCCGCCCTCGGGACCCGGTGGTAGGTGACGAGGGCGGGAAGGGCGCGGGCGAAGGCATCCGAGGAGGAGATCGGGACGGTGTCGTCCTGAGTGCCGTGGAACAGCAGGATCGGCATGTGGAAATCGCGCGCCCTCGCGATCTGGTCGAAGGCGCTCCAGGCGAAGTCGATCCGCCGCGATACGGCCCACTCCGTCGTCGTCGCCAGGAAGGTCGGCAGCCCGCGCTCGTCGGCCTGGAGGTCGAGCACCGCGCTCCAGTCGAGCACCGGTGCGTCCAGGATCAGCGCGCGGACGCGCCTGGCCAGGGGCGACTGGTGGATGAACTCCGACACGATCGCGCCTCCCATCGAGTCTCCGAGCAGCACGAACGAGCGGGCTCCTTCGCGCATCGCGTGGCGGGCGGCCGACTGCAGGTCGCGCCACTCGGTCGCACCGAGGTGGATCAGCCCGTCCTCGCTCCTGGGCGCGCCCGGGTCGTTCCTGTAGGCGATCAGCAGGGTGGGCAGGCCCGCGCGGTGCAGCGTCGGCAGCACCCGGAGGCCCTCGCCACGCGTGATGTTGTGGCCGTGGACGAAGATCGCCCAAGTGCCGCCGCGACCCTCCACCTGCCAGGCGGGCATCGCGCCGAGCTCGGAGCGATACTCAATCTCCCGGTAGGGAACGCCGCGCGTCGCCAGGGGGTTGCCTTCCCAGACCCGTTCGTCGAAGGCCACCTTGGTGCCCTCCTCGAGGTCGCCGCGGGGGTCGGTGACGAGGCGGGTCACCTCGTCGTTCTTATCGGCGACGATCTCACGGGCGATCGCATGACCGTCCGGATAGTCGAGCCCGTAGATGCCCGGCCGGGCGCTCGTCTCGTCGTGCTCGAACGTGACCCGGTAGGCGCCGCGGCCGGCCGGCAGGTCACGGACCTCCACCCGCTCGACGCCGATCCCGTAGGGCCCGAGCTCGTGGTCGGGGTCGAGGAGCTTGGAGGAGAACACCCAGCTGACCGCGCCGACGGCGACCACGACGAGCAGCACGACGACGAGCGCGGCGACGACGGCGAGAAGGCGCCAGCGGCGGCGCAGTGCGGCGGCCACGGCCCAACCGTAACTCGACTAAACGCGCCGAGGGCGGCCCCGGTCGGCCGCCCTCGACGATTCCTTCGTTTACTTGTCGGGTCTCGATCGACTCAGCGTCGGAGCGAGAACTCCTGCGTCTGCGGGTTCAGGTGGCGGAGCTTCATTGCCCCTGACACCGCCCTGTCGCTGAGCTTCCAGACGATCAGCCCCCTCGTGATGTCGCTCTCGTAGATGTGCCCGTCGTACCAATAGGTCGACCAGTCGCCGCCGAGCTCGATCGCGTTCGGGTCGTTCGGGTTGACCAGCGGCGCCGGATCGGCGTAGGCGATCTCCTCGGGATTCTCGGGATCGCTGAAGTCCACGACCGAGACACCTGATTGATAGTTGCCGGCCACCAGCACATTCCCCCTGCGCGTGGGCACGACGTTGTAGTTGTGCCACGTGCAGTTCTCCAGGGAGGTCTGCGGCCGCGGATGTATGAACTCGCTGAGCGTCTCGCCGGTGTTCCCGTCGAGGAAGAACAGCGTTCTATCCAGCGTGCTGCTGGTCGCCTGGCACCGCGCCGCGCTGCCGCCCCCCGGTTCATGGCCGAAGATCAGCACCTCGCCGTCCCAGCTCCACGAGGCCGAGTGGCCGACCTGGGTGCCCAGATCACGGTGGAACAGGAACTTCGGGTTGTCCAGCGACCCGCCCTCGGCCGGGTCCACCGTCCAGACCGATGGACCGCTGCCGCCGGCGCACGCCACCTTCTTGACGTTCCCTAGGATGACGCCCGTGTCATGGCACGGGTGCAGTTCCTCGGGCGGCATGCCCGGCTCGCCGGTTGGCACGAAGCGGAGATACCGCGACTCCGACGGGTCATCCAGCGGCACCTCGACGATGTCGAACCCTCGGCAGTGGACGGGCTCTGAGCCCGGCTGCGGCGATCCGAACGTCGTGTTGGCCGAGGGGTTGCTGTAGATCAGCAGGCGATTGTTCCTGAGGTCGGGCACCAGCGTCTCCGTGTGCGACCCGCACGGAAGGTCGACGAATGCGACGACCTCGGGCTCCTCCGGGTCACTGACGTCGATCACGTGCACGCCCTCCTGACCGCGATCGACCGCCGGCGGGTTGACCGGATGCGTTGGCGTCCCGGGGACCCGGAACATCGGCCAGTCGCCGCAGAACGCGGCCGGCTGCGTCAGCCGCCGCGGGTCGCCGACCGGGATCTCGGTACCGGCGGGACTGTTGTTGGGATCCCTGGGTGCGGGAGTCGGCGAGTTCCACGAGCGGATGACGAGCGACTGCCTCCGCTTGTCCTGCGGGTCGCCCCACACGATCACGTCACCTTGGTTACCGACACTGTTGGTCGGGCTCGCGCAGTCCTCCCAGTCGATGATCTCCTTCGGGTCATCGGGATCGTCGATGTCGATCAGCCGGAAGCCGGCGTAGGTGCCCTGTACGGCCGTGTCGCCCCAGAAGGCGAGGTCAGAGTTGAAGCTGCCCTGCCTCGGTTTCAGGTTGTCGAGCGGCACCGCTCTCGACGAGAACCCGATCGGGCGGATGTTGTCCGTGAAGTCGAACGTGGCCGTCGCCCGATCCACCTTGCTCGGCCGCGCCGACGCGGCAGGTGAAACAGCGAGGATCCCGGCCGCAACCAGTGCGACCAATACGGTAAGGCGCGAAACGCGCATTGCCACCTCCTGGTGGGGAAGCGCCGGTGCGGAGCGCGGCGAGTCACGCGACGTTTCACGCGCCGCTCAGTACCGGGCATCGACCGTCCCCCAAAGCGCTCCCCCACGGTCTGAGGAGCCCGCCTCAGCCCCATCATTCCCCTCGCTGATTCAGCAAGAACCAGCATGGGGCACGGCGGCGCTCCCGGTTCATGCCAGGCCGCGGAGTCTTGTCGGCGCGGGTGTGGATGTCAATGCCGGGCGAAGGGGCGTGGCAGAAATGTCGCCCGGAACCTGCGCATCAGTGCTAACGTCTCGCCCGTTCGCGCCGGGCTCAGGCTCGGCGAAGTCGTGCCAGCGCCCGTAGGTCGTTGCCTCACATCGTCCTCCGCGTATGCAGCACAAGGATTGGAGGACCAGCAATGGCCACCGGAACCGTGAAGTGGTTCAGCGATGACAAGGGCTATGGCTTCGTAACGCCAGACGAGCCCGGCAAGGACCTATTCGTCCATCACAACGGCATCGTCGGCGAGGGCTTCAAGTCGCTCGCCGAAGGCGCAAAGGTCTCGTTCGATGCCGAGCCGGGCGACAAGGGCCCGCGGGCCGTCAACGTCCGACCGCTCTAACGAGTCGCACCTGGGTCGGCCGGCAGCGCCGGCCGACCCTTCGGCCGCTCTCGGCCTGATACCCGAGGGGGGTATTGGTAGTCTTGGCCGGTGGCCGACGTCGTCGAAGCGCTCGGTGAGGCTCTCGGCAACGCCTTCCAGATGGCCTGGGAGGTTTGGTGGGCACTCATCCTCGGCTTCGCCCTCTCGGGAATCGTCCAGGCGTGGGTTGCACGCGCCCAGATGGAGCGGGTAATGGGCGGCTGGGGGCTGGCCGCGACGGCTCGCGCCACCGGGCTCGGAGCCGCCTCGTCCTCCTGCAGCTACGCCGCGATCGCCATCGCGAGGTCCGCGTTTCAGAAGGGCGCCGGGCTGCCGGCGGTGATCGCGTTCATGTTTGCCTCGACCAACCTCGTGTTCGAGCTCGGGATCGTGCTGTGGATCTTCCTGGGGCCAGAGTTCACCGCAGCCGAGTTCGCCGGGGGGCTGGTGCTCATCCTGCTGATGTGGGCCGCCGTGCACCTGTTCGTCTCGCGAGGGGATGAGGAGCGCGCGCGAGAGCACGCATCCGCAGCCGGGACCGGCCACGAGCACACGACGGCGTCGGCGGCGCGCTCGTGGCGCGAACGTATCGTCTCCGTCGAGGCCTGGTCCGACGTCGCGTACAACTTCCGCGGGGACTGGCAGATGCTCTGGAAGGAGATCACTGCGGGCTTCCTGATCGCCGGCTGTGTGGCGCTCGTGCCCGAGACCGTCATCCAAGACGTGTTCCTGAGTGACGCGCCGGGCGCCGTCCGGACCGTCGAGAACGTGGTCCTCGGGCCGGTGATCGCCGTCCTCAGTTTCGTCTGCTCGATCGGCAACGTCCCGCTGGCCGCGATCCTCTGGGCAGGCGGGATCTCGTTCGCCGGTGTGATCGCGTTCATCTACGCCGACCTGATCACGCTCCCGATCATCCTGATCTACCGGAAGTACTACGGCACCCGCTTCACCCTTCAGCTCGTCGGCCTCATGTTCGTGGCCATGGTGGCCGCGGCGCTGCTCGTCGATCTGGTCTTCACCGCGGCGGGCCTGGTACCTGACACGCGCCCGTCCATCGACTCGATCACGGACCGTGGGATCACCTTCAACTACACGGCCGTGCTCAACATCGTCTTCACGGTCGCCGGCGCGGCACTGCTGTGGCTGACCGTCCGCCCTGGAGCAGCCGGTCCCCTCGGCCCTCGGGGTCGCGACGAGGGGCTCGCCCAAATCTCGGCGCGCCGGGTCGCCAGGCGATTGCCAAACTGAGGCCGGTGGGCGGTGCTCGCTCTCCGTCGCCGTTTCCCGTGCCGGTCCTGCGCGCGCGAGGTTTGCGCAAGGCCTATGGGAGCGGGCGCAGCGCCCGGGTGGTTCTCGACGGCGTCGACCTGGACCTCGCGCGCGGCGAGCTCGTGGCCGTCGTGGGCCGTTCCGGCACGGGCAAGTCGACGATGCTTCACCTGCTCGGCGGTCTCGACCGGCCCGATGCCGGAACCGTGGAGGTCGTCGGCCGGCCGGTCACCGGCGCCTCCGAGCGGGAGCTGAGCGCGCTGCGGCGCGACGAGATCGGGTTCGTTTTCCAGTTCTTCCATCTCGTGCCCGAGCTCGACGGCGAGGCCAACGTGCTGCTGCCCACGCGCCTGCCCGGCGCGTCCAGGGAGGCGGCGGCTCGCGGTCGCGCCCTGATCGAGCGCCTCGGGCTGGCCGAGGTGGCGCGGCTCGCGCCGCACCAGCTCTCGGGCGGCGAGCAGCAGCGCTTCGCGCTGGCGCGGGCGCTGGTGGCCGACCCGGCGCTGGTGCTGGCCGATGAGCCGATCGGCAATCTCGACGCCGCATCGGGCGCCGTGGTGCTCGATCTTCTCCGCGCGATTGCGGACGACGGCCGCGGCGTGTTGATGGTCACTCACCAGGCGGAGGCGACCGCGCGGGCGGACCGCGTCCTCCATCTCACGGACGGGCGGCTGGCGCCGTTCGACGAGTCCGGCGCCGGCACCGTCGACCACGCCGAGGGGGCCGCGCCGCCCCCTTCGCCTCGCCCCCGCCGCGCGGCGCGGTGAGGTCGGTTCTCGGCGACGCCCTTATCGGGCTGCGCGCGCGCCGCGGCCGCACCGCCCTCGCCGCCGGAGGGGTGTTTGCCGCCTCGCTCGTGCTCGGGGTGGTCGCCACCGCCGCCTACGCGCTGGCGACCGGCTTCGACCGCGCCGCCGATCGCGCCGACCTGCCGTCGGTGATCGTGCGCTTCGCCGACGAGGACCGCCGCACCGTCGACGCGCGCGTGCGGGCGCTGCCGAACCTGGCCGCGCGCGCCTACCGCACGGAGATCACCGGCGTGCGGCTCGAGGCCCGCGGCCGGGACATCCACGAAGGTGTGGTGCACGTCGTCGGCGGCGGTCGGCGCGGCTACACGATCGTCGAGGGCCGGGACCTCGGCGGTCGGGGCGACGAAGCAGTAATCGAGGCCGGGCTCGCGCGCGAGTGGGGGCTCGGGCCGGGCGATCGCATCGATATCGGACGCCTCGGCCCGGTGCGGGTGGCGGGGGTGGCTCTGTCGCCCGACAACGTCGCGTTCCCGCTCGTCCGCACCGCGCGCGTGTATCTCTCGCTTAGCGGCTTGGTGCGCCGCTTCGGCGGGAGAGGTCCCGCGGTGAATGTCGCGCTGCTCTGGGCCCGGGACGAGTCGCGCACCGACGTGCTGCTCTCGCAGGCGCGGGCGTCGGCAGGCGGCCTGAGCTCTCTGCGTTTCACCACCCGAGCCGGAGTGCGGGCGCTCGTGGAGCAGGGCGCGGGGCTCGTGGTGGCGCTGCTCGTGGCGTTCGCGTTCGTGGCCGCGGGTCTGGCGGGCGTGTTGCTGGCCGCCGGCGGGCGCTCCGACGTGCAGCGCCGGCTGCCCGTGATCGGCGTCCGGCGCGCACTGGGCACGCCGCCGAGCGCGGTGGTGGGTCTCTACGCGGCGGAGGGAGCGCTCGTCGCGGCGCCCGCCGGCGCCGCCGGAATTGCGCTGGGAGGCCTGCTCGCGGCCGGTCCGGTGAGCGGTGTGCTCGAGGCGCTCAACGAACTGGCGCCCGGAGCCGGCACACGGGTGGCGCTGCTGCTTGCGCTGTGGGCCGGGGTCGTGGGGCTGGTGGCCGCCACCGCCGCGTGGCCGGCCTGGCGCGCGACGCGCGAGCCGCCGGCCGCGCTCATGCGGCGCGGAGACGTTC
>DATDLN010000116.1:0-7712 GCA_036519295.1 Thermoleophilaceae bacterium
CTCCTGGCTCTGGGACAGTCCGCAGACGAGCGATGCGGCGGTGAAAACCGCAAGGCCGACCATGAAGACGCTCTTGCGCCCGATGAGGTCGCCCACACGCCCCGCCAGCAGCAGCAGGCCGCCGAACGCGATGAGGTACAACGCCGATCACGACGAGCGCGTCTTCCCACCTCCGCCCCGCACCAAGCCGGAGCTGCTCGAGGCGCTCCCCTTCCCGACCATCGGGATTCCCGGCATCCCCGACCTCATGCATCACAAGTACGCGGTCCGCGACGGGCGGGCCGTATGGACGGGCTCGACGAATTGGACTACCGATTCATGGACCCTGCAGGAGAACCTCGTGGTCACGGCAAGCTCGGCGGAGGTGGCCGGCGAGTTCCGGCGCAACTTCGAGGAGCTCTGGCGCCTGCGCGACGTGGACCGCAGCGGCCACGCCGCGCCGCGCCGCCTGGAGCTCGAGGGTCGCGAGGCCCGGGCGTGGTTCACGCCCGGCCATGGCGAGGAGCTCTCGCACCGAATCGCCGCGGCGCTGGCGGCCGCTCGCCGACGCATCCGCATCGCCTCCCCGGTAATCACCGCCGGGCCGATCCTCGGCACGCTGGCGGAGCTCGCGGCGGAGGCGCGGGTCGACGTGCGCGGCGTAGTCGACCGCACCCAGATGGAGCAGGTGGTGCAGCAGTGGCGGACGAACGGCCGCTCGGCCTGGAAGATCCCGATCATGGCCTCGGTTCTCGAGCACGCCGACTTCAGGGGCAAGCCCTCCACGCGCTGGACGCCGGAGTCGGTCCACGACTTCATGCACGCGAAGGTCACCGTGGCGGACGACCGCGTGTTCGCCGGCTCCTTCAACCTGTCGCGCTCCGGCGAGCAGAACGCCGAGAACGTGCTGGAGCTGCACGATCCCGTTCTGGCCGAGCGCCTCGCGGCCTTCATCGACGACGTGTGCCAGCGCTATCCGGGAATGCCCGCGCCCGAGCGTCGTTAGTCGGTCGGCTGCCGCGCCTGGCGGTGCGCCGCGGACTGGAGCACCTCGCACACCTCGTCGGGATCGTCGGTGAGCGTGTAGAGCTCGACGTCTTCCGGGGAGATCTTGTCCTCGCCCAGGGGGCGCTCGACGATCCAGTCGAGCAGGCCCCGCCAATACTCCCGACCCACGAGGACCACCGGGAAGTTGCGGATCTTCCCCGTCTGGATCAGCGTGAGTGACTCGAACAGCTCGTCGAGGGTCCCAAAGCCGCCGGGGAAGACGACGAAGCCGCTCGCGTAGCGGACGAACATGACCTTGCGTGTGAAGAAGTAATGGAACTCGAGCCCGAGCTCGACCCAGTTGTTCATTCCCTGCTCGAACGGAAGCTCGATGTTGAGTCCGATCGAGAGGGCCCCCGCGTCCTGTGCGCCGCGATTCGCGGCCTCCATCGTGCCGGGCCCGCCGCCCGTGATCACCGCCATGCCGTCCTCGCCGACGAGCCGTGCGGTCTCGCGGGCGAGGGCGTACTCCGGGTCGTCACGCGGCGTGCGTGCCGAGCCGAAGAACGATGCGGCGGCGCCGACGGGCGCGAGCGCATCGAAGCCCATACGCAGCTCGCGCTCGATCCGGTCGATCCGGTCGAGATCGGTGAGCGTCGAGACAACCGCCGCCTCTTGGGCGCCGATGATCTCCTCGTCGAAAGTCCGCGGCATGCGCGGCTCGGAGCCCTGCATTGCCCTGACGAGGCTAGTCGCCCCGACTCAGGATGTGAGGAGTCCACGAGCCGCTGACCTCTGGGCGCCCGTGCCGGGCGCGCGCGGCGGTCGGCCGCGCGCGCGGGATTCATAAAGCGGCACTCACGGCAGAGCCGCCCCGTGACCGCGCGCGCGGCAACCCTTTGCCGCCGAGCAGCATCCTCCGTGGAGTTGGCGCCCTCCACGGACAAGCTGGCGGCTCCCTACCCGGAAACAAAAGGTTCATACCTGGCCTTTCGGCACAACGTTCCGCGCGCCGTGCGCCACTCTGGCGCAAGGCAGTGCCTGGTCCACCGCGCTCAGAGGGCGAGCGACAGCGGGTGCTCGAGCAGCTCCTTCACCCGTGCCAGGAACTGAGCTCCGTCGGCGCCGTAGAGGATGCGGTGATCACACACCAGGCTGAGGGTCATCTGGTCCCGCGCCACGACGCGGCCATTCTCGTCGACCGCAGGTCGCTTCTCGAGCTTGCCGACCGTCAGGATCGAAGCCTGCGGCGGATTGATGATCGCCGTGAAGAACTCGATCCCGAACATGCCGAGGTTCGAGACCGTGAACGTGCCGCCCGACAGCTCCGGCGGCGTGATCGTCTTGTCTCGCACCTTCGCGGCGGCGGCGCGAGCGTCGCGGGCGATCTGACCGAGCGACTTGGTGTCCGCGTTGAACACCGTCGGGACGACCAGCGCGTCCTCCGCCGCGACCGCCACTCCGATGTTCACGTTCTCGTAGAGCTCGAACCTGCCGTCGCGGTAGGCGCCGTTCACGCGCGGGTGCTCGCCCAGCGCCGTGGCGGCCGCCTTGACGACCATGTCGTTGAACGACGGCGCGGGATCGGCGACCTCCTTCAGCCTGGCGCGCAGCTCAACCGCCCGGGTCATGTCGACCGTGAGGGAGATCGAGAAGTCTGGCGCGGTGGCCTTCGACTCCGCCATCCGGCGGCTGATCGTCTGCTGCAGGCGGGTCAGCTCCCGAAGCTCCGCGCGACCCTTCGGCCCAACCTCCTCGCGGGCCGGCTCCGGTGCGCGCTCCTCGTCCGCAGGTCGTTCCTCGACAGCAGCTCGCTCCTCTACCCGCTCCTCCTCCGGCGCCTCCGCAGGCGCCGCCTTGGCGCCGTCACCCGCCGCGGCCTGCACGTCCGCCTTCACGATCCGCCCGCCCGGACCGCTGCCCTCGATCTGAGCGAGCTCCACGCCGAGCTCGCGCGCCATCCGCCGAGCAACCGGAGACGCCTTGACGCGCCCGTCGCCGTCCGCGCCCTCCGGCTTGCGCTCGCGAGTCGCGGTGCCGGCCTCGGGCTTGGCCCCGGCCTCTTCCCGTTCGGGCTCGGCGGGCTTTTCGGCGGCGGCCTCCGCCGCCCCTCCGGCCGCCTCGCCGGCCTCGGCCCTCTCCTCGCGCGCCTCCGCCCGCGCGGCGGCCTCGTCGTCCCCCTCTCGCGCCTCCGCCCGCGCGCCTGTCTTGTCCTCCGCAGCCTCTGTTTCCTCGGCGGCCTCCGGCTCGGCCTCCGCTTCCGCCTTCTCCTCTTCCTCCGCCTTCTCTTCTTCGTCCGCTGTCTCTCCCTCAGCCGACGGCTTGCCGTCGCCCTTCACCTCGCCCGCCTCGCCGATGCGCGCGATCACCTCACCGATCGCCAGCGTGTCGCCCTCCTGGGCCACGACCTCCACCAGGACGCCGTCGGTGTCGGCGTCGTAGGTCATGTTGGCCTTGTCGGTCTCGATCTCGACGAGCGCCTCGCCGCGCTTCACCTCGCCGCCCTCCTCGACGAGCCACTTCAGGACCGTGCCCTCCTCCATCGAGTCGGACAGGCGGGGCATCGTGACGTCGGTGGCCATCCCTCTCCTCCTACAGATCCCGGAACGTGGCGAGCACGGCCTGGATCACGTGCTCCTCGTGGGGAAACGCGGCCTGCTCGAGCGGCTTGGAGTAGGGCATCGGCACATCCGCGCCCGTCACCCGCTGCACGGGAGCGTCGAGCCAGTCAAACGCCTGCTCCTGGATCAGCGCGGCGAGGTTCGCGCCCACGCCGCCGTGGGGCCAGCCCTCCTCGACGATCACGGCGCGGTTCGTCTTCTTGACCGAGTCCAGGATGGTGTCGAGGTCGAGCGGGCGGACCGTGCGCGGGTCGATCACCTCCGCCTCGATCTCGTGCTCCTCGGCCAGCGTGTCGGCGGCCTTCTGTGCCGTGATCGCCATGCGCGAGATGCCGATCACCGTCACGTCGTCGCCCTCGCGACGCACCGCGGCCTCGCCGAAGCGCATCGGACCGCCGTTCTCGGGCACGTCGCCGCGCTGGCCGTAGAGAGTCTCGTGCTCGATGAAGACGACCGGGTTGTCGTCGCGAATTGCCGCCTTGAGCAGGCCCTTTGCGTCCGCCGGCGTGCTCGGCACCGCCACGAGGAGGCCCGGGACGTGGAGATAGAAGGCCTCGAAGCTATGCGAGTGGGTCGGCCCGAGCTGATGGCCCGCGCCCTGCGGCATGCGGATGACCATGGGCACCTTCACCTGACCGCCGAACATGTAGTGGATCGCGGCCGCGTGGTTGACGATCTGGTCCATCGCGAGCAGCGAGAAGTTGACGGTCATGAGCTCGACCACCGGGCGTAGGCCGAGCATGGCCGAGCCCACGCCCATCCCGACGATCGTGTTCTCGGAGATCGGCGTGTCGCGCACTCGCTTCTCGCCGAACTCCTCGAGCAGCCCGGCCGTCACTTTGAAGGCGCCCTGGAACACGCCAATGTCCTCGCCCATCAGGAAGACCTTCTCGTCCTGCTGCATCTCCTCCCGCAGCGCTTGGTTCAGCGCTTCGCGGTAACGCATGGTCGGCACTAGGCGGAACCTCCCTCGTCCGCCGAAGTGTCCTCGTCCTCACCCGGGCCCTGCTGCGCCCCTTCCTCTTCCTGGTCCCGGGGCCCGCGGCGCTGACGCTGGTCGCCCACGGAGGCGTACGCGGCGCCCTTCTCGGCGAGCTCGTGCGGAATCTCGCCGGCCTCGCGCTCGCGCTCGCCACGGTGGACCTCCGGGGTTCGCTCGTCCACCGTCCACCAGGCCGGCACGTCATCGGTGAAGACATAGACGTTGTCGTAGAGCGAGTCGAGGTCGGGGAACGGAGACTGGTCGGCGAACCTCACCGATTCGTCGACCGTCTCGATCGCCTCCTCGTCGAGCTTCTCGACCTCGTCCTCCTCCAGCACGCCCTCGTCCACCAGCCGCCTGGCGAAGGCCTGGATCGGGTCACGCGCGCGCCACTCCTCGACCTCCTCCTTGGAGCGATACTCCTCCGGGTCCGCCATCGAGTGGCCGCGGTAGCGGTAGGTCACGGCCTCGACCAGCTGCGGCTTGCGCTGGTCGCGTGCGTGCGCGAGCGCCTCGGAGACGACGGCGTGCACGTCGAGCGCGTCCATGCCATCGCACCGGCTTCCCGGCACGCCGAAGCCCTCGGACTTGAGCGAGAGCTCGGTGACCGCCGAGTGGCGGTGCAGCGCCGTGCCCATGCCGAACTGGTTGTTGATGATCACGAAGACCACCGGCAGGCTCCAGAGCGCCGCGAGATTCATCGTCTCGCCGAAGGTGCCCTGGTTGGTGGCGCCGTCGCCCATCATCGAGAGGATCACGTCCTCGTTCTCAAGGTAGTCGCAGGCGAGCGCCACTCCGGCGGAGAGCGGCAGGCTCCCGCCGACGATCCCGTAGCCACCGAGGAAGCGCTTGTCCCAGTCGAACAGGTGCATCGAACCGCCGCGTCCGCGCGAGCAGCCGTCCTCGCGGCCGAACAGCTCCGCCATCACAGCGTTCGGATGTGTTCCCCGCGCGATCGCCTGGCCGTGCTCGCGGTACGTCGACATCAGGTAGTCGGTGTCCCGCAGGGCCTGGGTCGCGCCGACGATCGTCGCCTCCTCCCCGATACAGAGGTGGAGAAAGCCGCCGATCTTCGCCTTCGCGTACATCTCCCCCGCCCGCTCCTCGAAGCGGCGAATGAGCATCATCTTCGACAGAACCGTGCGGCAGGTGCCGGGATCGGGCAGGTCGTGCTTGACCTCGCCGAATCTGATCTCCTCGGCCTTGGCTACGTCGGCGGGGACGCCGCCGTCGCCCTGGCGATCCTTGGTCGTTTCTCTCGTGGCCACTTCCGTCGGAGAGTACCCGGTGGGCTTTGCGCGCAACCTGTGCGCGAGGCCGCCTGCCACCGCCAGGCGTGGCTCTTCAGCCCGTTAGAGCCGCTGCCGCATCCTCGAGGCGGTCGTCGCCCCAGAACAGCTCTTCGCCTACCGCAATCGTGGGGACCCCACGCACGCCGCGCTCGTACGCCTCGCGTGTCGCCTCCCGCAGGCGATCCTTCGTCGATTGCATCTCGATGCCCTTCAGCACGGCGTTTGGATGCAACTCGCAGGCGGCGGCGGCGATCAGGACGTTGTCGACATCGGACAGGTCCCTGCCGGCCGCGAAGGCCTGGCGGAATGCCGCGAGGGAGAACGCCACCGTTCGGCCGGTCTGCTGGGCGAATATCGCAGCGCGCATCGCTTTGAGCGTGTTGTTCGGCCACCCGCCCGGCCACCTGACGGGCATGAGCCCGTACTCGGCCGCGCGTCTCTCGATCTCGGCCATTCCCCGAGCGCGCCTGTCGGTCGTGGCCCACGACCTCCCAGCGGTCTCCTTCCAGATTCCCCCCAAGAGGATCGGTTGCCAGACGGGTACGGCCGGCAACACGCGCTGGATCCGCTCCGCGGCCAGGTAAGCGTAGGGGGAGCCGAGGTCGTAGTAGAAGATGGGCTGCTCGGTCGCGGCCAAAGGTTTCGGACGCTACTCGTCGGACGAGTGAGCGCCCCCGGCGGCCGTCGCTCAGCGCAGGGTGAGCTCCGTGCCGACCTTTATGAGGTCGGGATCGCCCGTGCCGATCCGATCCTTGTTGAGCTCCCAGAGTCGGTTGACCTCCCGAGCGATCTGCGCCGGGGACGCGTCGGATCCGAGGAGCTTCTTCGCGATCGACCACAGCGACTCGCCGGGCTGGACCACGTGGGAGCGCGCGTGCTTTGGGAGCGGCGCTGGGGTGTCCTGCGCGGGAGCGCCGGCTTGGGCGAGGAGGACCGGCTCGCCGGGCGGAGGGGTCGGCGGGGCGGGCGCCGGCATCGGCGAAGCAGGCGGCGGAGTCTGGGTAGGGATCTCGGTCGCCGCGGTCTGAGAGGGGCCGTCTGGAGAGGCGGTCTCGGAGCCAGTCCCGGACGTCCGGTCCGGCTCTGGCGTTCCGCGGAGCTCCCGAGTCCGCCCGGACTCCGATTCGTCCGACTCGGACAGGGGGGTCGCATCAGGGTGACTGGGTGCTGCGCGGGTCTCCGGGCCCAGGGTGGCGGGCGTCTCGGGGCTTGCGGGCGGGGCCTCGAGCGGCACTGGCTCCGAGCCGGGCGGCGCGGGCGGAACAGGCGCTTCGCCGACGGGTGGCACCGCAGCGTCGCCCTCGCCGGTGGGCGTCTCTGTCTCCGGCTCCGTGGCCAAGAGGCGGGCGTCGGGATCGTCGACCGGTTCGCTGTCTACTGGAGCACCCTCGCCTGTGTCGTCACTGCCTCCGCCGGTGACGGGGGCGTTCGGGGAAGGAGCCACCTCGAATGGCAGCGGGGTCTCGCCGCCGGGGTCGAAGTCAGGCGCATCGACGTCGCCGCTGCCAGGCTGCTCGGGCGCGGCCACGCCCTCCTGTTGCCGGTCGGGGTCTTTCGCGATCGCCGCTGCGGGAGCGGCAGCGGAGAACGCCAGCACGCCGCTTGCGAGCGCGGCCTGCACGCGCCGGGAGATCACGGGCTCGGATGAGAGCGAGCCAGAGAGCCGTTCGTGCCGGCACACCGGACAGCTCGGGTGGAACCCAAGCCGGCCGTGGTCACCGGTCTCGAGCAGATGGGCGGTTAGTGATCCCAAGATCTCTCCTCCCTGTCATTCCGCATGTCCAAACTTCTCCTCGTGTTAGTTCCTTGGGTCGGCGACGCAGCGGAACGCCTTGGCGCCGGCGGCGGTGT
>DATDLN010000117.1:0-2514 GCA_036519295.1 Thermoleophilaceae bacterium
GTCGATGCGGGCGTCGATGCGGACCTGCTTCCAGTCGCGCATCTCGGGGCCCTGGTCCCAGGTCAGCGAGCGGCGCAGCGCGTCGGGCAGCGTCTGCACCTTGCGAGCGAGCGCGGGCGCGACGTGCTCGGGCTTGTAGCCGTCCGGGCAGCGGCACGAGCGGCGCGTAGCCGCTGGCGCGCTCGACCAGCGTGGCGATCGCAGTGGCGTTGCGGCGGCCGATCAGCAGATCGCCTTACCAGTGGCCGGGGACCGCGCGGTCGTCGGCCTCCGGCGGCCGCTGGGCGATGTTGACCATGTCGGGGATTCGGTTCTTGCGCTGGCCGGCCCCGCGGCCGGGCTCGCGCAGCGCCCGGCCGGTGCGCAGATAGCGCGTCAGCTCGCGCCGCAGCGCGCCGCGGGAGTGCACGTACAGCGACTGGTAGATCGTCTCGGTCGACACCACATCTCCGGGTCGTCGGGGAACCGGCGACGCAGCCGCCCGGCGATCTGCTCGGGCGAGCAGCGCCGCCCCAGATCGTCCTCCACGATCTGAGGCAACCGCGGGTCGGTGGCCGGCATGGCCGGCTTGGGGCGACTGGCGCGCTCATAGGCCAACGCCTGCACGGTGGTCGCCCGGTAGCCACCACCGCGGTCGGCGTGGCGGCGTAGCTCGCGCGAGATCGTCGACGGCGACCGGCCCAGGCGTCGCGCGATGGCGCGCATCGTCTCGCCGCGGGCCCGGGCCAGGGCGATCTCCTCGCGCTCGGCAAACGACAGGCAGCGGCCCCTCAAATCGCGACCGCGGCGTGGGCGCACCCCGCCCCAGGCGGCAACCCAGCGGGTGCCCTGCTCGCCACACGTGCCCGCCGCCGCGGCCGCATCGGCGATGAACTCGCCCGCCTGCAACGCCGCCCACAACGCCTCCACGGCCTCGGCGACCCGCGCGCTCAAGAATCGCGCCATCAACCACCCCCCACATCGAACAGCCGACGCGGACAGCGCCGACGCCCGACCGGGTCCCCGGCGATCCCGCCCCCGCGTCGATCGCCGCTACCACTCGCCCCACGCGCTCCCCTCCGCACCGACCGACGCGCACCCCATCAAGCCCCTCGAACGGATCCCCCGCGCCCTCACCCTAGGGCCCGCGTTGCGATCACCGCGAGAACCCAAGGAACCACGACCGAGACACGCCCGCCCGCTTGACGCCTCCGAGCCTCTGCGTTCGACGAGTGTCCCGCAAGCGGCGGCCGGCGGCTGCCGACAGTTCGGTCGGGAGCGAGCAGCACTGAGAAAACGCCGTTCGGACGATCATCGGGCCGCTGGACATCGATCTAAGCGGAAGCGGGACCGACCTATAAGCGCCTTCTGCTCAGCGTTTCTTGCGCAGCTTCCTCAACTGATGGGCCAGGACGCGCGGAAGCAACCGCGGGCCGGGCACGACTACCAGACCCAGCTGCTGAAGAAGCGTGAGGGAGTCCATCTGGAACCAGTGCTCCGCAACTCGGCCGTCGACGAACCGGTTGAGCTCGAGGCCGGAAAACGTGACCTTCCTGTGGGTAGGCGGAAGCCCTTGGAACTCTCGCCCGTGTGGGTGCCTTCGAAGTGGATCCGTTGCGCGACGAGGTCGCCTTCGCCCACCGCGTCCTCAACCCTGAGCTGAAGGTCAGGAAAAGCCTCGACGAAGCCGGAAAGAAAGCGGGTCCATGCCTCGGAGTCCAGCGGCGTAGGCTCCAGACTAACGGGGGCATTGGCGACGTAATCCTGCGCACGCACGTCGGCCCCCGCCGCGTCGTCGCGGTCATTGAAGACCTCGATCCACCGGCGCGAGACGGCCTTGTTGCGTTCTACTGAGGTTGCATCGCTCGGCTGGGCCGGCTTGTCGGTTGTTGTATCCGGCGTGGGTTCGTCGGTCACCCTTGTTGTCCCCTCCTGAATGGTCTGATGTTCGTGGACGGCCTCCAGGCCGTCGTAGTCTCCGGCAACACGGTTTCACGTGGCAGTATCACGCGGCAACCGCTTCCGCTTCGGGGCCAAACCGAGAAGTCTGGGGGACGTTGACGCTCTCACGAGTTGCGAGCGCTACCGCCATGAGCAGCTTCGCGTGCGTGGTTAGGACGAATCGCAGGTTGCCCGTTAGCCCGTCGTTGGCTCCCGCCTCGCCCGGCGATCGCTCGCCGGCACGGAGATGGCGCCCATCTGCTTGGTTTTCTGCTCACGGCGCTCGCGGCCGGCGGCCTCGACGGCAACCTGGTCAGGGCCCGGCTCGATCGCCGTGGGGTCCCCGCAGAGAAGGCGATCGGGGGCTCGATGTTGCTTTGCGCAGCGATGCTGCTGGTTGTGGCGGCGACTTCGAACTACGTCCTCGTCCTCGCCGCCATGGTGGCCTGCGGCGCCGCCTGGGACGTGCTCTACGTCGACAGCCTCACGGGCGTGCAGTTCGCCGACCCCCGGATGTCGGGGCTAATCACCGGCCTCCCCCAGTCGCGGGCTCCTCAGGCGCGCCCGCTTCGCTGGGCGTAGCGAACGGCGTCG
>DATDLN010000118.1:0-5282 GCA_036519295.1 Thermoleophilaceae bacterium
AGGGACGAGGAGGTGAGTGTGAGAGAGCCGAGGGGGTGAAGCGTCGAGGCGGCGCGAGAGGCAGGTTGGGGCGCGGGGCGGGGGAGAGGTAGGGGTAGGGGGCGGGCGAGGGTGGCGGGTCGGGCGTCGGTGGGGGCTCGAGCGGGTCTGGTGTCTCGGCTTGGACGGTGGGTGGTGGCGGCGCGGCTGTGTGCTGCTGCGGGAGTCGTGACGATATGGCCGCGTTAGCTCAGAGCGGCTCGTCGGTCCGCGCTCGGTGGCCGGGGCTGGCGCGGCAGCGCCGGTAGGCGGGGAGCCCCGCGCGCCCCTGGCCCCGGGCGGCTGGGGGCGCGCCAGGGAAACGCCGCCGCGCGCCCGGCGGGCGCGGCGAGCTCGTGTGCGAGGGGGGGCCGTTTTTCGGGGTGCGGGCCTCTCTAGGGCAGAGGCGTATGGCCTATCAAGCCCTCCAGTCGCGCCGAGCCCGCCGGTCCCTTCGGCCCGGTGACCGGTCGCGCTCAGGCAGAGGGCCCTCCGCCGGCGTCCCGGGTCGCGGACGTCGGCCGGGCCGTGTCCGCCGGCCAGGGGGTCCTGCGCGCGCTCGTGGCGGGAACGGCGACTGCCTACGGCTGGAGTGTCGGCGCCTGCGGGCTGGGCGCAAGCCGCTCGCTGCGCTCGGGCTCGGACTGACGTCCGCCCTGGGGGTGCGCTCCGCCCGCCGGTTGGCGCCGTTTGCCGCCTTCGTCAGTCACCAACCCGCCCGCGAAGGGCGAAGGAGGACCCCATGAACCGCTGGACCGGAACCGCCCACCTGACACGCGACCCGGAGCTCGTCACCACGAGCGGCACCGACATCTGCCTGATGCGGATCGCCGTCAAGCGGGCCGCCAGGGACGGAGCCGCCGGCTACTTCGACGTGAAGGCCTTCGGCGACCAGGCGGCCGCTTGCGCCGAGTACCTGTCCGCCGGCCGCGAGGTCGGGATCGAGGGCCGGCTGCGCTTCGAGGAGTTCGAGACCGGGGGCGGCGACTACGCCTCGCGCGTCTACATCGTCGCCGACGCCGTCGAGTTCCTCGCCAGCCGCCGGCGCGAGGGCTCCCAGGCCGACGGCGCCCAGGAGCCCGGCGGGCGGCCCGAGAACACCGCGGCTGAGGCCGGGAATGGCGCCGAAGCAGAGTTCGTCGCATGAGGGAATCGCTGACGCCTCTCCGGCGCAGCACACGAAGGCCGTTCGAAGCGGGCTGGCGTGGACTGGTCCTCGGCTGGACCGTGTACGCGAGGCAGCTGCGCCGTGCGCGCCACCCGACGGGGAGCGAACCGGGATGACCCAGGATCTGTCGCCAGGCCAGGCCGCCGACCAGACCGGCCTCTCTCGCACGCTGATCTACCGCGAGATCGAGCGCGGCCACCTGCGCGCCTACCGCGTGGGAGGCCGTCTCCGGATTACTCTGGACGCTTTGGCCGAGTGGAAGGAACGTCATGCAGTGGTTTCCCGTGGCCAGCCGCCGGCGTACGCGCCGCGACCCGCGGCCTCCCACGGAGCAACACGTCCAGATACCTTCGTTGCCGAGCTACGCGCGATTCGAAACGGGAGGGCGACGTGAGCGTCCGGAAAGTGGAGCAGTGGCGGGTCAGCTGGCGCGAGGGCCGCCGGCCACGCTCACGGAAGTTCGGCAAGAAGGCTCTCGCGGAGATGCTTGCTCGCAAGCTCGAGCGCGAACACGGGGGGCGGGCGAGCGTCCGGAAGATGGACCAGTGGGAGGTCCGCTGGCGCGAGGGCGGACGCGACTCGCGAAGGCGCCAGCGGACGTTCGACTGCAAACGCGATGCCGAGACGTTCGATCGCGAGGTCAAGCGACGCAAGCAGCTCGGCGAGCTCGCGACCTGGGAGAAGCGCAACCACACGGTGCGCGAGCTGGGGCGCGAATGGTGGGCTAACTACGCGGTCCCCAACCTCGCCGAGTGGACGCTCATAGGCTACGAGCCGATCCTCGCAAAGCACATCGAGCGCCGGCTCGGGGGTCTGCGCGTCGGCGAGGTGAGCCCCGAGGTCGTAGCGGACTTCCGCCGGAGGCTGGAGGCGGCCGGCGTGGGGCGGCACAGCGTGCGCCTGTCACTGGTGGTGTTGCAAGCAATGTTCAAGCAGGCCGTCGCATGGGGGTGGGTGCAGACGAACCCCGTCAAGGCCGTGGCCAAGCCGTCCGGCAAGCGCGAGCGCGCGGTGGTCTGCCTCGCGCCCTCACAGGTAGAGGCGGTCCGGGCCGCGCTGCTCGCCAAGGAGAAGCTGAGCGCTGCGACGCTCGTCTCGCTCGTCGCCTACCAAGGGCTGCGAGTGCCGGAGGAGGTGCTGGCCCTGGAGGTGAAGCACGTGCGCGCCAAGACGCTGCTGGTCGAGCAGCGGAACATCGCCGGCACGATCGTCGCGGGTCAGAAGGTGCGCGGCTTCCACCCGCGGGCGGTCGACTGGGTCGAGCCCGCGAGGCGCGACGTCACCGAGTACCTGCTCGCGCTGGGACTTCGCAGCGGGCCGCTCTTTCCGCGGAGCGACGGCGAGCCGTGGAAGCTGCACGACTACAAGAACTGGTGCCGGCGGGTCTGGCACCCCGCCGTCAAGCAGGCCAAGGCGGTCTCCGCCAAGGCGACTTCGAAAGGCAAGAGCTCGGGGGTTCCTCCGTACGACCTCCGACACGCGTTTGCCTCGCTGCAGATCCGGGCTGGATTGTCGATCCCCGAGCTGGCCGAGCAGATGGGCCACTCGCCGCTAATGACGCTCGCGACGTACGCGCACGTGATTCGCGAGCTGAAGGGCCTTCCGCGGGTCTCCGCGGAGACGCAGATCGAGCAGGCGCGGGAAGCTCGTGGACGCGAGGTGGACGTTTCTGCCCGGACCTGACGTCGTCAGTGAGCGCGGAACGTTCCGATTTGCAGGGATGGCGAGGGCCAGAATCGAACTGGCGACACCACGATTTTCAGGCAGTCGCGACGGGCGCGTTGAGGCCCCGGAAACGGCATAGCCACGCGGTTTTCGGGGAGCGCCTAGCCGCGGCCATACCCGCGGATACGCGTAGATCCGCGCGGGTTTAGGACTCCACGGGCCGCCGGAGTCCAAAACCCTCGGCCCCGGCGCGAGCGCCCCGTGGCCGTCTGTAGGGCGGCCGAAATGCCACCAACAAGCGGGCGTCCGAGGTGCTTCATGCCCATCGTAGAACCGTTATGGCTCGGGATCCCCCGAGCGCGGCATGACTGACAGCGAAAGACGCCTCAGAGCGGATTCATCAGTCCACGGCGGTCAAACCGCGTGACCGGCAGGGGCCTCAGCTGCCATGAATCAACATCGTCGAAGCGCCTAGGCCGCGCATCTGAATCGCCGTGTCTCCTGGACATAGTCCATTCCGCGTAACGTGTGCGGTATTGACTCGTGCGCGGGCTGTCGAGTTTGGATGGCCGGCGTACTCCGGCATTTGCCGGCCTCAGCTCGCCCACCGCAGCCGACGTGGAGCGGTGGCCCAACCCCGGCGTGCGCGCGGGGTTCGAACGAACTCGCCGACCTTTGCTTGACTCCGGCGACTCCACGTCCGGTCGGGCGTCGGCGCGCCAACCGCCTTTGGGAGGCACCCGCGCGGGAACGGACGCTCTCCGTGCGCGGCACGGCCGGGAGCTCACCGTCCCGGCCCTGCCGTTTGCCGATGGCTCCTAGTAGTCAAACCACCTGAACGACTTGCGCCCGGTCGGATAGACGTGAATGTCGTAGTCCGTCCCGTCGGTCAGGTAGCCGAAGCAGTAGAACTGCGTGAAGAGCTTGGTGCCGTCCCGGCGGACCCGGTAGTTATATCCGGAGCCGATGCACGACGCCGACTCGACGTCGGAGAAGCGGCGCATCACCCGGCGCCTGGCCTCGTGCTCGGACCAGTACCAAGCCTTGGCCGTCGTTGCGCTCGCCACTCGCGTGGTGTCGGCGTTCGCAAGGCTCGCGGGCGCGACGGACGCAGCGGCGCACGAGACCGCGATCAGTGTCATGAGCCCACGCTTCATCTCATTCTCGCTTTCGTCGTGAGTGTCGGAACTGAGGAGCGCTCGCGCGCTGCCGGACGGGAGTTCTCGATGCGGCTCCCGGCATCGATCGCTACTTGGGCTCGCTGAGCTCCTTGATGAGGTGGTAGACGATGTCGATCAGTAGGTGGGTAGGGCTGTGCATGAACATCACCTTCCTTCCGCTTGTGAGGTCGTAGATAAGACCCTCACCGGTGCTGCGAAATACACTGGTGGCCAGTCGGCGGTGGTGGAGCTAAGCGTTTGCAGGTCCGGCTAGGTAGTGGGCCGTCCCGGAACGTTTGACCGGAAACTCGCTTGAGCTGGCGAACGGGGATGCATGTCCCCGATGGTGGAGGTGAAGATGCGTCCCCCGGAGGTGTTCGTGCGCGAGCTGACGCCGGAGGAGGGCCATCGGCTGAAGTCGATCTCGCGGCGGGCGAAGTACCGGGCCTAGCGCCAGCGGGCGATGGTCGTGCTGGCGTCGGCGACGGGCATGCCGGCGCCGCAGATAGCCGAGGTGGTGCGCTCTGATCGCTCGCACGTGCGCGAGGTGATCCACGGAGTTCAACGAGCGGGGGTTTAGCTCGCTCGACCCTGACTAGCGGGGTGGGCGCCCCAGAAAGACGACGCCTGCCGAGCGCGATCGGGTGGTCTCGATCGCGCGCCCCCGCCCCGACAGCCAGGGCGTCGCGCTCACCCGTTGGTCGCTTGCGAAGTTGCGCGATCACCTGGCCGACGGGGGAATCGACGTCTCCGCCGAAACGCTGCGGCGGATCCCTAACGAGGCCGGGCTCTCGCACCGGCGCACCCGCTCCTGGAAGTGGAGCCCCGACCCCGACTTCGCCACCAAGGCCGAGCGCGTGCTCTCGCTCTACAGGGAGCCGCCCGAGGACGGGCCGGTCGTCTGCATCGACGAAATGGGACCGAACCAGCCGATCCCCCACCGGGGCTCTGGCCGGGCGCCGGTCGGCCAGCCCGGGCGCCACCGGGCGAGCTTCAAGCGCCCGCACGGCGGGCGCTACCTCTACCGCGCCTACGACGTCCACGACGACCGCCTGATCGGCAGGCTGCGGCCGCGCAAGGGCGAGCTCGAGGTGGTGCGCTTCCTGCACACGATCGGGATGCGCTACGACCCGCGCCTGCGCATCTACCCGGTCCAGGACAACCTCTCCTGCCACTGGACCCCGAAGGTGCGCGATTGGGCCTCGCTCTCCAACGTCGAGCTCGTGCCGCCGCCCACCTACGCGAGCCACCTGAACCGGATCGAGGCCCAC
>DATDLN010000119.1:0-2533 GCA_036519295.1 Thermoleophilaceae bacterium
GCCAGTTTTCACCCGGCGCCGACACCAGCGCAGAGCGCCGCCGCTCAGCTCGAGCGCTTCGTGCGAACGACCAGTACTGGCCGATCGGCGTGGTGGACGACTCTGCTCGAGACGCTGCCCAGCAGCACGTCCGTCACCCCCCCTTGCCCGTGCGAGCCGAGGACGATGGCGCGAGCGTCGCGGTCGGCGCCGAGGTCGAGGATCGCGCGCCAGACGTTCCGATCGGAGCGCGCGACGAGCGGGCTGGCGTCGAAGCCCACCTCGCGCGCGAGATCGGCACCCTGTTCGGCGGACGCTCGAGCATTGCTGCGCTCCAGTTCGTCGATCTCGCCGAAGATGGGCGCGTAGGTGGCGGCTCCGGCGGACGTGCTGACCAAGCGCTCGGCCGGGTGCCAGATTGTCACGACGAGCGCTGGGCCTCGAGTGAGCAGCTCACCGGCTCTCGTGATGGCGCCCTTGGCGTCCTCGGACCCGTCGTATGCGATCAGGATGGGGCGTGCAGGCACGCGTTCTCCTAGCTTCTTCGGGTTGGCGATCGCAGGGGCCGTCCCGCGCAAGCGCGGCGCAGCCACATTCGAGAACCGACTGACCGCTTCAGCTCGCCTGATTCACTCGGGAGCGCGGCTGGCGAGGTTTGGCAGCGTACTCTGACGGGCCCTCGCCGTCACCACGGTGACCGGAAGCCCCAGCTTCCTCACCTGGCTCGGCAGGTCGCGTTGCAGCCAGCGCGAGGTCGACTTGGGCATCGTCGAGATGATGATCTCGTCGTAGTTTCCCTCGCGCACGGCCTGCTGAACCGCGCGCAGGGGGTCCGGCCCCCCGACGTGGGACTCCACGGGGCCGCCGGCGGCGCGCTCGAGCAAAGGCAGAGCGAGTTCGAGCGTCCAATCGGCATCGTCGCGTTCCGGCACATCCGGGATCAATAGGGCGAATTCACTGGGTCCTTCCTCGGCGCGCCTGGCCACCTTGTCGATGACGGCCGGTGTCGCCGCCGTCTTGTTGGCGACCACAAGGATCCGCTTCTTGCCGGCTGCCTCCATGTCCTCTCCTTCCCATGCGTTGACCTTCACCTCGATAGTCCCACAAGCGGCGTCGCCGGCGCGATCCCGCTCTCGGATTACCGCTGCCCGCGGTGGGGATTACGACACCGTTGTTGCTACCTCGGAGCCGAGCCGCGCCAGCCCCGATTCTGCCGGTGGCCAAGGGGCGCGCCGTGAGGGGCCCTTATGCTGGTCAGTCTGACGCTCGGCCTCGACCACACCCTGGTTTCTACGCGGCGACTGCTCGCCGCCCGCTGTCGCGGCCGCGCTTACGACGCAGGAGGGCACCGTGCGTGACCGCTTGGCCGTAGTCGCTTTCGGTGGCGGCACGGGCCTGCCTGTGCTCCTGTGCGGATTGCGGCAGACGAACGCCGACCTGATCACCGCGGCCGTCACGGTCGCGGACGACGGCGGGTCGAGCGGCCGGCTCCGCCAGGAGCTCGGGATCGCGCCGCCGGGGGACCTGCGCAACTGCCTGGTCGCGCTCGCCGGCCGCCGGCGGCTTGCCGAGGTCTTCAACTACCGTTTCGAGGGCGGCGCCGAGCTCCGCGACCACTCGGTCGGGAACGTCATCATCGCGGCGCTCGCCGACATGTCCGGCGGCTTCTGCGAGGGGGTCGAGCAGGCCGGGTGGTTCCTGCGGATCAAGGGCAGCGTGTATCCGGCGGCTACCGAGAGCCTCACGCTCGTCGTCCACCACGACGATGGGTCGGTCACGCGCGGCGAGTCAACTGTGCGCGAGGCCGGACGCGCGGTTCGGCGCGTCGCGATCGAGCCCGCGGGTGCGGCGGCCCCGCCCGCCGTCCTCCGGGCGATCGAGCGGGCAAACGTCGTCGTGCTGAGCCCGGGGAGCCTGTTCACGAGCACCATTCCGGCGCTCATCGGCGCGGGCGTACCCGATGCGCTAGCGGCCTTCGCCGGTCCGGTGGTGTATGCGGCGAACATCATGACGCAGCCAGGCGAGACCGCGGGCTTCACGCTCTCCGACCACCTGCGCGCGATCACTGAGCACATCGGACCGATGCTTACCGATGTCCTCGTGCACTCCGAGGAGCTGCCGACGCAGCTGCTCTTCCGCTACTGGAGCGAGGGCGCCGCACCTGTCCAGATCGACCGAGGGGCGATCGAGCGGCTCGGCGTCCGCGTCCGCCGGGCGCGCCTGCTCCCCGACGCGATGGGCGCCGAGATGCGCCACGATCCCGAGCGGCTCGCCTTGGCCGTGCGCGAGATCGCCGCGGCCGGGAGGCTTGCCCGCTAACCGCCCTTCTTCGCAAGGCGGCCGTCGGAGAGCGCGGCGAGGTCGACGTCGTCGAGCGTGGTCACGACGAGGTCGGCGTCGGCGGCGGCCAGCTGCTCGGCGTCGTCGGCCCGTGCCAGGCCGAGCGCCGCCATGTTGCCCGCCTTGGCCGCTTGGACGCCGGCGTCGGCGTCCTCTATGACGAAGTTGTGCTCGGGTGGGATGCCGAGCTCCCCGGCGGCGGTCAGGAACATCT
>DATDLN010000120.1:0-3828 GCA_036519295.1 Thermoleophilaceae bacterium
CCGAAGCAGACCGACGGGATCGTGGAGTCGATCCGGCTGCTGCGGGCGGCACGCCAAAGCGCCGTGAAGTCCCGCAGCGCCGCCATGGTCCAGCTCGGCGGACTGATCGTCACCGCCCCGCAGGAGTTGCGCGACCAGCTCTCCTGCCGCAAGACGATCCGCGGCAAGGCCGCGCTCTGCCGCCGGCTGAGGCCCTCGACGGGCGAGCTCCGGCGGCCGACTCACGCCGCCAAGTTCGCGCTGCGCTCGATCGCTGGAGCGGGGCAGGTCTTCGAACAGCGAGCGGTAACCCCCGCCGTAGATGGTTCGTCGACCCGTTCGCGCGCCAGGTAATGATCTCGGGTGATACTGCTCGGAGCGCACGCCCTGGCCGAAGCCCTCGCGGAGGCCAACCGCCTCCTCGCCCTCTACTGAACACACAAGCGAAAGGCATGAGATGAAGATCGTTGTCATCGGCGGAACCGGCCTCATTGGGTCGAAGCTCGTCGAGAAGTTGCGGAAAGACGGTCACGAGCCGCTCGCGGCGTCGCCTGACACGGGCGTCAACACGCTCACGGGCGAGGGCCTCGCCGAGGCGCTCGAGGGCGCCCACGTTGTCGTCGACGTGGCGAACGCGCCTGCCTGGGACGACGCGGCGGTACTGGACTTCTTCCAGACGACATCCCGCAACCTGGTCGCCACGGAAGTGGCCGCCGGGGTGGGGCACCACGTGGCATTGTCGGTCGTCGGTACCGACCGGCTCCCGGAGAGCGGCTACTTCCGCGCCAAGGTCGCGCAGGAGGAGATCGTGAAGGCCGGGCCGGTCCCCTACACGATCGTCCGCGCGACGCAGTTCTTCGAGTTCATCGGCCGCATCGCCGATTCGAGTACCGACGGCGACACCGTTCGCTTGTCGCCTGCCCTCGTTCAGCCCGAGGCAGCCGACGACGTCGCCGGCACTTTGGCCGATGTGGCGGTCGGCGCACCACTGAACGACACGGTCGAGCTCGCGGGCCCGGAAGCATTCCGCCTCGACGAGCTCGCCCGGCGTGTCCTGAACGCAAGCGACGACCCGCGACAGGTGACGGCCGACGTTCACGCCCGCTACTTCGGCGCCGAGCTGAACGACCAGTCGCTCACCCCTGGCGACGACGCACGCATCGCCCCGACCCGCTTCGAGGACTGGCTCAGCCAGTCGGCCAAGTAGCCCTGACGCCAACCGAAAGGACTGCCGGACAAGCCCGCGCCTGCTGTTCCTCCTGAGTGCGCATCACGCGCTCGCGCGTGATTGCGATCGGATCGATGCGGAGCTCGCTGCTGCGCGTATACCGCACTGCCGGTGTCAACTGCGCACGCGTCCTTCCTGAATCCACCAGAACCGAAAGGATCTCCCATGGCACCCACGATCGTTCTCGTCCACGGCGCCTTCGCCGAGTCCTCGAGCTGGGACGCCGTCATCGGACCCGCTGCTCGACGCCGGACACCCGGTGATCGCCGCCGCCAACCCGCTGCGCAGCCTCGCCGCGGACGCCGCGGCCGTTGCCGACGTCGTCCGTGCAGTCGACGTGCCCGTCGTGCTCGCCGCCCACTCCTACGGCGGCGCTGCGATCTCCAACGTCCCCCCCGACGCCGGCGAAATCGTCGGGCTCGTCTACGCCTGCGGCTTCGCGCCCGAACCCGGCGAGAGCGCCTTCTCGCTGGCGAGCATGTTCCCAGGCAGCACACTCGGCGACGCGCTCCGGCCCGTCCCGCGCAGCGACGGTACCACCGACCTGTACATCACAACCGAGCGCTTCCACGAACAGTTCTGCGCGGACGTGCCCGCGCCGGAGGCGGCGACGATGGCCGCCACGCAGCGCCCGGCCACGCAGGAGGCGCTCACCGAACCTTCCGGCGAGCGGCCACTCTGGCGCGAGGTGCCGTCGCGGTTCGTGATCGGCGAGGAGGACCGCAACATCCCCGCCGCCCGCCAGCGCTACATGGCCAAGCGCGCCGGCGCGCACCGCACGCTCGAGATCCCCGGCGCCTCGCACGCGATCTCGGTCTCGCACCCCGAGGCCGTCGCCGACCAGATCCTGGAGGCCGCGGCGCTGCAGTGACCGCCTGAACGCCTGCCACCATGCACGCCGGAGCGCCGGCCGGCGCACCTCCGATCGTTCCGCAGCTGCCGATCATCCGCACGCGCACTGAGGGGGAACAGCGCGCGACGTTCTTTGAGCGGTTCTTCGACCTGGTCTACGTCTTCGCGGTCACTCAGCTGTCGCACCACCTGCTCGCGGACATCAGCTGGTGGGGCGCCGCGGAGACCGCGTTCATGCTCGTGGCGCTGTACTGGGCATGGAACTACACCACGTGGATGACCAACTGGTTCGACCCGGACACCGTCCGGCTCGTGCTGGTGTTCGTGATGCTGGCGAGCCTGTTGCTGGCGGTCTCGATCCCGGAGGGATTCGGCGGGCACGCGCTGCTGTTCGCGTGCGCGTACTCGGGTTTTGCAGATCGGACGGAATACCTTCGTCGTTGCGGTCACGCCGCGCGGAGATTTCAACCAGAACTTTCGCCAGATCCTCGCCTGGAGCGTGCTCTCAGCGCCACTGTGGGTCGCGGGCGGCATCGTCGATGCCGAAGCGTTGCGCTGGGTGCTGTGGCTGGGTGCTCTCGGTCTTGATCTGGCTGCGCCGCTGCTGACCAATTGGCTGCCGGGGGCTGGAACCACGCCCATGAGCCAGTGGCAGATCGAGGGGGCCCATTTCGGCGAGCGCTTCCAGCTGTTCGTGATCATCGTGCTCGGGGAGAGCGTCGTGCTGGCGGGCGCCACCGCCTCGGAGACGGGGTTGAGCGTCGACGTCGTCGCCGCGCTCCCGCTCGCCTTCCTTTCCTCGACGGCGGTGTGGTGGCTGTACTTCGGGCAGGTGGCCGGCACGGTGCTCGAGCGGATCCGCACGGCCACAGCCGAGGAGCGGGGCCAGATCGGCCGCGACATCTACACCTACCTGCACCTCCCGATCATCGCCGGGATCGTCCTTGTCGCGGTCGGCGACGAGCTTGTGATCGCGCATCCGACGGACGACCTGCACGACGCTGGTGCGCTCGTCGCGCTCGGCGGCCCCGCGGTCTTCCTCGGCGGTCTGATGGCCTGCGCCGCCAGGCTCGGGCAGGTGCAGAGCCGCCCGCGGGCCATCGCCCTGGTCGCACTGCTCGCCGCCGTGCCGCTCGTCGCCGGCGCCGACGGGCTGGTCGTGTCGGCGCTGATCACGGCGCTCCTGGCCGTGCTTGTGGTCGCCGAGCAGCTGCGCGGGGCCCACTGAGGCGCGCGGCCGGGCACGCGGGGAGCCGCGATGGAGCCGCGCCACGGAGCCGTACACACCCCGGCCCCCCGCCGCAAGCGGCGAGCGGCGGGAGTGAGACCCCCGCTTGCGCGACGGACGATTAGCAAGCACGGGCGAACGCGCAGCGCACGCCCGCTTCGAGATCACGCTCCACATCCCCCGCCTGGCGGAGCAACGTCAGCTGGATCCGGCGCTGCTGTTCGCTGCAAGCGATGCCCGTCAAATGGAAGCGGCCGGCCGACTACGACGGCCGCCGCGAAGAGGCAGAAGCCGCATCGCCGAGCGCGACCCGGACGACTGGCTGACAGTCGCACTTGCGCTCACCCTCAGGCTGCCCCATCTGGTCCCAAGCCAAGGACCTCACCAGCGCCGGACCCGACGTCTTCACCACCGGCGACCTGGTCGACGCATGGCGCGACGCCGGCCACATCGAATAACCCCCTCACCCGCGTCCTCGGCGCCTTTCACCGCGAGCTCGTCCTGCACAACGGTGAGCATCACTGCCCGTGGCCCCAAGGAG
>DATDLN010000121.1:0-10681 GCA_036519295.1 Thermoleophilaceae bacterium
ATCTCGTCGTCGGCCGTCACCCCGTCCACGATCGTTGGATGGCAGTAGAGCCCGGCGTCGGGGTCGCCGACGAACCCGGCGCGCGGGTTGTCCGAGGTGATCCGGCCGGTGCCGCTCGACCCCGACACCGAGTGGTGGTCGCGAATCAGCTCGAGCCAGCCGAGGAAGCGCTCGTGGAAGCGCTCGTGGATCATGGGCCCGTAGAGGACGTCCTCGAAGGGGTCGCCGATCGCAGCATCCTCCACCGCGCGCGTGAAGCGCCGCATGAACTCGTCATGCACCGACTCGTGGACGATCGCCGTGCCGAGCGACGTGCAGCGCTGGCCGGCCGTGCCGAAGCCACTGAAGAGGGCCCCCTCGACCGCCAGGTCGAGCTCGGCGTCCGGCATCACGACGAGCGGGTTCTTGCCGCCCAGCTCTAGGCAGGGCGACTGCACATGCCGGCCGCAGAGCTCGCCGATCCGGGAACCCACGGCGGACGACCCGGTGAAGCCCACCTTGTCGACCAGTCGCTCGTCGAGCGCGCGCTCGAGGCCCTCAAAGGCCGTCGGTCCGTCGCATTCGACGAGGTTCAGCACGCCCTCGGGCAGCCCGCCGTGGAGGAAGAGCTGGGTGAGCGCGTCGCCCAGCGCCGGCGTGTACTCGGCCGGCTTCCAGACCACGGAATTGCCGGCGAGCAGGGCCGGGATCAGGTACCAGGAGGGGACCGCCACCGGGAAGTTGCCCGCGGTGATGATCGCCGCGACCCCCACGGGGGTACGGAAGGTGAAGAGCTGCTTGTCCGGCATCTCGCTCGGAACCGTCATCCCGTAGAGGCGCCGGCCCTCCGAGAGGAAGAAGTCGCAGGTGTCGACGATCTCCTGCACCTCGCCGAGCGACTCGGGGTAGGGCTTGCCGATCTCCCTGGTCACCAGCCGCGCCAGGGGCTCCTTGTTCTCCTCCACGAGGCGGCCGATCTGTGCGATGGCGCGGCCGCGCACGGGCGCGGGCACGGCGGACCACTCGGGCTGCGCCATGCGCGCGGCGCGGCACGCGTCGACGAACGTGTCGGCCTCGCCCAGCCGGACCTCGCAGACCACCTCGTCCAGATTCGCGGGGTTGCGCGACTCGACATGCCGGCCGCCCTCGCGGGGCTCGCCGGCGATGATCGAAGCGACCGTCCTCGTGCCCGTGATGCTCATGTCCGCGTAGCCTAGCCGCGCAATGGAGCGCGCCCAGGTAGTGGTCGTCGGGGGCGGTGTGATCGGCACGAGCATCGCCTTCCACCTGGCGGAGGCCGGTGTGGACGTGCTGCTGCTCGAACGCGGCGAGCTCGGCTCGGGTTCGACGAGCAAGGGCGCCGGCGGGGTGCGAGCGATGTTCTCGGACGAGCTGAACGTGCGGATCGGGCTGCGCGACCTCGACGCCTGGCGGGCGTTCGGCGAGCGACCCGGCTGGGAGGTGGACTTCGAGCAGGTGGGCTATCTCTTCCTGCTGGCCCGCCACGACGACGTGCGCCGGTTCGAGCGCGACGTCGCGATGCAGAACGCGCTCGGGCTGCCGAGCCGGATGCTCGCGCCGGAGGAGGCGAGGCGGCTCTCGCCGCTGGCCGGCCTCGAGGGCGTCCTGGCGGCCGCGCTGTGCCCGCGAGCGGGGCTTACCACACCCGACGCCGCTGTCCAGGGCTACGCCGCGGGGGCGCGACGCCACGGCGCCCGGATCCGCGCCGGCTGCGCGATGAACGGGATCGAACACCAGGACGGAAGGGTCCGCAGGGTCCACTCTGAGGCGGGCGCGGTGGAGACGGGGACCCTGATCTGCGCCGCCGGCGTGTGGTCGGCGGAGGTTGGGGCGATGGTCGGCGTGGACCTCCCGGTCACGCCGGAGCGGCGGCGTATCGCCTACACGGGCCCGCTCGAGGACCTGCCCGAGCGGATCCCGATGACGATCGACTTCGAGACCGGCTTCTACTTCCACCGCGAGGGCCCCGGGCTCCTGTTCGGCACGAGCGACGTGTGCGAGACCCAGGACGAGTGGCTGGAGCGCGCGGTCCCGGTGCTCGAGCGTCGGGCGCCGATACTGATGGAGGCGCCGATCGCGGGCGGCTGGTCCGGCCTCTACGAGATGACGCCTGACCACAACGCGCTGATCGGCGAGGCGCCCACACCGTCCCGCTTCCTCTACGCGACGGGATTCTCGGGCCACGGCTTCCAGCAGGCCCCGGCCGTGGGCGAGATCGTGCGCGACCTCTACCTGGGCCGGCCGCCGTTCGTGGACGTCGCGCCCCTCGCAGCGGGTCGGCGGGAGCGCCGCGAGCTGGGCATCGTTTAGGGCGGACCAACCTGAAGCGCTCCGAAACTCGGCGCCGTCCCGATAGACCCCCGCAGGAGGTGGGCGAAGCAGGACGGCAGCGCCGGCCGCGGCCTAGGCGAGCCGCTCCTCCAACGCCTCGAGCTCGGCGCGCAGCTCCTTCGGCAGCCGGTCGCCGAACTGGGCGAGATGCTTGTGAACCTGCGGCAGCTGGGCCTTCCACTGGTCCGGGTCGACCTTCAGCAGCTCTGCCATGTCCTCTTCGGACACGTCCAGGCCGGTCGTCTCGATTGCCCCTCGACCAGGGACCAGCCCGATCGGCGTCTCGACCGCCTCGGCCTCGCCGTCGCAGCGGCGGAACACCCAGGCGAGCACGCGGCTGTTGTCGCCGAAACCCGGCCAGAGGAAGCGGCCATCGTCGTCCTTGCGGAACCAGTTGACCACGAACACCTTCGGGAGGCGCGCGCCGGCGCGCCGGCCGGTCCGCAGCCAGTGCCCGAAGTAGTCGCCCATGTGGTAGCCGCAGAAGGGGAGCATCGCCATGGGGTCGAAGCGCAGCTCGCCGACGGTCCCGGCCGCCGCGGCGGTCTTCTCCGAGCCCATGATCGACCCTAGGAACACCCCGTGGTCCCAGTCGAAGGCCTCGTGCACGAGAGGGACCACGCTCGTCCGTCGGCCGCCGAAGAGGAAGGCGTCGATCGGCACGCCTCCTGGGTCCTCCCAGTTCGGGGCGATCGACGGGCACTGGGCGGCGGGGACGGTGAAACGCGCGTTCGGATGGGCGGCCGGCCCCTCGGAGTCGGGCATCCAGTCGTTTCCGTGCCAGTCGATGGCGTGGTCCGGCGGCTCGGGCGTCAGCCCCTCCCACCAAACGTCGCCGTCGTCGGTGCGAGCGCAGTTCGTGAAGATCGAGTTCTCGCGCAGCATGGCCGTGGCGTTCGGGTTCGTCTGCTCGCCGGTGCCGGGCGCCACGCCGAAGAAGCCGGCCTCGGGATTGATCGCATAGAGGCGCCCGTCGTCGCCGAACTTCATCCAGGTGATGTCGTCGCCCACTGTCTCCACCCGCCAGCCCTCGAGCGTCGGGATCATCATCGCCAGGTTGGTCTTGCCGCAGGCCGACGGGAAGGCGCCGGCAACGTGCTTCACCTTGCCCTCGGGCGAGATCAGCTTCAGGATCAGCATGTGCTCGGCCAGCCAGCCTTCGTCCCGGGCCATGACCGACGCGATCCGCAGCGCGAAGCACTTCTTTCCGAGCAGCGCGTTGCCGCCGTACCCCGAGCCGTAGGACCAGATTTCGCGCGCCTCGGGGAAGTGCACGATGTACTTGTTCTCTGAGTCGCAAGGCCAGGGAACGTCCTCGACCCCCTCGACGAGCGGCATGCCGACCGAGTGCAGGCAGGGCACGAAGTCGCCGTCGCCGAGGACCTCGAGCGCGGGATCGCCCATCCGGGTCATGATCCGCATGGACACCGCCACGTAGGCCGAGTCCGTGACCTGCACGCCGATGTGGGCGATTCGCGAGCCGAGCGGCCCCATCGAGAACGGCACGACATACATCGTCCGCCCTCGCATCGAGCCGCGGAAGAGCTTTCTGAGCGTGTCGCGCATCTCACCTGGCGCGCGCCAGTTGTTCGTTGGCCCGGCGTCCTCCTCACGTTCGGAGCAGATGAAGGTGCGGTCCTCGACGCGGGCCACGTCGGCCGGGTCCGAGCGCGCAAGGTACGAGCTGGGCCGCTTGGCATCGGCGAGCTTCTCGAATGTGCCGGCGTCGACGAGCTGCCGACAAAGATGCTCGTACTCCTCCGCCGAGCCGTCGCACCAATGTATGGACTCGGGCCGGGTGAGCTGCGCGACCTCCTCGACCCATGCGAGCAGCTTCTTGTTGGTGGTACGAGCAGGCGTGGCTTGCGTCACTTCGGTGACCGTCTCCTTCATTCCCGGGCGCGGATAAGCCTATCCCCGCAGCCTTACACTGCGCCTCATGCGGGCCGTGCTCCGCTTCCTGGCCTCCGTACTGATCGTGAGCGGCGTGCTCCTGATCGGGGACGCGGCGGCGACCCTCCTGTGGCAGGAGCCCGTGTCTGCCTTCGTCGCGGAGCGCCAGCAGTCGAAGCTCGAGCAGGCGCTGGTCGACCCTCCGCCGCGGGTTCTGAAGAAGAAGCCGCTCCCGGGCGATGCCATCGGCCGGATCGAGATCCCCGCGATCGGCGTGAAGGACTACATCGTCGAGGGGACCGATACCGCCAACCTGCGCAAGGGCCCGGGCCACTACCCCGAAACGCCGCTTCCCGGCGAGCGCGGCACCGCGGCGATCGCCGGCCACCGCACCACCTACGGCGCGCCCTTCCGCAAGATCGACCAGCTGAAGCACGTGAACGTGATCAAGATCGACATGCCTTACGGGCGCTACGTCTACAGGCTCCAGCGCACGAAGATCGTCGACGACTCCGACTTCTCGGTTCTGCGCAAGGTGCCGTACGACCGCCTGGTGCTGAGCGCCTGCCACCCGCTGTACAGCGCCGCGCAGCGGATCATCGTGTTCGCCCGCCTCGTCCGGCGCGCGCCGCCGCGGGTCAGGCAGACGTGATGGACGGGAACCCGGAGCCCTGGATTTCCGACTCGTCCTGCGACTCGAACCACAGGATCAGCCCGATCACCAGCGCCAGGGAGATCGCCAGCACCGCGAGCCAGTAGAGGACCTTCAACAGGATGCGCATCCAGCGGAAAGAGCGACGGTACCGACTGCCGCCGCTGCCTGCCCCCGTGGAGGCGGTCCTGCGCGAGTCGCCCGCGCTCTAGCGCTAGCAACGTTCCTGATCCGTGGACCGCTGCTCGACGTGCACGACGGCTTCGGCACGCAGTGATCGTCAGCGACAGTGACGGGGGGCACCCAGCCGTTTCCCGGGCCTCGACGTCGCGCTGCTCGTTGGCGCGGGCGGGCTGCTCGTGGCGGCCGGCTTCGGGAGGCGGCGCCTCTCCCGCGCACCGACGCGTCCCAGCCAACCGGCCACTCCGGTTCGCCTCTCGACCGCTACGACGATCGCCATCGTGTCAAGTCCGGACTGACCGGCTGGGCACAAGTGAGCGGCGTGCGCGGTAACACTTCGATGCGTGACCGCGTCGGAGGGAACAACCACCATCGCGAGAACTGGCCCCTCTGGCTCGACCTCAAGGTCCTCCTCACGATCGGCGCCCTCTTCACCGGCTCGCGTGACGCTTTGACGCCCTGGCGGAGCGCTTCCGCCGGGTCGCCATCTCGCACGAGTGGCTGACAAACCCCGGCGGCTCTGAGAAGGTCGTGCTGCAGCTGCTCGAGCTGTTCCCGGACGCCGACATCTACACCTCCCTGTACGACCCGGAGCTGTGCCCGGAGGCAATCCGCCGGGCCCGGGTGCACACCTCGTTCCTCGATCGCCTGCCCGGTGCCAAGCGCTACTACCCGCGCCTGCTGCCGCTGATGAACACCGCGTTCGAGTCATTCGACCTCGACGGCTACGACCTCGTGCTGTCGAGCAACCACGCGTGCGCGAAGAACGTGATCACCGCGCCGGGCACCCTGCATGTCTGCTACTGCCACACGCCGATGAGATATGCGTGGGACCCCGGCTTCATGGTCGGTGAGCGGCTCGGGAGGGCGGAGCGCGTGCTGCTCCCGCTCCTGCTGTCTCGGCTGCGCCGGATGGACGTGATCGACTCCGCGA
Source organism: Thermoleophilaceae bacterium (assembly GCA_036519295.1). Taxonomy (GTDB): domain Bacteria; phylum Actinomycetota; class Thermoleophilia; order Solirubrobacterales; family Thermoleophilaceae; genus JACVRW01. The sequence goes on from DATDLN010000121.1 coordinate 5,991, forward strand.
GGCCCGAAGTCTACGTGGCCAACTCCCGCCACGTGACCGAGCGCATCCGCAAGTACTACCGCCGCGACTCTCACGTGATCCACCCAGCCCGTGGACGTCGAGCACCTGCTCGACCTACCCCGCGAGGACGGCGGGTACTACCTGTTCCTGGGTCGGCTCGTCCCGTACAAGCGAGCCGACCTCGCGGTGGCCGCGTGCGCCCGGCTCGGCCGGCGGATCAAGGTCGTGGGCGGCGGGCGGGGCGAGGCCGGGCTGGCGGCCGCGGCCGGCCCCGGCGCCGAGTTCCTGCCCCGTCTGGACGACAGCACCCTTCCTGGCGTGCTCGCCGGCGCCCGTGCCTTGCTCTTCCCGGGCGAGGAGGACTTCGGAATCGTGCTGGTGGAGGCGCAGGCGGCCGGCGTCCCCGTGATCGCCTACGGCCGGGGTGGCGCCCGTGACAGTGTGAAGGACGGCGTGACCGGCGTCCTCTACGACGACCCCGGCGTCGAGGGGCTCTGCGCGGCGATCGAGCGCTTCGAGACGCTCAGCTTCGACGACGGCGAGCTGCGCCGCGGCGCCGCGGCGTTCGCGCGGGAGCGCTTCCGCAGCGAGATGGCCGACCTCCTTACGGCAGTCGGCAGCGAGGTGAGAGAGTGAGCGACGTGATCCTTGTCACGGCTTCGGCCGCGCGCGTGATGCCGGCGTGCCCTGACCGTCAACGAGTTCACCCGCGACCTCTGGGCCGATCGCGACCCGGAGGTCTTCGGCGAGCAGTTCTGGCGACCGTATGTACCCGTGCGGGACGTCGCGCGGGCGATCCGCATGGTGCTCGACGCCGGCGCCGAGAGCACCGCCGGCGAGGTCTTCAACGTGGGCCACTCGGACGAGAACTAACACAAGCTCGATCTCGTCGAGATCGTCATGCGTCAGCTCGACCCCAGCAGGGTTTCCTGTGTTAAGCGCGACGAGGACCGGCGCGACTACAAGGTCGCGTTCGGCAAGCTGCGCGACTCGCTGGGCTTCGAGCCGCGTAGGCGCGTGCCCGCCGGGGTCCGCGAGGTCGCCGGCGCGTCGAGTCGGGGCGAGTCGAGGACCCCTGGCCGCCGTGCCACCGCAACACTCCCTGATCGAACTTTTCTGTTTCCCTCACGAAGGGAGATGAGAGGCGTAGACTCTCCCTCTCCCGAAACGGCACACCCGCCGCGAGGCGGGGCCGCAAAGCCAGGGGTCTCTCCGAGATCGCCCAGCTGCCAAAGGAGCCGCGCTCATACCCCAACGTCCCGTTCCCCGCTGCTTGCCCGCGGTGCTTGTGTTCGCCAGCTTGGGAACGGCTACTGCCGCCGCCGGCCTCGACGCTGGAGGGGTCGTCGGAGAGCGCCGCCGCGGCGGCCCGGGATCGCCGGAGCGCGGACCTCGTTCGCTCGCGCTGCCTCACCACCCGCCTGCAAAGCGGCGGGTGTGCCGTTCGCCGGGCCTGCCTCCGGAGGCGGGCGCGCCGCCGTAAGGCGCCGCAGCGAGACCGGGCTCGCTGGGTCGCGCACGGGCTCGTCGCGGGCATCGACGGGCGCTACACGGACTGCTTTCGAGGTCGCCACCCACCTCTGGCTGATTGGAACGGCAACTGGGCCACCTTCGGCGTCTGGCGCGCCGCGGCGACGGCGTGATCCGCGTGTGCGCGCGTCGTCCGTCTACTGTGCGGCGATGTCGTCCAACGCAGTGATAGACGGTCAGCGCCGAGTCGAGCACAGCGAGTAGCTCCTCGGCCTGCGGCACGTAGGCCCACAGGAGAGGGCGGCGCAGACGAGGCGGGCGCATGCTCGCCCCACCGTCGGCCTCAGCAGATGCCGGTGAGCGAGCGCGCGGCTGCGCAACGTCGGGCGAGGCAAGCAGCACCTCGAGCGACATCCCCTCCCCTGTGAGCGCCTCGTTCAGGCCGACCACCGCCGTGTCGATCTGCTCGGGGCGCGTGCGGTAGACCGGGATCCCGTGCGGAGTCGCGGCGAGCGCACCGGTGCCGTCGGCAGCGGCCCGGCGGCTGATGTCGAGCGGTCCGGCGGCGGGTTTGCCGCCGTCGTCGATGCCAGCGAGGACGAGGCTATGGAGGTCGATCGCCGGCGCGCGGCCGCAGCATAGAGTGGTGCCCCATGCGCCTCGACGAGGAACGGAGCGCGCGGCTGTTGTTGGACTGCTCCGCCGACTCCTGGGTCCTCGCGCGGCGAGCGGTGCGCCGCGCACTCCGCCAGGCGCGAGTGCCGCCCCGCCCCGTGCGCCTGGCGCAGGCCGCGGCGCTGAAGGCGGGGCTGCTGTCCTGGGATCGCAGCGTGGTCGAGCCTTACGTCCGCGCCCGCGCCGCCGCACTCGACGGCGCGGCGAGCGGCCCACCGCGCGTGCTCGTGCGGGTCGACGAGTTCCCCCACGCCCGTTCCTGGGACCCCGACGGCGAATATGGCGTCGAGCGCTTCGAGCGCTTCCACGAGGTGGTCGCCGCCGAGGGGGTGCCTTACCTGCTCGCGGTCTGCGCTCGCGTGTCGCGCGACTATCTCAACCCGGCTGTGCGCGATCGGCGCCCGCTCGACACTCGTGAGACCGGGCTCCTAGGACGGCTGGCCGAGGAGGGCGTGAGCTTCGCCGTGCACGGCTATGACACCGCTCCCGGCGCCCCTCCCCGCGCGATCGTTCCGAGCTGGCGGGGCTCGGCCCCGCCGCACTCCACGAGCTGCTCGAGCGCGCCCGGCGCGAGCTCGCCGAGGCGGGCATCGAGGCCCGCGTGTCGCCCCCCTTCAACCGCTTCGACGTCGGCCAGTACTCCACGCTGGCACGCCGCTTCGATGTCGTGTGCGGGGGGTCCCGAGACGGTCCGGCTGGTCGGTTTCCAGCGCACACCGGTGTGGCTCGGGGACGCGGTCTTCCTTCCCTTATCCGCCCCTCCATGGCCGCGCAGACGAGGTGCTGCCGGCCCTGGAGCGGCTGATCGACCGAAACGCGGCGCTGTGGGTGCCCGTGACGCTGCACTGGAGCTGGGAGGCCGACGACGACTGGGAGGCGCTCCGGCGCCTCGTTCGAGTCCTGTCGGGCTGCGCCGTTTCCTGGGAGCGCTTCCTCGATGCCGTCGCAGCGAGCCGCTAGGCCGCCGACAGCTCGCTGATCCCGTCCCTACGGCAGCGACCACGCGCTCGAGCCGCTCCTCACCCAGGTGCTGATAGAGCGGCACTGTGAACACTGGCAGCGGGCGGCCTTTCGCAGCGGGGCAGCTCCCCACGCCCGGGGTACCCACGTACCCGCCTGAATCCGTTTGTCGACGCGTAGAGGACCGTGGCCTGGATCCCGTGACGGTCGGCGAGGTGTGAGCGGAGCGGGTCGCGCAGCGCCGGCTCGTCGAGCATCATAGGCATGATGTGGTGGCTCGTCCATCCGGTGGTTGTAGCCCACGCCCACTAGGTCGTAGCGCATCGCGTGGCCGCGGTGGGCGGTCCCAGCACCGGAGTGCCGCCGCGCAGAACCGCACCGCCGCAGCCGTGGCGACGACGGTGATTCCCCGAGCGATCACCTCGTCGCCGGGACAAACCCGGCGGCCAGAGAGGCAAGGTGCAAGAGCGGCCGTTCCAGCTGCTCAGCGCCACCGCTTGCGGGACGCCCAAGTGCTCAGCGAGCTCCGCCTCGAACGCCTTCGAGCGGGGGCCGATTGTCAGTCAGCCCAACCACAGCGTCTCCGCTACGGCCTGCACGTGCTCGGCTTCGAGCCGCACGTCGAAGACGGAGATCCGCTCGAGCGCGGTGCTTTGTGGATTCACTGATGCAACATCCCCTTCGGGTTGCTTAGGCGCGGTAGCACTGATGTAGCATGGCGCGCCATCGCATGCCGGGAGCACGAATAGTCGTGGCCGGTGTCGTCGCGCTCGCCGTGGCGCTCCCAGCAGCCGCCGAGGCGGGGTCGGAGGGGGATCCGCTACTCGACGGAATCAACGGCGCCCGTGCGCGTCACGGGCTTGCGCCCCTGCGCTCCTCGGACAGACTGCATCGCTCGGCCTCCGCGTTCGCCGGTCACCTGATGCGCACGCAGCGCTTCGCGCACTCGAACCGGAACCACGCGAGCTCGCGCTTCCGCACGCTCGGCGAGATGCTCGCGATCCGCATCGGTTCGCCGCGGTGGCAGCCCCGCGCCGTGGTGCACGCGTGGCTGCACTCGGCCGCGCACCGCGCCCTAATGCTGAGCCGGAAGTTCCGCTATGCCGGAGCGGGCCACTCGCGCGGCCGTTTCGGCGGCCGCAAGGCTGTGATCTGGGTCCTTCACCTGGGCTCCCGGTAGCCGTCGCGCGGGTGAGCCCGGGCGCGAGACCGTATCGGCCCGCATCATGGCCAGGACGAGGAGGTGCGGCTCCCCCGACTGCTACCGGTTCGCCCTCCCGCCAAACTGGCACACCGGCTGATAGTCGGCCCCGGCCGACGGCTGGCGGGGCGTGGTGCGCATCGGGCTCGAGATGCTGTCGGACGTGCTCGCCTCCGTACTGTGGGGCGACGAGGGCCGATCGAGCAGGCTTCTCAGGCTGAGCGCGGCGCTACGGTGGAGCTTGATCCGGTGACCTCCTTGGGTCTGGGTGGGGTTCGACACCCAGCCTCCAACGAGGCCCGGATGAACAAGGTGCTTAGGACTACAGCTGATATGGCCCTCGATTTGTCAACCCCCCAACCGCTGGGAGCCCGCCGTGAGGCGG
>DATDLN010000122.1:0-3459 GCA_036519295.1 Thermoleophilaceae bacterium
CGTCGACGCCGAAGTGCAGCGGATCGTTACCGAGGCGCTCGACGAAGTTATGGAGCTGCTGCGCCAACACCGCCACCAGCTCGACGCCCTCGCCGCCGCCCTCATCGAACACGAGACGCTCGACGAGGCCGAAGCCTACGACGCCGCCCACATCGACCGGATAAACCACAAGGGCGATCGACGCCGCGATCAAGATGGCCGCGTGGCCGGCCTAGCCCTGGGTAGTCAGTCCTAGCTCGACGACCAGCTCCACTTCCGGCGTACGCACGCGGACGGCGTGCTCACTCTTCGCAGAAGGTCGAACACGTTGGGAGGCGTCCGGAAGCCGGGTGGCCCTAGCCGGCGCCCGGCCGGCGCGCGATCAGCAGCAGGGTGTGCCCGAAGGGCGCGAGCCGGGGCCGCGAGCCGAGCTGGTCGAGCGTGTGGAGGGCCCGCTGCGCGGGTTGGGGCAGCCGCCGCCAGCCGAAGGTCACGGCGTGCAGTTCGGGCTCGAGGCCCGCCTCGCGCGCGGCGCCCACAAGCGCCCTCGGCGACAGTGGGATGTCGTCCGGCGTTCCGTGGACCCAGGGGCCGAGGCCGACCAGGTTGGCCAGGGCGAGTCCGGCGCCGACCGGGTGCCAGACGCCGGGCTCCACCGCAACGAGTGCGCCGCCGGGGCGGAGCAGTCGCGCTGCCTCCGCGAATACCGGATCGAGGGGTGCCTGATAGGCGATGTGGTGGAGGACGAGCCGGTAGAGGATGACGTCGAACGACCCCGGGTCGTATGGCAGCTCCCCGGCCCGAGCCGCGACGCCGGCGTCGAGCTCGCCGGTGTCGAGCAGGTGGCGGACCTTTGCCTCGTTCAGATCCGCTCCGGTCATCCGCCACGCCGGGCTCGGGAACAGGTGCCGTCCTGGGTGCCAGCCGCAGCCGACGGACAGCACCTCCCCGCCGTTCAATCGCAGCCGGCGCCCGAGCAGGGCGCGCTCGCGCCGGTACTCCTGCTCGTAGTGGACCTGCAGTATGGTCGGGTCCGAGTGGCGGTCGAGCAGGTTGTCGGGGTCGTACGGCTCGCTCACCACGCTCCCCGCCTGCGCACCACGGCGGGGATCGTCTTGAGGATGATCGTGAGGTCGAGGAAGACCGACCAGCGCTCGAGGTAGAGGAAGTCGAGCCGCACGAGCTCGTCGAAGTCGAGCTCGGAGCGGCCGGAGACCTGCCACAGGCCGGTCATGCCCGGCAGCACGAGGTAGCGCTTCCGGTGCCAGTCGTCGAGCCGGTCGTAGTCGCGCTGCGGCAGCGGCCGCGGGCCCACGAGCGACATCTCACCCCGCAGCACGTTGAACAGCTGCGGAAGCTCGTCCAGCGACCAACGCCGCAGGAAGCGCCCCACCGGCGTGATGCGGGGGTCGTTGCGGATCTTGAAGATCGCCCCGCCCAGCTCGTTGAGGTTCTCGAGATGGTCCTGGAGGTGCTCGGCGCGCTGCACCATCGTGCGGAACTTGAGGCACGAGAACGGCCGCCCGCCGATCCCCGGGCGCATCGAGCGGTAGAACGCCGGGCCGCGGGAGCTGAGCTTGATCGCAAGCGCCGCCAGCGCCATGACCGGCGCCAGCACGACGAGCAGGAGTACCGCGCCGACGAGGTCGAACGTCCGCTTGATCGCGAAGTCGAGCCCATCGAACACAGGCGGCTTCAGTTCGAAGAGCGGGAGCGCCTGACCTGGGACGAACTCAACTCGCTCCATCAGGATCTCCATGGTCGACGGCGCCACCCGCACGCGCACGCCGTGCCGGTGGCAGCGGTCCACCAGCTCGACGGCCTCGTCCTGCGGGAAATCGGCGTCCGCGATGAGGACCTCGTCGACGGCGTCGAAGTGCCGCTCGAGCTGCTCCAGCGAGCGGAAGTCGCGCAGCCCGTCGACGAGCGCCAGCGGCGTACGGGCCACGAACCCGTAGGGCTCGATCGCGTTCGAGTCGTGCAGCGCGTGGGCCACCGCCTGGATGTTCGCCCCAGAACCCACGAGCACCGCCCGGCGGCGGTAGCCGGCCGCCCGCAGGACCGCGCCGCTCGCGCGCTCGAAGGCCCAGCGCAGCCCGGACACGTACAGCAGCGCGAAGAAGAGGGAGCCGTAGAAGATGTAGTACGACTGGAACGGCTCGCCCTCGATCTCGGCGTAGATTAGGACCACCAGCGTTACCTGGAAGAGGGATGCGACCACCTTCGTGAAGCCGGGCCGCTGGGCGCGGTCGCGGTACAGCCCGGAGCGGGCGAACAGCAAGAGGGTTACCAGGCCCGCAAGCGGGAAGTACTCCTTCGCCTGATCCCACATCTGGCCGAGCTGATCGGGGTTCACGATCGCCGTCTTCAGGACGAGCGCGGTGTAGATCGCGAGGAAGAGCCCGGCCAGGTCGAGCGCGGCGAGCGTGCCTACCCGCGCGACCGCCCGGACGAGCTCGAAGCGAAGCACGGCGCGAAGGACCAGCGGCTTGCCCGCGCGCACGTCGCGGTCCGGGAGGGAGGCCGGCTCGACCTCTCTCAGCTCTTTGACCAGGCCGTTAGGCAAGCAACTCGTTCCAGTGTGCAGTTAGTAAACAACTGGACGGGAGCAATGTAGCGGCGCGGGCAGCTCCTTTCACGTCCCGCACCGTTCAGACCGGAAATCTCCGCAGTTTGCGCGACCGCTCGTCACGACGGGGGGCGAGCTGTTGCAGGATCTCGCTTGAACCAGGCGGATGCAGATCCCACGGCGTCAGCGTGCGGGCGGCAGGCCCGCGAGGCGGGACCTCGACCCGACTGCATTGGCCCTGCTCGAGCGCCACAGCGTTCAAATCCTGGCCACCGCCCGCCGCTACGCCGCGACCCCGGAGGACGCCGAGGACGCCTACCAGCGGGCCTTCGAGATCCTGCTGACGAAGGCGCCCACCACGAGCGAGGAGGAGCTCGTCCCGTGGCTGAAGACAGTGGTGAAGCACGAGGCGTTCGCGCTCCGCCGCCAGCGCGAGCGCCACTCGCCCGTCACCGACGACGGCCGGCTCGGCGACCGCCCCACGCCGCCGGCGATCACCCACGACCAGGCGGAGCGCTACGAGCAGCTCCGCCAGGGCGCCGAGGCGCTGCGGCAGCTCAAGCCGCAGGAGATCCGAGCCCTGCGGTTGAAGGCCGAAGGCTATTCCTACCGCGAGATCTGTGAGATCACGGGGTGGACGTACACGAAGGTCAACTGTATTATTGGCCCACGTGCCGCTGCGAGTCGTCGGCTATATCCGGATTTCCCAGAAGAAGGGCCGCACGGGGCCGTCGTTCATCAGTCCTCCGCGGCAGCGGGATGCGATCAGCCAGTGGGCCGCGGCGAATGACGCCGAGATCGTCGAGTTCGTAGAGGACATGGACGCGCAGGGCTGGAAGCAGCGCGCCGAGCTGCTCCGCTGCGTCCGCCTGATCGAAACGGGCGACGTGGACGGAATGGTGGTCGCAAAG
>DATDLN010000123.1:0-15056 GCA_036519295.1 Thermoleophilaceae bacterium
GGATCTCGTCGGCGGTCTTGTGCCAGGTGTAGGGCTTGGGGTCTTCGTTCCAGTTGGCGGTCCAAGCGCGGATCGAGTCGGTGAGGTCGCGGACCGAGCGGTGGGCGGAGCGCTTGAGCCACTTGGTGGTCAGCTCGGCGAACCAGCGCTCGACCAGGTTGATCCAGGAGCTGTAGGTCGGTGTGAAGTGGAGCGTGAAGCGCGGGTGGCGCTGAAGCCAACGCTGGATCGATGGCGTCTTGTGGGTGGAGGAGTTGTCGAGCACGACGTGCACGTCGAGGTGCGCCTGCAGCCAGCCGTCGATCAGGTTCAGGAAGCGGCGGAACTCCTCGGCGCGATGGCGCGGCGAGGTGTCGGCGATCACCATCCCCGAGGCGACGTCGAGCGCCGCGTAGAGGTTGGTGGTGCCGTGGCGAACGTAGTCGTGGGTGTGGCGCTGGGGCACCCCAGGCATCAACGGCAAGACCGGGGCCGAGCGGTCGAGCGCTGGATCTGGGACTTCTCGTCGACGCAGAGCACGACGGCGGCGTCGGGCGGGTTGAGGTAGAGCCCCACGATGTCGCGCACCTTGTCGATGAACTGCAGGTCGGGCGAGAGCATGAACGCCTCGGTCTGGTGGAGCTTTACCCCGAAGGCGCGCCAGATGCGGCTGATCGCGGTCTGACTCATCCCCGTCGCTCGGGCCATCGAGCGCGTCGACCAGTGGGTCGCGTCCAGCGGCCGCTCCTCGAGCGTCTTGACGATCACCCACTCGATGTCGTCGTCGCCGATCGAGCGCGGCCGGCCCGGCCGCGGCTCGTCGTGGAGTCCGTCGAGGCCCCGCCTCGCGAACCGCCCTCGCCACTTGCCAACGGTGTCGGTGCTGCACCCAGTCGGGCCGCGATCTCCTTGTCTGCTCGCCCCCGGCGGCGGCCAGCACGATCCGGCAGCGCAGCGCCAGCGCCTGGCCGCTCTTAGGCCGCCGGGCCCAGCGCTCTAGCACCTCCCGCTCCTCGTCCCCGAGCACGACCTCTGCACGCTTTGCCATGACTCGCCCCCCATCGTCGCCGTCGTTGACGATAGAATTCGCCGCACAGCCCCAGATGCCTACGGACTAACGACTCAGGTGACTAGGCGACCGGCGCCGCTGTGGCAGTGTCAGGCTCCGCCACCACCTGGCGGCGCAGGATCGCCCACGCCGCGAGCCCGGCGAGTACCACTACGCCGCCGCAGACCCAGTAGCCGGCTGCGATCCCGTCGACCGTGGCGTCCTTGGCCGCGGAGGTCACCTGGTGCAACTCGGCCGGCGGCACGCGCTCGGCGATCTGCCGCTGGCTCCCGGAGTCCTCCGCGAGCACCCGCTGCACGCCGTCGATCTCCGATTGCGGCGCGCCGATGCCGAGCAGGAAGTCCTGCAGGCGGTTGTGCTGGACGCCGGCCACGATCGCCCCGACGATCGCAAGCCCGACCGTGCCACCCACCTGACGGACGGTCTGGATCATGCCCGATGCCTGGCCGCGTAGCGGGGCGGGCGCAGAACTCATGGCGTCGGTGTTGGTCGGGCTCATGACGAGCCCGATGCCGAGGCCGAGAGCCACGTAGCCTGGGACGAGCCAGCCGTAAGCCAGCTCGTGGAGCACCGCCGCGGTCCAGAGCAGGCCGGCGCCCGCGGCGATGCAGCCGGCGCTGACGAGCATCCGGGGCCCAGCTCGGTCGTAGATCCGGCCGCCCAGCGGAGCGGCGATGAGCAGCGGAATGGTCAGCGGTAGCAGCCCGAGGCCCGCCTCCACGGGAGAGAAACCGAGCATGTCCTGCACATAGATCGCCCCGAACACGGTCAGGGCGATCAGCGAGAACTGCAGGCAGAAGAGGACGAGCGAGTCGCCGCGGAAGTTCCGCGAGCCGAACAGGCGCAACTCCACGAGCGGACTGGCCTGTCGGCGCTCGATCGCGATGAAGATCGCCAGGAGGAGCAGACCGCCGCCGAGCAACCCGAGCACGGAGACCGAGCCCCAACCCCAGCTGTTCGACTGCATCAGGGCGAGCACGACGGCGGCCAGGCCTGGGACGAGCGTGGCGAGGCCGGCGATGTCCAGCCGCTGCCCCTTCTCGACCTGTCCCGGCGGACGTGTCCAGAGGACCATGGCGATCGTCGCCGCCCCGACCGGCAGGTTGACCCAGAAGACCCACCGCCAGTCGGCGTACTCGGTGAAGAGTCCGCCGACGAGCGGTCCCAGCGACAGGGAGATCATCGAGACGCCGGCATAGATGCCCATCGCCTTCCCCCGCTCAGCCAGCGGAAACGTGTTGATGACAATCGCTCCCGTGGGCGGGATCATCACCGCGGCGCCGACGCCCTGCACCGCGCGGGCGGTGAGCAGGGCCGCGTCGCTGTCCGCGAAGCCGCACGCGGCCGAAGCGAGCACGAACAGGACGATCCCGGCAACCAGCACCGCGACCCGGTTGAACATGTCGGCGAGGCGACCGCCCACCGCCACTAGCGCCGCGAGGGACAGCAGGTAGGCGTTGACCACCCACTGGAGCTCGGTCTGGGAAAGGTCGAGGTCGCGCTGGATCGACGGGAGCGCGACGCTCACGACGGTGGCGTCGAGCATCATCATCGACAGCGTCCCCGTCATCGCGGCAAGAATCAGCCACCGCTGCCGGCTCTCTCCGTGCACGGACGCACGCTAGCCGACTCACTCGGCGATGTCTGCCGTCGAAGCCCATCCCGAGCCGGTCCATGACGCGCAGCCAGGTGGCGGCCGTCGCGCCGGTCCGCCTTCGCCAGGGCGCGGCGGGTGAGCGTGATGCCGGCCCAGCAGAGGAGCTCGGGCAGGAAGGGAATCGGCTTCTCCGCGCAGCACGTCGCGAGCGCCGTGGCGCGTACGCTCCGCATCTCCAGAACGGCGGGTGCGGCTCGACCGATGTGCTTCGCGATCCGTCGCGGATCGGGACATGCTGCCCGTGTGGACAACTGCGAGCAGGTCTTGGATGGCTGTGCCGAACCCGGCGGCCTTCCTGCGGAGAGCTATGGCTGAGGCTCCCGAGACCGGTCTCGATCTCGCCAGCGAGGCGCGAGCCGCCGAGGAGCCGTTCGCCCCGGAAGTAATGGGGCGCGTGATCCGGTCTCGCAGGCGTACCCTGGGAGGGGCTTCGCATAGCGGCTCAGGACGAGAGGTCGGCTATGGCAGCCCGTCTCGGTGACGTGATCCGGAGAGCAGGCTTCCATGGTGCGGTGTTCGACGTCGACGGCGTGCTCGTCGACTCGCCGCACGAACTCGCCTGGCGCGAAGCGCTGGAGCAGCTGATGGAGACGAGCTGGAGCGCGATCCGCGACCAGACGACGTACTCGCCCGAGCGCTTCACGCCCGAGGTCTACCGGGCGCACATGTCGGGCAAGACCACCTTCAGCGGCGCTCGCGCCGCGCTGCACTACTTCGGGCTTCCCGAGGACGACGCCCGCACCGAGGAGTACGGCCGTCGCAAGCAGCAAGTCATGGGGGAGCTCCTCGAGGCCGGCGAGCTGACCGCCTATCCGGATGCGCTTCGCTTCGTCCTTGCGGTGCGCAAAGCCGGAATCCCCGCTGCCGCGGCGTCCTCCTCCAAGAACGCAGCTCAGCTGCTCAGTCAGATCCGGCTCGACGCATTCGCCGAGCAGGAGGCAGTGCGCTTAGACTTTATTCGGCCAGGCCTTACCCTTCTCGACGTCTTCGCCGCAGACGTCTCCGGCCGGGACTTTCCGCAGGGGGGCAAACCCCACCCCGAGATCTTCCTGACCGCCGCGCGGGAGATCGGCGTCCCCGCCGACCAGTGCTTCGCCGTCGAAGACGCCGTCTCCGGCGTGCAGGCCGCCAAAGCAGCCGCGATGGCCGTCGTCGGACTGGCACGGGCGGGGGAAGCAGACGTCCTCGCCGCCGCCGACGCCGACCTGGTCGTTACAACGCTTGACGAGGTGGATCTATTCGCGTTATCTGAGGGCCGTTTGGCGAGGAAGGCGTGGCCGCGTCGCGAGTCGTGTGCTCAGTGGCGGACCTGATCGACCAGCCCGGCTAGCGAGCGCCCCGGGGAGCTCGGCGCGCCTTTACGGGCCTTGCCGCTCGGCTCACAGCGCGATCATGCCTATCCTGAGCGTCGCTGCCATGTTCTCCTCCGTCCCCCCCGGCCCCTTCGCGATTCTCAACCCGGTTTCTGTCGCCGAGGCGGACGACGGGCGGCAGGCGCAGCGGCCGGCGTTCCCATGAGCGACGATCTTCGGGTGGTGGCATTCGGGGGTGGTACTGGCCTACCGGTGCTCCTGCGAGGGCTGCGGGACAAGGCCGGCAGCGGCATCACGGCGGTCGTCACGGTCACGGATGACGGCGGATCGAGCGGGCGGCTCCGACAGGAGCTCGGCGTCGCGCCGCCGGGCGACGTAAGGAACTGCCTGGTGGCGCTGGCGGGCCGCAGGAGGCTGGCCGAGGTGTTCGACTACCGCTTCGAGGGTGGAGTCGATCTGCGCGACCACACGGTCGGGAACATCATCATCGCGGCGCTCACCGACATCTCGGGCGGCTTCTGCGAAGGCGTACAGCAGGCGGCGCGACTGCTGAGAGTCATCGGCAGCGTCTACCCAGCGGCCACGGAGAGCCTCACGCTCGTGGTGCACTACGCCGACGGAACCGTCACCCGAGGCGAGTCCGCGATCCGCGGGGACGGCTCGGCGGTCTCGAGAGTCGCCGTCGAGCCGGCGGGCGCCGCCGCGCCATCGGAAGTCATCGAAGCCATACGCACGGCGAGTGTGGCCGTCCTCGCCCCGGGCAGCCTATTCACGAGCACGATCCCGTCGATGCTCGGGGCGGGGGTCAGGGAGGCGTTGGCGAGCTTCACGAGACCGGTGGTGTATGTAGCCAATGTCATGACGCAGCCAGGCGAGACCGTAGGTTTCACGGTCTCCGACCACCTGCGAGCGATCACGGAGCACGTGGGGGCGGTGGTCACCGACGTGCTCGTCCCCTCGGAGCGGTTGCCACACCGGGCGCTGTCCCGCTACCGGGCGGAAGGCGCCACGCCTGTGGAGATCGACCGCGAGGAGATCGAGCGCCTCGGCATCAGGGTCCGGGAGGCGCGGTTGCTACCCAAGCGGATGAGTGTGCAGGTGCGACACGACCCCCAGCGCTTGGCCCGAGCCGTCCGCCGGCTGGCCCGATCCGCTCGCCGTCAAGCCGTCAGTTCGCCCGCCTAAGCGAGAGGGGGCCGGCCCGTCAGCCGTCCTTCCTGGCCAGGTCCTTCTTCGCCAGGCGGCCCTCGGTGAGGCCCTCGAGGTCCACGTCGTCGAGGGTCGTCACCACCAGGTCGGCGCCGGCGGCGGCCAGGATGTCGGCGTCCTCGGCCCGCGCCAGACCGAGCGCGGCCAGGTCTCCCGCCTTGGCCGCCTGAACGCCTGAGACCGCGTCCTCGACCACGAAGCAGCTATTGGGGGGGACATCCAGCTCCTTGGCGCCTGTCAGGAAGATCTCCGGGTCCGGCTTTCCCCGGGGGAAGTCGCGACCCGAGATGTCAACGTCGAAGAATTCGAGCAGGCTCAACCCCTCCGTCACGAAGTCGTAGCTGAGGCCCTCCTCGTGGGCGAACGTGTCGAGCCGGATCTGTCTCAGGAACAGCCCGGCGTTTTTCGACGACGAGGCGGCCGCCGTCGGGATCCCGGCATTCCTGACCGCGAGAACGAATCGCAGAGCGTCCGGGTAGGCCTCGAACTCCCCGGCCTCGATCAGCTCGACCACCATCCGCTGCTTGCGGTCCGCATACTCCTCAGTCCGTCTCTCCGGGTCGGGGACCTCGAAGTAATCGATGACGGCGCGGGCGCCCTCCATGCGCGGCTTGCCGGACATGACCTGCTGGTAGACCTGCGGTGTGAACTTCTCGGGCGAGTAGGTCGTCTGGTTGCGGATGTCGCTCCAGCCGCCCTCCATCATCTCCTGGAACGCCTCGCGCCACGCGCGCTCGTGAGGTGAGTCGACGAGCACTCCGTCGACGTCGAAAATGGCACCGCCGAAACCCTTCCCCATTGCTCCTCCTCTCGCTGCTTTCGTCGCTAGGTGAGGGCGAACGTGGCGCTCTCACCGGCGGCTAGCTCGCGCACCTCCCCTCCCCGGCCAACCTTGATCGGTCGAATGAAGGGGTCGCTCTCGGCGGCCACCGTCAGCTCGTTTCCCCTGAGTGTCACCTGGATTGGCATCCCCCGGAATCGCATCGGCAGCGACAGCCCGTCCAGTCGCTCGGTTTCCTTCGGGTCGAAGTAAAGGACGCCGTCGCGGATCTCGCTGCCCAGATAGGCACGTTGGAGGAGGTCGAGCGTGCCGGACATCACCCCCATGTGGATGCCCTCCTTGGTGGTGCCGCCCTGGACGTCCCCGACATCGCTCTCCAGCGCGACCATGAACCGCTCCCACGAGCCCTCCGGGTCGAGGTCCGCCATGACGGCGGCGTGCGCGATGAAGCTGAGGGTGGACCCGTGTGAGGTCCGTGCGTCGTAGTACTCGATGTTCTTCCGCGCGGTCTCGGGCGTGTACTCGTACCCGAGGCGCTCGAACAGCGCTCGCAGCTCATCCTCCGGGAAGAGGAAGAAGAGCATGACGGTGTCGGCCTGCTTCGCCAGCTTGTAGCGGTCGGGGTCGTCGCCCTCGGCGCGCAGGATCCGGTCGAGCCGCTGGACGTTGCCGTACTTCGCGCGGTAGGCCTCCCAGTCCAGCTCCTCGAGCTCCTCGTAACCCTCGAACTGGCTGATGATCCCATCGCCGTGAAAGGGCACGAACATCTTCCGGCTCATGTCCCCCCATCTTTCGAGCTCGTCCTCACTCAGTCCGAGCTTGGCCGTAAGCGCCTCCCGGCGGCTCTCCGAGAGCAGCCCGAGCACCTCCCGGGCGACCCCGGTGATCCAGGCCACCATCACATTCGTGTAGGCGTTGTTGCGAAGGCCTCCCTCGGGCGAATCGGGGTACTTCTCGTGGAACTCGTCCGGTCCCATCACGCCGTGGATCTCGTAGCGGTCCCGCTCGGGGTTGAAATGCGCGATCGAGGACCAGAAGCGGGCGATCTCGAACATCATCTCGGCGCAGTGGTCCTGCATGAACTTCACGTCGCCGGTCGCCTGGTAGTAGTGCCAGATGTTGTAGAAGATCGCGGCGTTCACGTGCCGTTGGTTGTGGCTGAGGTCGGGCTCCCAATGCCCCGACAGGGGGTTGAGATGCACGACCTGGGTCTCCTCCTTGCCGTCGCTGCCGCTCTGCCAGGGGTACATGGCGCCGCGGTAGCCGGCCTCCCGGGCCGCCGCCCGCGCCTCACCCAGGCGCCGGTAGCGGTATCTCAATAGTTGCCTTGTGATCTCCGGCAGCCGGAAGTTGAGGAACGGGTAGATGTAGAGCTCGTCCCAGAAGATGTGGCCGCGGTAAGCCTCGCCGTTCAGCCCGCGGGCGGGGACACCGGCGTCGTGCTCCACCGTATGCCGCGAGCACACCTGCAGGACGTGCGAGATGTGGAAGCGCAGCACCAGTTGGACCCGCTCCTGGCCTGGCAGGCTTAGGTCACAGGTCCGCCATAGCTCATCCCACGCCATGGCATGGCCCTGGAAAGCCTCGTCGAACGAGGGATAGCGCTGCACGCTCCTCCCGGCGCTCCCCAGCGGCTCACTGATCGCCCGGTCCAGCGACGTGTAGAAGGCCACCATCTTCTCGACGCGGGCGTCGGCCCCCTCCTCGACGTCGAACGACAGCACCTGTTGGATGTAGTCCCCCGTCTGGTAGAGATCGCGGTCCACGTCGATCTTCTCGCTGCCCTGGAACACCTGGGTGCGCGCCGCCTCGGCAACGTAGATGTTCGACTGCCGGGTCATGCACTTCAGCGCGATGGCCTCCGGGCCGAACGTCCTGGGGGAGACCGGATCGAGGTGCCGGCCTTCGAGCTGCCGGTAGCGGGCGACTCCTCGGTTCGTGACCCGTCCGTCCAGTGCCGTCACCACCTCGATGCAGCCCGACCAGTTCTCCGGCGTGATCGTCCACTCGATGCCGGCCTGGTGCATGCGTGCCATGCTCACGAAGCGCCTGCTCCGGAGAGTCGTCTCGCGGCCGGCTCGATCCCGGAAGTGGAAAGCGCGTGCCACGGTCGCGTTGCGGATGTCGAGCTCGTGGCGGTAGGAGACAAGCTCGACGTTGCCGAAACCGATCGGTTCCTCGCCCTCAATCCGCAGCTTCAGCACCAGCCAGTTGGGCAGGTTCACCAGGTCCTCGTTCAGGACCGGCCGGCCGCCCATGATCGTCGTCTCGCGGTTGTAGCCGCCGTAGGCGTAGGTGCCGGGGTAGTGGACGTCGTCGGCATCCTGCCACTCGGCGGCGCCGCGGGTGCAGAAGTAGCCGTTGCCGGTCGAGGTGAGCGCCTCGCGGAGCCCCTCCTCGGCCGGCTCGAAGCTCTCGTAGGCGAGGCTGAACTGTGGGGCGGCAACGGTGGAATGCGCCACAACGAACCTCCTAGGGATGAGCGACGGTCAGCGTGCGAGCGTGTCCAAAAATCGCTCCACCTCCTCCGTCGAGTCGAGCACGAAGTCGGCGGCGGTCGTCCGACCGCCCACCTCCGGATCGTCGGCGCGGCCGACGAAGACGCCGATCCCCCTCCCGGACAGCGCCTCGAAGGCGTGCTCGTCCGTGATGTCGTCTCCGATGTAGAACGGCACGACGTCGTCGCGCTCGAGGTCGAGCGCGTCCAAGAGATAGAGCACCGCCTTGCCCTTGTCCCAGTCGAGCTTGGGTTGGAGCTCGTAGACCATTTTCCCGGGCGTGACCTTCAGCTCCTCGGCGTAGTCCGCGAGCAGCCGCTCGACGACCGCCTCGACCGCGGGCCGCTCCTCCTCGCTTACGAGCCGGTAGTGGACGGCAACGGACGCCTTCTTGGGCTCGATGAGGGCGCCCTCGATCGGATCGAGCTCGTCCCGCAGGCGCGAGGTCACGCGCTCGAGCAGCTCCTCGAAGCCCGCCGCCGCCTGGTGCTCGATCGCGCCCCCCTCGGGGCTCCAGATGTCGAACCCGTGACTGCCTGCGACCACCAGATCGTCGACCCCCATCAGTGACTGCACGACGGGACGATCGCGGCCGCTGACAACGCAGACGGTGCAGCGACCCGCCAGCCCGTGCACCGCCTCTCGCATGCTCTCGGAGATCACCGCATCCTCGGGGCGATCGACGATCGGCGTGAGGGTGCCGTCGTAGTCGAGGAACACGGCAGGCTGCCGTCCGGCCAGTCGCTCGCGGAGCCTCTCGTGATCCGCGAGCGCGTGCGGCAGGTCGGCAATGCTCGCCCCGTCTTGCACCTAGTCGCCCCAGCAGTTTCTCACGCCGAAGGCCGCATCCTCGGACTCGACGCCCTCCACCGGGTCGGAGGTGATGAGCTCGACACCCGTGTCGAGGAAGCCGGACGGCGACGGGCCGCCGCGCACCGCCCCGGCGACCGCCTCCAGGCCCTCGCGCGCCATGTTCTCCGGGTACTGCTGCGAGGTGGCGTCGATCTTCCCTGGGCGGACACCGTCCTTGATCGCATCGCAGCTGCCGTCGATCGAGACGATGATCACCTCGTCCTCGTCCCGGCCGGCGTCCTCCAGCGCGTCGATGGCCCCGAAGGCCGTCGGCTCGTTGATCGTGTAGACGATGTTGATGCCCGGGTCCTCATCAAGCAGCCGCGCCATGGCCGCCCGGGCCTTGTCCTCGTCGCCTTCGGCGTACGCCTGGCCCACGATCTCCGGATCGCCGTCCTGGATCCCGAAGCCGGTCAGGAACCCGTCGTGGCGCAGCTCGCCGACGGAGATGCCGGGCGCCAGATCGAGCATCGCGATCCTGGGCTCGATGGCCTCCTCCTCGGCCTTCGCCTTCGCGTAGCCGCCGATAAGGTTGCCCGCCCGCCGGTTGTTGGTGGCATAAAGCGCCTCCACGGCCGACTCCGGCTGGGTCGGAGTGTCGAGGGCGACCACGATCACGCCTGCTGCGCGGGTTCTCTCGATCGCGGGCACGATCGCCCGCGATCTGGCCGGCACGATCATGATGCCCTTCGCGCCCTCCCGGGTCATGTCCGCGAGCGCCGCCACCTGGCTCGCGTTGTCGACGTCGCTCTTGCCCGCCGCGGTAAGCAGCTTTACGTCGTTGTCGCCGGCGACGTCCTCGGCGACCTCCCGCATCGTTACGAAGAAGGGGTTCTCCTCCTCCTTGGTGATGAGGCCGAGGGTGATCTCGTCCTCGCCTCCGCCGCACGCGGCCACCCCGAGGAAGAGCGCGACCCCGCCGCCCAACGCGACCAGGGCGGGCAAAACGCGCCCGCGCGTCATCAGTGGGCGCCCTCCGCTGCGAGCTCGCCGCCGCCCCCCCGCCGGGTGCGGAGGTCGAACAGCGCGTAGCAGGCCACGAACGCCAGACCGATCCCGGGCACAACGAAGGCCAGTGCCGCGCCCACCTCGTCCATGACCTTCCCCTGGACCAGCGGCATGAGCGCCCCGCCGAGGATGGCCATCACCAGCCCGGCGGCCCCGAACTTGGTGTCCTCGCCTAGGCCCCGCAGGGCGACCCCGTAGATCGTCGGGAACATCAGCGACAGCGACAGCGAGATGCAGACGACCGCGATCAGCCCCACCATGTTCAGCGAGAACATCGCCACCAGGCAGAAGCCGACCCCGAGCGAGGCCATGAGGAACAGGAGCCCGGTGGGTCGGAAGATTCCGAGCAGCCAGGTCATCACGAACCGGGCGACGAGGAACAGGATCAGGCTGGCCTGCAGGTACCAGCCCGAGTCCTCCGCGGGCACCCCGACGATATCCCGCGCGTAGAGGATCGTGAACGTCCAGGCGCAGACCTGCGCCCCGACATTGAAGAACTGCGCGGCCACCCCGTAGCGGTAGTGGCGGTTGCGCCATAGGCGCCGGAGCGCCCCGCTCCTGGCCTCCCCCTCGCTCTCCTGGCTGCGCTCCCGGGGAGTGGATATCTTGCGGAACGCGATCAGCAGCCAGATCAGGATCAGCACGGCGGCGATCCCGAGGTAGGGCCCGAGTACCAGCGCCAGGTCGTCCTCCTGGCTCTGCTGCAGCTCGGCGGGGCTCATGATCGTCTTCGACGCCTCCGAGGTGAGCTCGGGCAGGATGAGCACGGCGCCGAGCAGAACCCCGATGTTTGCGCCCACCGGGTTGAACGCCTGGGCCAGATTGAGTCGCTGGGTGGCGCTCTCCTCGGGCCCCATCGCGATCACGAAGGGATTGGCTGACGTCTCGAGGATCGACATCCCGGCCGCCAGCACGAAGAGGGCGGCGAGGAAGGCCCCGTACTCGAGGACCTCGCCCGCCGGGACGAAGAGCAGCCCGCCGAGCGCAGCCAGCCCAAGGCCGCTGAGCACACCGACCTTGTAGCCGAACCGCCGGTTGATCATGGCCGCCGGGATGGCGAGCGTGAAGTACGCGCCGTAGTAAGCGACCTGGACCAGCGCAGATTGGGTGTTCGACATGTCGAAGATGCTGCGGAACACGCCGACCACCACGTCGGTGAGGTTGGCCGCCGTCCCCCAGGCGGCGAAGCACGCGATCAGCAGGACGAACGGAATTACGAGGCCGGGGTAGACCAGCCGCGCCTTTGTCCGCCGAGGTTCCGGTACGGCCGATGCTGCAGCCTCCATCGGTATCTCTCCCTCGCCGACTTACACGCCCGGCTCGCAATAGGCAGCCGTCTCGAAAACGTACCGGAAGGCACAAGGGTTCGTCGGTGTCGGGACACCGCCGCGGCGACCGGTTCGGCGAGCGCAGCCCGGCTCTACTTTTCGTCCATGAGGCGGAGCTCAGAGGGCTCGCGCAGGAGGTCCTCCAGGATCTTGTTGCCCTCGGTGTTGTAGGGCTGTCGCATATGCTCGTCCCACGCCGCGCGGGAGCGGAACATCTCGAGCATCACCCAGCTTTCCGGGTCGTCCTGGGGTTGTACCAAATGCATGAAGACGCAGCCCGGCTCCTGAACGCTGTTCCGGCGCATGGACTGAAGCTGCGCCTCGGCCTCCTCGAGCCGGTCCAGGCGCGGTCTGATTGTGACCACCAGGAAGAGCGGGCGTTCTTCGTCGCTCATGGGCTTCCCCTTTACCCGATTCCACAGGCGGCGGCGCAAGGCCGGCCGTCACAGCCAGCTGAAAGGGGTATTTTCTCGCAGAACAGGAGGAGGATCTCGCCGTGGGCAAGATCGTGACGTTGGGCGAGGTGGTGGCCGACGTCTACCGAGAGCGGTCGCCGTCCGAGGTGGAGCAGCCGTTCACCGCCCGGCCGGGCGGTGCGCCGGCGAACGTGGCGGTCGCCGCGGCGAGGCTCGGCGTGGAATCGGGGTTCATCGGGAGGGTCGGCGACGACCTCTTCGGGGACTTCATCCTGCATGCCCTCGCGGCGTCGGGCGTGGACACCTCCGCGATCTTGCGCGACCCTCCGCCCACGCGCACGACACTGGCGTTCGTCGAGGTGTCCGAGGACGGTGACCGGGAGTTCACCTTCTACCGCTCGGTGCCGGCCGCGGACGAGCTGCTCGCACCCGAGGACATCAAGCGCGAGAGCCTCTCCGGCGCGTCGTTCGCGAACTTCGGAAGCATCCCGCTGATCAAGGACCCGGTGCGCTCAGCGACGCGCAAGTTTGCCGAGCTCGCGAACGAAATGGATGTCGCCGTCGCCTTCGACGTCAACCTCCGCGCCAATCTCTGGGACAGCCTCGACGCGTTCCGCGAGGCCGTCGACCCCCTGCTCGACCTCTCAACCGTCATCAAGCTCAGCGAAGACGAGCTCTCACCAGTGCTCGGGGTCGACGACCCGGGAGAGGCGGCCGACCGCCTGCTGGAACGGGGCGTTTCGCTGGCGCTGGTGAGCATGGGAGGCGAAGGGGCGTTCTACGCCACTCGGACATTCCGCGGAGAGGCACCGGCGTTCCGAATCGACAAGCTCGTGGACGCCACGGGGGCAGGGGACGCGTTCCTCGCGGGCACCCTGACACACCTCTCCGAGAGGCCGGGATGGCACGACGACGAGGCCTCGGTACGCGAGGCGGCGCGGCGCGGAACGGCGGCTGGCGCCTTGGCCTGCACGGAGTTCGGCGCGATGAAGGGCCTGCCCTCGAGGGCGGAACTCGACCGGTTCATGGCCGTTCGTAGCTAGGGCAATCCCCTCGAGCGAGCCCGCTGGTGTCAAGGATGCTTCTATGAAGTCAAGGGGTGTCGGCGAGGCGTTTGAAGAGGTCGCGGGAGAGGTGGCGTTTGAGGGCTCGGAGCGCTTCGCGCTTGGTCTTGCTTTCGCGGATGCGCCGGTCGAGGTAGGCGCGCGTCTCGGGCTGGTGCTTGGCGCGGATAACGGCGATGGTGTGGATCGCGTTGTCGACCTGGCGGTCGCCGCCGCGGTTGAGCCGGTGGCGGACGGTCTTGCCCGAGGAGGCTGGCAGTGGGGCGGTTCCGTTGCAGCGGGCGAATGCTGCTTCGTGCTTGAAGCGCGCCGGGTCGCAGGCGAGCAGCTTCGCGGCTGAGATCGGTCCGATCCCGGGCTCGTCGAGGAGCGTGGGGTCGAGGGAGCGCACGAGCTCGGCGAGTTCCCGTTCGTAGCGTTGGGCGTCGGCGGCGAGTGCGCGTGAGCGGGCGGCGAGGTCGCGCATGACGCCGAAGACGGCGCGTTCCTCGATGTCGGCGCTGGGCCGCGAGCGCATCGAGAGCAGGCGGCGCTCGAGCTGTTTGCCGGTGCCGTCGCCGACGCGTTCGCGCAGCGACCGGGGCGGTGAGCGCCTGGAGCTGGTTGAGCAACCTGGTGCGTTCCGCGATGGTGCAGCGCCGAACGTTCAGCAGCGCCCGCAGCGCCGAGAGAGTGCCGCGCCGGCGGGGGGTCGAGAGCTTCTCGCCGGCGATCACGTGCTTGGCGGCTGCCAGCGCGTCGATGCGATCTGACTTCCCCGCGCGGCGCTCCGCCCGCCGCGGACGTTCGACCTCGACGACGGCGTGGCCGGCGTGCTGGAGGTGTTGGCAGAGACCGGCGCCCCAGCTGCCGGCTCCCTCGATGCCGAACACGAGCCCATCCGGTTCGCCGTGGCGCTCGGCCCACTGCTCCAGCTCGGCATAGCCGGCGGCAGTCGCCGCGAACGCCAACTCGCCCAGCAGCTGGCCGAGCGCGTCGACCGCCACCGCGCAGTGGCGCTGCTTGTGGGTGTCGACCCCGACTGCGATCATCGCTACCTCCTCATCGTCTGGAACGCACCGGGTGATGTGGAGGCCGCCGGACAGAGCTGTGTCGAGTGATGTCCAGGCTCTATGAAGTCACGGCGGCATCCGTGGACGACGGCGGGAGACAGATCCTTGAGAGGGCACCGATCGGCCAGCCGGTTGGTGAGTCATCCCGCCGCCGCCCACACCCTCGAACGGGCCTCGGACGCCACCGCCCGAACCGGACACGCCGAGAGGCGGAACGAAACTACACAGCCGGTCGAAAATTCGGTTCTCGTCGATCGGGCGGGGTGGCGCCGTGTGGTCCCGTTCGGGCGCATGCTAGGAGCACGCGCTCTCGGAGGCCGTCGAAGCTGGGCGGTCCGTGGGCGCGGCGCTTGATCGGTTTGATCTTGTTGATGACTCCTTCGGCGTAGCGGTTTGTGGTCGGCTCGTCGAGGTAGGCGAGCAGTCGGCGCGCCAGAGCCGGACGCCGTCGGCGAGGGCGGTGAAGGCCGCGAGCTGTGCGCGCTCGACCGCGGGGAGGAAGCGGTCGAGTCGGCGTTCCGCCTGGTGGCGGTCCGGGGCGTGATAGATCGAGCGGAACGCCTGCTTGAGCGCCCAGGCCTCGGCGATTAGGGGCTCGCGCTCGACGGCGCGCAGAGCCGGCGCCGCTCGCGCTCGGTGAGCCGTTCGCGCGCCCCGGGCAGGCGCTGTCTGACCCGGTAGAGGTCCCGGGCGCCAGCTAGCGCCCTTGCCCGAGCGCCGCGCGCCCTTCGGCCTGCGCCGCCCGTGGTCGCGTTGGCGCTCGCGCCGAACCGAGTCGAGCGCGGTGTTGGCGCCGCGGACGAGGTGGAAGTGGTCGACCACGATCCGCG
>DATDLN010000124.1:0-46897 GCA_036519295.1 Thermoleophilaceae bacterium
TGGCGGTCGTGGCGCCGGTCGACAGACAGCTGCCGGTCGCCGTCTTCGACTCGGGGGTCGGCGGCCTCACCGTGTTGCACGAATGCCTCGTGTCGCTTCCGCATGAGGACTTCGTCTACCTGGGAGACACCGCGCGCTTCCCGTATGGCGACCGCACCGGCGAGGAGCTGCTCGCGTTTGCTCGGGAGCTCGCGGGAACCCTGCTCCAACGCGGCGCGAAGCTGCTCGTCGTCGCGTGCAACGCGGCCACCGCTGCGGCGCTGCCGGCTCTTCGCGACGAGCTCCGCGACGGGCTGCCGGTCGTCGGCGTCGTGCGGCCGGAGTCGAGGCTCGCGGCGGCGGCGACCCGGAACGGCAGCGTCGGCCTGATCGCAACGCCGGTCACGGTGGCGAGCGGCGCCTACGGCCGAGCCCTGGCCGACGCGGCCCCGACAGCCGAGTTGCACGCCGTCGCGTCCGCCGAGCTGGCGCCCTTGATTCAGGAGGGCGGGGAGGTCGACCACCGGGTGGTGAGCTGCGTGGAGGGTCTTTGCCGGCCGCTGCGGACCGCCGGGGTCGACACGGTCATCCTCGGCTGCACCCACTACCCGCTGGTGCGGCCGGTGCTCCAGCGCGCGCTGGGCCGGCGCGTGGCGATCGTCAGCTCGGGCGAGGCGATCGCGGACGACGTGGAGAGCCGGCTGCGCGAGGCCGGGCTCGCGAACGACGAGGACCGGCGCGGCGAGTATCGCTTCCTCGCAACCGGCGACCCCGAGGAGTTCCGGCGCCTCGGCACGCGCTTCCTTCAGCTGCCGATCGGGGACGTGGAGCATGTCGAGGTGGCGGCGCCGACCACTGGCCGCGGGAGGGCGGCAGCATGAGCCAAGCCGGTGGAAACGATGCCGCGATGAGCGAGCTCCGCGCCGACGAGGTGGCGATGAGCGGTCGACGCGCCGACGGCCGCGCTCCCAGCGACCTTCGCCAGGTCCGGATACAGCCCGGGTACGTACGGACGGCGACCGGCTCCGCGCTCATCGAGGCCGGTGGGACTCGGGTTATCTGCACCGCCACGGTCGAGGACGAGGTTCCCCGGTGGATGGCGGGACAGGGTCGCGGCTGGGTGACGGCCGAGTACGGAATGCTGCCGGCCTCCACCGGCGAGCGTAAGCGGCGCGACGTCTCGAAGGGGCGTCCAGACGGGCGGACGGTCGAGATCCAGCGCCTCATCGGCCGCTCGCTGCGCGGCGTGATGGACTTCGCCGCCCTCGGCGAGCGCACGGTGTGGATCGACTGCGACGTGCTCGAGGCCGACGGCGGCACCCGCTGCGCGGCGATCACCGGGGGCTACGTCGCCCTCGAGCTCGCGCTTCGGCGCGTCGCCGAGGAGGGCGGCCTCGAGGCGCTGCCGCTGACCCAGTCCGTGGCGGCGGTCTCGTGCGGCATCGTCGCTGGCCGCGCGCTGCTCGACCTCGACTACTCCGAGGACTCCGAGGCGGAGGTCGACGCGAACGTCGTGATGACCGGCGACGGCGGGCTCGTGGAGGTCCAGGCCACGGCCGAGCGCACGCCGCTGTCGCGGGCCTCGCTCGACGAGCTGCTCGCCCTCGCCGCCTCGGGCATCGGGTCGCTGCGCGTCGCCCAGCAGGACGCGGTCGCGACGGCCGCTCGTTAGATGACCGACCCGGATCCGCGCACCTCCGGATGACGCGCCATACCCTCGCTGTCGTACCCACGTCCTCGCCGACAGTTCACGGGCTATCGGCTTCGTCCGCGTGCGGCGCCCAGCTCGGTCTGGCGCGCCCCCGGCGGCACGCGGATCCGGGATCGATCCTCTAGTGCGCCTCGTCCTCGCCACCCGCAACGACCACAAGCTGCGGGAGCTTTCGAAGCTCATGGCCCCCTGTGAGCTCGAGCCGCTGCCCGACGACGTTCGCCTGCCGCCCGAGCTGGGCACGACGTTCGCGGACAACGCCCTCGGGAAGGCCCGCGCGGCCGCGGCGGCCACCGGGCGTCCCGCGGTCGCCGACGACTCGGGCATCGAGGCGAGCGCCCTCGGGGGCGCGCCGGGAGTGTGGTCGGCGCGCTACGCCGGCGACGGCGCGAGCGACGAGGAGAATCTCGAGAAGCTCCTGCGCGAGGTTCCCGAGGATGGCGACCGGCGAGTGACCTACGTCTGCGCGCTCGCGTACGTGGAGCCGGGCGGGCGCGAGGAGCTGGTGCACGGCCGCTGCGAGGGGGTGCTCGCGGGGGAGCTGCGCGGCAGCGGCGGCTTCGGCTACGACCCGGCGTTCGTGCCCGACGACTACTCGGACGGCCGCACGATGGCCGAGCTCAGCGCCGACGAGAAGGACGCCATCAGCCACCGGGGCAGGGCGGCGCGAGAGCTCCGGAACAAGCTGCTGCGTGCCGAGGAGGCGGAACGGCGAATGCGTGGGCCGCTTGCCGTGCTTCTGCGCGGGGGAGAGGCCCGGCGGCGAAGGGGGCGCTGGTGAACGCGCAGCAGGGCGCGGCGGCGGAGCAGCCGGCGCAGTTGAGCCTGACGCAGGACGAGCAGCGAGCCGCCCGGGCGCGGCAGCGCACCGCCCTCGTGAGCGTCGGCGCGGCAGTGTTGCTCGTGGCGGTCAAGCTCGTCACCGGTCTCGTCACGGGCTCGCTCGCGTTCGTCGCAGAGGCCGTCCACTCCGGCACCGACCTCGTCGCCGCGCTGCTCACGCTCTTCGCCGTCCGGGTGGCCATCCGCCCTCCCGACCGCGAGCATCCATATGGCCACGGCAAGGCAGAGCATCTGGCCGCGCTCGGGGAGAGCGCCTTCCTGATCCTGATCTCGCTGTTTCTGGCGGGCGAGTCGATCCGGCGGCTGATAGGAGGCGGCGGGCACGACGTGGAGGCGGCGTGGTGGGCGTTCGCGGTTCTGGGCTTCGTGATCGCCCTCGACATATCCCGCGCGCTGGTCAGCCGACGCGCGGCCCTGCGCTACCGGTCGCCCGCCCTTGCGGCCAACGCGCTGCACTTCGCATCGGACCTCGCCGGCTCCGTCGCCGTGCTCGTGGGGCTCGTGTTCGTCGCCGCCGGCGAGCCGTCCGCCGACGCGGTCGCCGCGCTCTTCGTCGCCGTGCTGGTCGTGATCGCCGCAGTCCGGCTGGCAAGGCAGTCGGTGGACGTGCTGATGGACCGCACCGCTGCCGATTCCGAGGAGCGGATTCGCAGCGCGCTCGCGGGCTTGGCGCAGCCCGTCGAGCTCCGGCGCACGCGGGTCCGCCATGCGGCCGGGCGCCACTTCGCGGATCTGGTGGTGGCCGTTCCGCCGGACGCCGGCGTCACGCAGGCGCACGCCATCGCGGACGCCGTCGAGGAGGCCGTGGAGCGCGCGTTGGGCGCGGCGGACGTCGTGGTCCACGTGGAGCCGTTCGAGCCCGCCGGCGGACTCCGCGAGCGCGCCACCGCCGCGGCATCGAGCGTGCCGGAGGTGCGCGAGGTGCACAACGTGCGCATCATGCATCTGGCCGATGGCTATGAGCTGTCGCTGCACGTCAAGCTGCCGAGCGAGCTCTCGCTCACGGAGGCGCACGACGTCGTCGAGCGGCTCGAGAGCCGAGTCCGCGCCGAGCTCCCGGAGCTGCGCAACGTGCACACGCACATCGAGCCGCTCGAGGGCACCGACTGGGGCCGAAGGCCCCCGGGCGACGACACGGCGATGGAGCGCGCCGCCATCGAGGAGACGGTCCGGCGGGTAACTGGAGCGGCGCCGGCCGCAGTCTCGTTCCGGGACGGTGAGCGCGGCCGCATCGCGCTCGTGACAATCACGCTCCCAGGAGAGCAGCCGCTGCCCTCCGCTCACGGTCACGCCGGCGCCATCGAGGCAGCCGTCCGGGAGCGCTGCCCGACCCTCGCCGACGTGATCGTGCACACCGAGCCCGAGGAGGCGACGGACCGGCCTCAGGCGCCTACAAGAGGTTGACCGCAGCCGCCGCGCCGACCGCCAGCAGCACCCCCGAATACCCGAGATAGCCGTTCACGAGCAACAGAAGAGCGGCGATCAGGCAGATCGCGACCGTCACGAGCCACGAGATTCGGGACAGGGGCACGCCGGTATTCTGAACTGGTGGCGCCTCCGGCAAGTCCGCACCCGCTTCGGCGGCCCCGGATGACCGCCATGCGGCGTCCTCGGTCGGGGCAAGGCCACTTCAGGCATTGCACCCTCCCTGCGTCCTTGCCTGGCGGCCCCCGGAGCTCGCCCAACCGGGCACGGACTCACCGGAGACGCCACCTGGCGCCTCCGGCAAGTCCGCACCCGCTTCGGCCCTTCCGGGTGCGCCACTAGATGGCCGGGACGCTGACCCCCGGGCGGACCGCAGCGCGGCTGTGCAAGCTCTCGTCCGACGCCCGCGCGGCCGTCCTTCTCGACGCGGCCGGCGCTCTCGCCGGCTCGAGCGACCTCGATCCGGAGCGCGCCCGGGTGCTCGGCGATCTCGTGCGGGAGCTGTTCGAGACGGTCGACCGCGCGACCCGCGACTGGGACGCCGAGCCGGCCGAGCAGGTGGAGGTACAGGTGTCGGGCGGCGCCGTCTTCGCCTCGCGCACGCCGCGCTGGACGCTGGCGGTGGTGGCCCGGCGGGGGGCACTCGCGTCGCTGATGCTTTACGACCTGCGGGCCGTGCTGGGCGAGCTCGAGGGGGGCCCTCCGATCCGCGTCGCCTCGCCCGCCGACGAGAGCGCTCGCGGGGGGGCGTCCGAGGAGGAGGCCGCGAGCGAGCTGCCGCTGCCCGAGCTGGGCCGGGACCGGGGCGGCGAGGAAGCCTAGTGGCACCTCCGGCAAGTCCGCACCCGCTTCGGCGGCCCCGGATGGCCACTATGCGGCGGCCTCGAGTAATCCGGGGGTGTGCCGGCCGCAGGCCGGCCGTAGGGGGCCGAGCCCCCTGGTCCTTACCTTGCGGCCCCCGGAGCTCGCCGAACCGGGCACGAACTCACCGAAGGCACCGCTAGTGAAGGACAGGCGCAAGGGGCCGATCGGCCGGGCCGCCGGCATCGCGGAGGGCGTCGCCGCCGCCGTGCGGCGGATGCAGCGAGAGCGGGAGCCCCGTGTGCTCGTGTACGACCAGACCGGGTACGCCCGCCTCCTTCAGCCTGAGGCGCGCGGCCACGAGCGGATTCTCGAGATCGGCGAGCGGATGGTCCAGCTCGCCGCGGGCGCGGAGGACGACGACGGCTCGCGGGGACCCGGCGCGGACAGGGCCGGCGGCGGCTCGCGCGGCGGCGGATCCGAGGAGGCCGCGTGACCCTCGTCGAGCCCGCTCTGGCGACCCGCGTGCTCGAGCGTGCGCTCGCCCGCGGCGGCGAGCTGGCCGAGCTCTACGCGGAGGCTCGCCAGGGTTTTTCGCTCTCCCTCGACGACCGCCGTGTGGAGCGGCCTCAGGGCGGCCGGGAGCGCGGCGCCTGCGTGCGAGTCGTGCAGGGGGAGTCGAGCTACAACGGCTACGTCGACGGCGTGGAGGAGGAGGACCTGCTGCGGGTGGCCGACTCGGTGGCGCAGGCTCTGCGCGGCGAGGAGCGGCGACCCGCGAAGCTCGGCGCGGCCGCACCCGCGAAGGGATACCCGGTGCTCGCTCGACCCGAGGCCGTCGAGGCGGGCCGCAAAGCGGAGCTGCTTCGCGCGTGCGACGCGCGGGCCCGTGCGACCGGGGCCGAGGTCTCGCAGGCGCGGGTGGGCTACACGGAGTCGCGGCGCACCGTCGAGGTCTACAACTCCGAGGGCCGCGCGGCCTCCGACGACCGCACCCGCGTGCGGCTGAGCGCGCAGGTGGTGGCGCGCCGGAACGGGCGCGTCGAGACGGGCACGGACACCCACGGCGGCCATGCCGGCTGGGAGCTGTTCGAGACCGACCCCGAGAGGGTCGCCGAGCGCGCCGCGCGCAGGGCGCTCACGCTGCTCGACGCCGTCGACGCGCCCATCGGACGGCTGCCCGTGGTGGTGGGCAACGGCTTCGGCGGTGTGCTGCTGCACGAGGCGGTCGGGCACGGCCTCGAAGCCGACGGGGTCCAGAAGCGCGCGAGCGTCTATGCGGGCAGGCTGGGCGAGCGCGTGGCGCCGGACTTCGTCACCGCATACGACGACGGCAGCAGGCAGGGGGACTGGGGCAGCGACGGCATCGACGACGAGGGGACTCCCACGCGCCGCACCACCGTGATCGAGGAGGGCCGCCTCAGCTCTTACCTGTACGACCTGCTCCGGGCCCGCCGGGACGGCGTCGAATCCACCGGCAACGGCCGTCGCGAGTCCTTCCGCCACGTGCCGGTGCCGCGGATGACGAACACGTTCTTCGCTCCCGGGGAGGCCACGCCGGACGAGCTCATCGCGGGGGTCGATCGCGGCTTCTACGCCGTCTCGTTCGGCGGCGGACAGGTGGAACCCGCCACCGGAGACTTCGTCTTCGGCGTCTCCGAGGGCTACCTGATCGAGGGCGGCCGCGTGACCGCCCCGGTACGCGGCGCGACACTGGTCGGCAATGGGCTCGAGGCGCTCGGCGCGATCGACGGTGTCGCAGGCGACCTCGAGATCGCCACCGGCTACTGCGTCAAGGCGGGCCAGTCCGTTCCGGCGGGCGTGGGTCAGCCGCATGTCCGGATCCGCGAGCTCACCGTTGGCGGTACGGCCGCATGAACCTCGCCGTCGCCGCCCGGCGGGCCACCGAGGCGGCCCTTTCTGCGGGCGCCACCGACGCCGAGGCCTGGGCCGAGGAGAGCACCAGCCGCCAGGTTCGGGTCTACGCCGGCGAGGTCGAGAGCCTCAGCGACGCCGGCGCGCGGGGCGTCGGGGTGAGGGCCTTCGTGGGCGCCCGCAGCGGCTACGCATACGGAACGGACCTGGGCGACGGCGGCGTCGCCGAGGTGGCACAGGCCGCGCGCCAGGCGGCCGAGGTGGCCGACGAGGACGAGCACGCCGGGCTCCCTGACCAGTCGGGGACGACCGCCGTTCCCGACCTCGCATCGGCCGAGCTGGCCGCCTGGTCAACCGGGCGCAAGGTTGAGCTCGCGTTGGCGATCGAGCGAGCGGCGCGCGCCCGCGAGGGCGTGACGCAGGTCGAGAACGCGGTCTATTCGGACGCCGAGGGCTCGGTGGCGCTCGCCAACTCGCGTGGGTTCACCGCCGGCTACTCCGCCACCCAGGCCTGGGCGTACGCCTCCGCCTTCGCCGGCGAGGGGGCCGAGCTGATGACCGGGCTCGGAGTCGGCCTCGGCCGCGATCCCGCCGTGCTCGACCCCGAGGCGATCGGCGGCGAGGCGGCGGAGCGGGCGCTGGCGCTCGTGGGTGCGCGGCAGCCGGAGAGCCGGCGCTGCCCGGTAGTGCTCGACGCCTTCGTCGCCGCGTCGTTCATCGGATTCATCGGCGCGATGCTGTCGGCCGAGGCGGTGCAGCGCGGCCGCTCGCTGTTCGCCGGCCGCGAGGGCGAGCACGTGGCGGACCCCGCGCTCGCTGTCGCGGACGACGGGACCGACCCCGACGGCCCCGCGAGCGCGCCCTTCGACGGCGAGGGCTCGGCGGCCCGCCGGACAGCGCTGCTGGAGGGTGGACGGCTGCTGACGTTCCTGTTCGATGCACGCACCGCCCGCAAGGCCGGCCGTGCCAGCACCGGCAACGCAACCCGCGCCTCATACCGCTCGCCGCCCTCGGTGGGCACGACGAACCTGATCGTCGAGCCCGGCGCCGAGGACCTCGACGGGCTGGCACGCCTGGCGGGCGACGGCCTCTACGTGACAGACGTGGCGGGCCTCCATTCCGGCGTCAATCCGGTGTCCGGCACCTTCTCGGTGGGCGCGTCGGGACGCCTGATCGAGAACGGCGAGCTCGGAGCACCGGTTCGGGAATTGACCATCGCCAGCGACCTCGTCTCGATGTTGAAGGTGGTGTGTGCCGTGGGCGCCGAGGCCCGCTGGGTGCCCCTCGGGAGGAGCGTCAAGGCGCCCCCGCTGCTCGTCGGAGAGATGGCCGTTTCGGGCTCCTAAGCCGCAAGCACTCGGCTCGGCCGAGTGCGCGCGGTTCAGCTTAAGCCGCCCGAAAGGCACGGAACGAGCGCGTTGTTCCGCTCTGGGAGCGGGTTTCTCGCTACTGTCGTCCGAGGTCGTTGTTACGTTGCGCCCGGTTAGTGACCCCCGGCAAGGAGGAGATCGTGACGAAGGCCGAGTTCGTGGACCAGGTCGCGCAAGAGTCCGGCCTCGGAAAGGGCGAAGCCGGCAAGGCGGTCGACGCCGTGCTCGACACCATCACCGAGGTCCTGTCGCGCGGCGGCGAGATCAACTTCACCGGCTTCGGGAAGTTCTCGGTCGCCGACCGCGGAGCGCGCCAAGGCGTTAACCCGCAGACCGGCGAACGGATCCAGATCGCTGCGACCAAGGTGCCGCGTTTCAGCGCCGGCTCCGCGCTCAAGAGCGCCGTCAAGCCGTCGTTCTAGACGCGTCGAGACGGCTGCTTCGCTGGGTGCTCGAATATTCCGGGGGTGTTCCGCCTAGGACGGCGTCCAGGTGATCTAGGTCGCGGCCGTTGACCGGGGGCTCGCGGCCGCACTTCACCGACCGCCTCGCGGCGCTCGTGGAGGAGCGTCGCAGCCGCGTCGTTCTCGGGCTGGACCCTGACCCCGCCGCGCTCTGGCCGGAGGCGCTGGAGCGGATCGGCCGGCCCGGGGACGGCCCTCATCTGGCGCGCATCCGCACCGCCGAGGCGGTCACCGAGCACTGCCGCGCCGCGATCGTCGCCGCGGGGCCGGCGTGCGTGGGGGTCAAGCTCCAGCTGGCGTGCTTCGAGCGCCTCGGTGCGCCCGGGTGGGAGGCGCTCGAACAGGTGGCGGCCATAGGGCGCGACCACGGCCTGCTGGTCCTGGCGGACGGGAAGCGCGGCGACGTTCCCGTGACCGCGAGCGCCTACGCCCAGGCACTGGTGGGCGAGACCAGAGGTCCGTTCGGGTCGGTCCGGGGCCTCGCGGTCGATGCCTTCACGGCCAACCCGCTGCTCGGCCGAGACGCTCTCGAGCCGCTCGTCGAGACCGCCGCGGCGGCTGGGGCGGGCTGCTTCATCCTCGTGCGCACGTCGAACCCGGGCGCGGCCGAGCTCCAGGACGAGGGCGAGCCCCCGCTCTACGAGCGCCTTGCCGGGCTGGTGGACGAGATGGGGGCTCCCCGCCTGGGCGAGAGCGGTCTGTCCTGCGTCGGCGCCGTTGCGGGTGCGACGCGGCCCGACCATCTCGGGCGCCTGCGCGAGTTGATGCCGAGAGCCGTGTTCCTGCTGCCGGGGGTCGGCGCCCAGGGCGGTCGCGTTGAGGAGCTTGGGCCGGTGTTCGCGCCCCACCCCGCGGCCGGGCTCATTACCGCGTCGCGCTCGATCGTGAACGCAGGGGCGGAGAGGGGAGGCGACTCGGCGTCCGCGGCCCAGGCGGCCGCGGAGGAACTTCGCGCAAAATCGTGGAACCTGTAGACGCGCGGCGTCCCTATCCTCCGCGGCGCTGACTGGGACATCGATGCCCGATCACAGAGGACGACGACGAAGCCCCGCGCGGCTGATCGCGCCGCTGGCGCTGCTGCTCTGCGCGGGCGCGTTGGCGATGGTCGTCTTCAGCTCGCCGGCGGTCGACGGCGACGAGACGGCCGGGCAGAGCACGAGCGAGCGGACCACGACCAATCCGCCGGCGAAGACCGACCGCCAGTCACGGCGGCGGCGCAGGAACTACACGGTCAAGGCGGGTGACACGCTCGGCGCGATCGCCGAGAAGACCGGCGTGACCGTGGAGCGGCTGCTCGTGCTGAACCCGCAGCTCGACCCACAGGCGCTCGTGGCCGGCCAGAAGATCAAACTGCGCGAGTGACCGTGTGAAGCGCGCGGCCCGAACGCTCGCCGCGCTCGCCGTCCTCGTCGCGGCGGTACCGGCAGCGACGGCGGGGGCCGCCGAGCGACCGCCGGACGCCGGCACAGCCGCGTCGGCGATTGTCGTCGACGGCCGCAACGGACAGGTGATGTTCGCGAAGAACGTGGATTCGCGGCGCGCCATCGCCAGCACCACAAAGCTCATGACGGCGCTGCTCGCGCTCGAGCGGGCGCGGCCGCGCGAGGTGTTCACTGCGCCGCCGTACCACGCTCTGCCGCCGGAGTCGCGCATCGACCTGCGGGCCGGCGAGCGCATGACCGTTCACGACCTGCTCAGGGCGCTCCTGCTCGAGAGCGCCAACGACGCCGCGGTGACGCTCGCGGAGGGCATCTCCGGCTCGCGCGAGGCCTTCGTCGCCGACATGAACGAGCGAGCGGCCGAGCTCGGCCTCGACGACACGAGCTACGCCAATCCGATCGGGCTCGACGATCCGGCGAACTACTCGACCGCGCGCGACCTCGCCGACCTGTCCCTGCGCCTAATGCGCAGACCGCGCTTCAGGCGCATCGTCGACATGCCGGAGGCCGAGCTCGAGTCGGGCGCTCGCCCGCGCGTGGTCGACAACCGCAACGACCTGGTTGCCCGCTACCCATGGGTCACGGGGATCAAGACCGGGCACACGATCGAGGCCGGCGACGTGCTGGTCGGCTCCGCGCGCGGACGCGGCGGCGCCAGGGTGATCAGCGTCGTGCTCGGCGAGCCGAGCGAGGCCGCGCGGGACGCCGACACCCTCGGGCTGCTCCGCTGGGGGCTGGGCCGCTTCCACCGCGTGCGGGCGCTCGACCCGCGGCGGCCCCTGGGCCGCGCGGACGTCAAGTACCGCGACGAGCGCGCCACGCTCGTCGCCCGCCGGCCGGCGGTCGTGCTCGTTCGCGAGGGCGAGCGGATCAAACGGCGGGTGCGGGCCCCGGAGGAACTCGAGGGGCCGCTTCCGGAGGGGAGGCCGGTCGGCTCGGTGACCGTGCTCGTGGACGGCGAGCCGGTTCGCCGCGTTCCGCTGGTGACGGCGGCGGAAGTCCCCGGAGCGGGTACGCTCAGGGTGCTCACTTCGGTCGTGGGCGTCCCCTTGACGTTGCTCGCCGGGGTCGCCATCCTCCTCGCCGCCGTGCTGGTCGCCATGCGAATCCGCCTGCGGCTGCGGCTTGTCCGATGATCATCACAGTCACACTCAACGCGGCCATCGACAAGACCCTCGCCGTACCGAACTTCCGTCTCGGTCGCCGCCATCGAGCGGTCGAGCAGACCGCGATGGCGGGCGGCAAGGGCGTGAACGTCGCGCGGGCGCTGCGGGCGCTTGGGCAGCCCGTGATCGCCACCGGAATTGCCGGCGGCCCCACGGGCACGCGCATCGTCGAGCACCTGACCGAGGAGGGCATCCTCAACGACTTCGTGCGCATACGCGAGGAGTCGCGCACCTCGACCGCGGTGGTCGACCCCACGTCGGGCGAGCAGACCGAGATCAACGAGTACGGCCCGCACGTCTCCGAGCAGGAGCTCGAGCTGTTCGTCGACAAGCTGCTCTACCTGGCGAAGGGCGCCGAGGTATGCGTGTTCGCCGGCAGCCTGCCGCGAGGTGTGGACTCGGGCCTTTACGGGCGGCTGATCGAGGAGCTGAAGCGCCTCGACGTCATGACCGTGCTCGACTCCGAGGGCGAGCCGCTCCGGATCGCCACCCGCAAGGGACCAAGCGTCGTGAGCCCGAACGAGCTCGAGGCCGAGGGGCTCGTAGGCCATGAGTTCTCCGATGAGGAGGACCGCCGGAACGCCGTGGGGGAGATGATCGAGCTCGGCGCCATGGAATCGATAATGACCCTGCCCGCCGGCTGCCTCGCCATGCTGGGCGAGGGCGGCGACCGGCGCCTCTACCGGGCGACCTTCGACCAGCTCGAGGCGGTGTCGGCGATCGGCTCGGGGGATGCCTTCCTCGCCGGCTTCGTCGCAGCCCGCTACAGCGGCCGCGATGTCGACGCCTGCCTGCGCTTCGCGGTGGCCTGCGGAGCGGAGTCGACGCAGCACTTCGGCGCCGGAGTGGTCGAGCCGCGCGAGGTCGAGCGGCTCGCACCGGAGGTGAGCGTGGAGGAGCTCGAGGCGCCCGCCGTGGGCGTCTCATAGGCGATCGCTCCGGTCCGGGCCGAGCCCGGCCCCTCGCGCACAACGCCGTTGCTAAGGTCGGAACACCGTCCGGCGTCGACCCTAGGATCCGTCCATGGAAGTTGAGATTGGCCGCGGCAAGAAGGGCCGCCGCGCTTATGGCTTCGATGACATAGCCATCGTGCCCTCGAGGCGCACGCGCGACCCGGACGACATCGACATCAGCTGGACGCTCGGGCCTTACCGCTTCGAGCTGCCGCTTATGGCCTCGGCCATGGACGGGGTCGTATCGCCCCAGACCGCCGCCGTGCTCGGCAAGCTCGGCGGCCTCGCCGTGCTCAACCTGGAGGGCATCTGGACGCGCTACGAGGACCCGGACGCAGAACTCGAGCGGATCGCCGGCTACCCGAAGGAGCTCGCCACCGGCGAGATGCAGCGGATCTACGCCGAGCCGGTCAAGGAGGAGCTGATCGCGCGGCGCGTCAGCGAGATCAAGGACCATGGGGTCGTCGCCGCGGCTTCGCTCACGCCGCAGCGGGTGCGCAAGTACTACGAGACCGCGCTCGAGGCCGGGCTCGACATCCTCGTCATCCAGGGCACCGTGATCTCCGCCGAGCACGTGTCCACGCGCAGCGAGCCGCTCAACCTCAAGGAGTTCATCCGCGAGCTGCAGGACACGCTCCCGATCGTGGTCGGCGGCTGCGCCTCCTACGCCACCGGCCTCCACCTCATGCGCACGGGCGCTGTCGGCGTGCTCGTGGGCGTCGGGCCCGGCGCGGCCTGCACCACCCGCGGCGTGCTCGGGATCGGCGTGCCGCAGGCCACAGCGATAGCCGACGTCGCGGCGGCGCGGTCCCAGCACATGCTCGAGACCGGCGAGTACGTCAAGGTCATCGCGGACGGCGGCATGCGCAACGGCGGCGACGTGTCGAAGGCGATCGCCTGCGGGGCGGACGCGGTGATGATCGGCTCGCCGCTCGCACGGGCCTACGAGGCGCCCGGCCGCGGCTATCACTGGGGCATGGCCACCTTCCATCAGACGCTGCCCCGGGGCGCGCGCGTGAAGACCGCGCAGAACGGGACGCTCGAGCAGATCCTGCTGGGCCCCGCTCACGAGAACGACGGCACCTTCAACCTCATGGGCAGCCTGCGCACCTCGATGGCCACCTGCGGCTACGAGGACATCCCCGCCTTCCACAAGGCGGAGGTGATGGTCGCGCCGGCGCTCCAGAGCGAGGGCAAGCAACTCCAACGTGCGCAGGAGATCGGCATGGGCGCGACCGCCGCGGCCGCGGAGCATCCGGCGGCGGACGGCGTCAGCGACCACCTGGCCGGCGTGGACGACCCGGCCACGCCGTCAACGGACCCCGCTCTGGTGGGGGATTGACTCGGCGTTCTCGACGAGCGAGGACCAAGTCCCGCAAGGACGCAGGGACCGACGCGTGCTAAGCACGCGAGCGACCGAGGACGCCGCGGGGCGGAGGTCCGCAGCCGTCGAGCGCTCCGAGGCGACCGATCAGGTGCTGGTACTGGACTTCGGCGGCCAGTACTCCCAGCTGATCGCCCGCCGCGTCCGCGAGTGCGGCGTCTTCGCCGAGCTGCTGCCGCACCACGTCCCGCTCGAGGAGGTCACCCGCCGCCGGCCGAAGGCGCTGATCCTCTCCGGCGGGCCGGCCTCGGTGTACGCGGAGGGCGCTCCCAAGCTGCGACGGGAGCTATTGGCGCTCGACGTGCCGGTGCTCGGCATCTGCTACGGGATGCAGGCGATGGTGCTCGAGCTGGGCGGCCGTGTCGAGGGCTCCGAGGTCGGTGAGTTCGGACGCTCGCTCCTGACCGTGTCCGAGCCGGGACGGCTGCTGCGGGAGACGCCGCCCGAGCAGAGCTGCTGGATGAGCCATCGCGACACCGTCTACGAGGCGCCTCCGGGCTTCGCCGCGCTCGCGTCGTCGACCGAGTCGCCGGTGGCGGCGATCGAGGACCCGCAACGACAGCTCTACGGCATCCAGTTCCACCCCGAGGTCGTCCACACGCCCTACGGCACCGCCATCCTCGACACCTTCCTGCGCGACATCGCGCGCTGCGACATGGACTGGAGCGCCGCCTCGGTGATCGAGGAGCAGGTGGCGCACATTCGAGGGCAGGTAGGCGAGGGCCGCGTGATTTGCGGCCTCTCCGGAGGCGTCGACTCGTCGGTGGCCGCGCTGCTCACCTACAGGGCGGTCGGCGACCAGCTCACCTGCGTCTTCGTCGATCACGGCCTGATGCGAAAGAACGAGGGCAACCAGGTGGTGGCGGCGTTCCGGGACCGGTTCAGGGTGCCGCTCATCGCCGTCGACGCCGAGGAGCGGTTCCTCGCGCGACTCGCCGGAGTGGCCGAGCCCGAGCGCAAGCGCAAGATCATCGGCGAGGAGTTCATTCGCGTGTTCGAGGAGCAGGCGGAGCGGCTCGGCAGCCCGCGCTACCTGGTACAGGGCACCCTCTACTCGGACGTGATCGAGTCCGGGGGCGGCGCAGGAGCGGCAACGATCAAGTCGCACCACAACGTCGGCGGCCTGCCCGACGATCTCGAGTTCGAGCTGGTCGAGCCGCTCAGGATGCTGTTCAAGGACGAGGTGCGCCAGGTCGGCGCCGAGCTCGGGCTGCCCGACAAGCTGGTCTGGCGCCAGCCCTTCCCCGGGCCGGGCCTCGCCATCCGCGTGGTCGGCGGAGAGGTGACGAAGGAACGGCTCGAGATT
Organism: Thermoleophilaceae bacterium; assembly: GCA_036519295.1. GTDB lineage: Bacteria > Actinomycetota > Thermoleophilia > Solirubrobacterales > Thermoleophilaceae > JACVRW01. The sequence goes on from DATDLN010000124.1 coordinate 14,717, forward strand.
CTGCGTGATGCGGACCACATCCTCCAGGAGGAGATCCGCGCCGCCGGGCTCTACCGCGAGCTGTGGCAGTCGTTCTGCGTGCTGCCCGCCGACCTCCGAAGCGTGGGCGTTCAGGGCGACGAGCGTACCTACGGCTACGTGGTCGTGATTCGCGCCGTCACGAGCGACGACGCGATGACCGCGGACTGGGCGCGGCTGCCGTACGACCTGCTCGAGAAGGTCGCCTCGCGCATGATCAACGAGATCGTGCAGGTGAACCGGGTGACGCTCGACATCACGTCGAAGCCGCCCGGAACGATCGAGTGGGAATAACGCCCGGGGCCGGGTAATCTCGGGGAGGAGGCAGCGATGCCCTTCCTCGCCTATGTCCATTCGAGTGAGCCGGACCCCCCGGGTTCGGGCCCGTACCGGCAGCCGTGGGAGCCGAACTGGAGGGTGTGGCGCTGGATTGCGGGCGCGGTGCTGGCCACCTTCGCCGCGGCACACGCCGACGGCGCCGCGCAGGCGCTGCTCGTGCTGATCGCCTTCGTGCTCGTTTGCCTGGCGGCGGAGGCGGCGCTCCCGCGCGGCGACGGGCTGCGACAGTGGCGTCAGTAAGGTCTCCCGCGTACCCAGAACCGGAGGGGCCTCAATGGCATCCAAGGCGGACTTCACCGAGCAGGAGTGGGAGCAGCTGCGCAAGGGCGTGACGGGCGCCGGCCTCTACGTCTCCCTCGCAGACCGCTCGTTCTTCGACACCTTCAAGGAAGCGGGGGCGCTGGCCAAGCATCTTGGCGAGGCTCGCCGGGGCAACGAGAGCCAGCTCATCCGCGAGCTGGCGGAGACCCGTGGCAGCGGCTTCGGGCTCACCGCGAAGCCCGGCGAGATCGAGTCGGGGACGCTCGATTCGCTGCGCTCCGCAGTCGCCACGCTCGAACAGAAGGCGCCGGACGAGGTCGACGCCTACAGGTCGTTCGTGCTCGAGGTCGCGAAGTCCGTGTCCAAGGCCGCCGGCGGCGGCGAGCAGAGCGAGAGCGAGGCGATCAGGAAGATCGAGGCTGGGCTGGGCGGCGGCTGACCGAGCCTATTCCGGCCAGAAATCCTCAACCGTCTCGACGTCCCCGGTGGGATCGTCGAGCTTCTTCGAGACCATGATCAGGACGGCGTCGTCGGGACCCTCGTTCCAGACCGAGCGCGTCACCTCGGGTCCCACCCGGACGACCGTGCCGGCGGGCACGTCCATCACCTCGTCTTCGAGCTTGAAGACAAGGGTTCCCGAAGCGACGAAGTAGACTTCCTCCTGCGTCTTGTGCCGGTGGCCGTAGCTGCCCTTGCCGCCGGTCTGCGGCGGCATGCGGCGCCAGGTGAAGGCCACCTGCTCGCAGTCGAGCCCTAACGACCCCATTCGCATCTCGCCGGGGTAATCGCCGAGGACGTCCGGAATCTCCTCGAGTGGCTTCAGGGTGTAGTTGGCCATCTCATCTCCAGTTCTCGAGTTCCTGTGGTCATTCTCGATCATCCCTCGCGGACGCCGCCACCCGTTCGAGGATCGCCCGCACGCGGGCGGTCGAGCGGCCCAGCTGACCGGCGAAGTGCTTCTCGATTCCGCGGGCGTAGATCGGCCACATTCGCCTGAGGAGGTCCACGCCCGAGTCGGTGATCACGATCCGGAGAGCCCGCCGGTCGGCGGGATCGGGCTCCCGCCGAACGTGCCCGGCCGTCTCGACGCGATCGATGAAGCGGCTCGTGGCCGTCGGGCTCAGCACCACCTCGCGCGCCAGCTCGTTCACCCGGAGGCCCCGTTCCGGCTGGCGGTAGAGGGCCCAGAGCAGGTCGTACCAGGCGAGGTCCGGCAGGCCGGCGTCGTGGAGGTCACGGCTGATACGCCGGGTGACGAGGGCGTGCGCCGTAAGGAACGCCCGCCAGGCCGCCAGGGAGTCGTCGTCGATTTGGGTCACGGGGTGGAGAGTAGGCCGAAAAAGATGCGCTTGCAATAGATGCATATGCATGTATTATCCAGGACATGAGCCATGACTTTCAAGACCAGGTCGTCATCATCACCGGCGGTGGCGGCGGGATCGGCAGGGCGTCGGCCCGCCGCTTCATCGCCGAGGGAGCGCGGGTCGTCCTGAGCGGCACCCGCTCGGCGGTGCTCGAGCAGGCGCAGGCCGAGATCGATCCGAGCGGCGAGCGCACTCTCACCCACGCCGGTCACATCACGACGCGCGAGCAGGCGGCGGCGCTCGTCGGGAGCGCGCTCGATCGCTTCGGCGGCGTCGACGTGCTCGTAAACAGCACTGGGATATTCCGGCCGGTCTCCTTCACCGAGCAGACCGAAGAGCACCTCGAGGAGGCGCTGGGCTCGATCCTGCGCCCCACCTTCTGGGTGTCCCAGGCGGTGGTCGAGCCGATGCGCCAGCGGGGCGGCGGCGCGATCGTGAACGTGGGATCGATGTGGGCGCTCGACGCGATCGCCACCACTCCCACGAGTGCGTACTCGATGGCCCAGGCCGGTCGCCATTCGCTGACGAAGAACCTCGCCATCGAGCTGGCACCCGACGGCATCAGGGTCAACACGGTCGCGCTCGCATTCGTCGAGACGCCGGCATACGAGCGCTTCATGACGCCGGAGGAGGCCCGCGGGGTGCTCGACTCGGTGGACGCGTTCCATCCGCTCGGGCGGCACGGGCAGCCGGCCGACGTGGTGGAGGCGGTGGTCTTCCTCGCCTCACGGGACGCCGGTTGGATCACCGGCACGACGTTGCCGGTCGACGGCGGCGTCCTCGCCGGGCGCAGCCCGGCGGTGCACGCCGAGGTGGCCGAGGCGGTCGCCTGAGGCGGTCGGCGGGCCTGGCCCTCTCTTTGGTTGGTTGCCCCGGGCTGGACGGGGCTGGGGCGGGTAAGGGGTGGTGCCTGCCCGTCCGGTTGCCAGTTCGAGGGGGTGGGGCGACTTTGACTCCGTATGGGTACAAAAGTCGCCCCATCCCTCCCGGGGCGGGATCGGCGCCGCGTCCGTTCCTCGTTCCCCCTACCCAGCCCTTCCCCGATGGCGCGTCCCGAAGCCGGGCGAGCTGGGACCGATCAGGACCACGTGTCCCAAGCCATGAGCGACGGCAGCGGGTCGAAAGGCTGGCCGCCCTCGTACCAGCCCGGGGCGCCCCACATCTCGAGGTGCAGGTGGCAGCCGCGCGCGTTGCCCGACTCGCCAACGGCGCCGATCAGCTGGCCCGTGTACACGCGGTCGCCGGCGGCGAACGGCGTTGGGGCGAGGAGGTGCATGTAAGCGTAGTCGACGTCGGTGCCGGCGCCGTCGATCACGAGGTAGTTGCCGGCGGCGGCGTGGTAGCCGGTGTGCTGCACGCGCCCTCCGCGGGCCGCGAGGATGCGCGTGCCGCAGGCGGCGAATGTGTCCTGGCCCTGGTGGAGGTGGTCGGCGCGGCCGGCGCCGAAGCGGGCGCCGGCGCCGCCGAAGTCGTGCGGACCGCGTACGGGGAAGACGTGGTCGTAGAGGTCGAAGGAGTCGCGATCGATGTAGCTCGTCTGCGAGCTACGGGCCACTGCGCCGTCGGCCGCTGCGGCGGTCAGCCGGAAGGAGTAGCGGCCCGGGGGAGCGGTGGCGCTCCCGATGTAGCCGCTCCACGAGACGCTCTGGACCTGGCCCGGCGCCGGCGCCGGCGGGGTCCAGGTCTTGACCACCGAGCCGTCCACCGGGTTCAGGAGCTCCACGGTCACTGCGCCAGGGGTCGGCCCCGAGACCCGGAAGGAGAACGTGACGGCCCGGCGCGCGTCGATGTACGCCTTAGTGCGGCTGGTGCCGGTCTCGAGCAGCGGGGCGCCCGCGTCGTGTGGGCCGGGCACCGGGGTCAGCGCTGCGGTTCGGGTGGGGGGTGGCGGCGGCAGGATGCCGACCGGCGGGCTCGGCCTGGAGCCGACGCCGTCGCTCGTCACGACCGCGAGCGGACCTGTGACCGCACCGGCGGGGACTCGCACCTGGAGGCGCGCGTCGCTGACGGCATCCACCGCCACCTCGGTGTCGTCGTCCGACCCATAGCTTCCCTGGAACACCACCTCGCTCGCCGCCGACAGTCCGGTCCCGGTGAGCTCCAGGGTGCTCCCGGCACGAGCGCGCTGCCGCGACGCGCAGCGCCGCAGACAGATCACCTTGGCGATCCTGGGCTTCGCCACGTAGGCACCGCCTCCCCCGGCGTCGCCTGCGGACTGCCCCGTTGCGGGCGGCGCGAGCGCGAGCGCGCCGACGACGGCGCAGGCGAGGCCCCCGGCGGGAACACGGCTGTCTCGCAACTCCTTCGGCCCCTCTCTTCTCCGGCCTACGGGGTTAGCTGACGGGCTCGCGCCTGAAGAGCAGCGCTACGACCGGGGCATTCCGATCGATTCGCCCCTCGGAGACTGGTTCGACGGCCTCCGAACGGTTCCCCCGCTCCCCGGCGGCTACGGCGGACGCCGACGGGGATTCGGCAGGCACTGAATCGGCCGGGCTGTATAGAACGGGCGACGAAGCCGGGGGCCGCGAAGCGACCGGTCTCTGGGGAGTCCCTTCCGCTTCTTTTTGGGCGCTGCCCGCTCTCGTCTGCCACACTACTCAGCCGGCCGCCGCTGGGCGGCTCATTCGTGATGAAGACTTACGTGGCGACACCGGCTACCCGCGAGCGCAACTGGCTCGTGGTCGACGCCAGCGGCAAGACGCTGGGCCGCTTGGCGACCCAGATCGCGGACGCTCTGCGTGGCAAGCGCAAGCCGGAGTACACGCCTCACGTGGACGTGGGCGACTTCGTGATCGTTGTGAACGCCGAGAAGGTGTCGGTGACCGGCAAGAAGCGCGAGGAGAAGCGCTACTACCGCCATTCCGGCTATCCCGGCGGACTTCGCAGCCGCACGCTCGAGGAGCTGCTCGCGCGTCGGCCGGAGGAGGTCGTCCGCCGGGCGGTCAAGGGAATGCTTCCGCGCAACCGGCTCGGGCGGGCACAGCTCCGCAAGCTCAAGGTTTACGCGGGCCCCGACCATCCGCACGCAGCGCAGAAGCCCGAGCCGATGGAGGTTGACGCTTGATGGCCGAGGATCCGCAGCAGCCGGACCAGCCCGAAGGCGACGCGCCGGAGAATGAGGCGCCCGAGGACGCGGCGCCGGAGGACACAGCGCCGGACGCGGCGCGGGAGGACGCGACCCCCGAGGACATCGTCCCCGAGGACGCCCCAGGCGAGGCGGAGGAGGGAGACGTCGAGGACGTCACCCCCGGCGACGCCGATGTCGCCCCCGGCCCCGAGATCGAGGGTGTCGAAGAGCTCGCGCAGGCGGCTCGGCCCGAGGCCGCCGAGGGTGAGGAGCCGGGCGACGACAGCGAGGCGCCCGAGGATGAGCCCGGCATCGCGCGCGCCGAGCGGCCGCGGCCGAGCCGCAGGCGCAGGGAGGACGAGAGGCCCGCCGACGAGGTCATTCCCGGCGCCCACCTCGAGCCGGATCTCGTGCTCGAGGAGCAGCGGGCGCAGGAGGAGGGCGAGTACGGCGACTACAGCGAGTACGCCGAGGTCGAGGCCGTCGTCGAGGAGGGGGAGGCGCCGGAGGAGGCTCCGGCCGAGCCCGAGCCCGTAGCGCGTCAGCCGCTCGACCTCGCCGCCGACGCGCGCTACCAGGCCACCGGCAAGCGCAAGAGCGCGGTGGCGCGGGTGATCCTCAAGCCCGGCGAGGGCGCCTACAGGATCAACGAGCGCCACCTCGACGAGTACTTCCCGCGCGTCCGCCTCCAGCGGCTTGCGCGGCAGCCGCTCGAGGCGGCGGGTTACCAGTCCCGCATGGACGTCGTCGCGCGCATCCACGGCGGCGGGGTCTCGGCGCAGGCCATGGCGCTGCGCCACGGGGTCGCCCGCGCGCTGGTGGAAGCCGACCCGGCCCTGCGAGGCGAGCTCAAGCGGCGCGGCTACCTGACGCGCGATCCGCGCGTCAAGGAGCGCAAGAAGGCCGGCCTCAAGAAGGCCCGCAAGCGGCCGCAGTTCTCCAAGCGTTAGAACCCATATATGGCGCTGTTCGGCACGGACGGCGTGCGTGGCGTGGCGGGCGACTTCCTGACCGCCGACCTTGCCCTTGCGCTGGGTCGGGCGGCCGCCGCCATCTCACCCGCGGAGGCGCCGCAGGTGCTCATCGTGCGCGACACGCGCGAGTCCGGGGAGATGCTCGAGGCGGCGCTTGCAGCGGGGATCGCGGCGGGGGGCGGCCACGCGCTCCTGGGTGGCGTGCTGCCGACGCCCGGCGCGGCCGTGCTGGTGCGGCGCTATGGATTCGATCTGGCGGCGGTCGTCTCGGCTTCGCACAACCCGTACGAGGACAACGGGATCAAGTTCTTCGGCCCCGAAGGCACGAAGATCGGTGACGACCAGGAGGCTGAGATTGAGCGCCTCCTGGGCGAGTCCGGTGGACGCATCGGGCGCGTCCGCGAGCTCCACGGCGCCGCGGGCGACTACGTCCGCGAGCTCGAGCTGCGCTTCCGCGAGCTCGATCTTTCCCGCCGCCGGATCCTCCTCGACTGCGCCAACGGCGCCACTCACCGGGTTGCGCCCGAGATCTTCCGGCGCCTCGGCGCCACCGTCGACGCGCTCGCGGTCGAACCGGACGGACGGAACATCAACCACCACTGCGGCTCGACCCACATCGAGCGACTCGCGGAGCGGATGGCCGGGCACGACGCGGGCTTCGCCTTCGACGGTGACGGCGACCGCGTGCTGGCGGTCGATCGCAACGGGACGGTCGTTGACGGCGACGAGTTGATGGCGTTGGCCGCCCTCCATCTTCGCGAGCGCGGCAGGCTGGTTGGCGACGGCGTCGCGGTGACCGTGATGACCAACTTCGGCTTCCACCGGGCCATGGCCGACGCCGGGATCGAGGTGGCCACGACCCCGGTCGGCGACCGTCACGTCCTGGCCGAGCTGCTACGCCGGGGCTGGGCGCTGGGCGGTGAGCAGTCGGGCCACATCATCGACACCGGCTTCGTCCCGGCGGGCGACGGCATCGCCGCCGCGCTGCTCGCGCTGGAGGCGCTGGGCGGCCGCGACCTCGCCGAGCGCGGGGCCATGGAGAGGCTCCCGCAGAGGCTCGTCAACGTGCGCGTGGCTCAGCGCGATGCCCTGGAGGAGGCGGCCGGGGTGTGGGCCGCGGTCGAGCGGGAGTCGGACGGGCTCGACGGCCGCGGGCGCGTGCTGGTGCGCCCTTCGGGAACCGAGCCGCTCGTGCGGGTCATGGTCGAGGCGCCCGACGAGGGAGAGTGCGAGGAGATCGTGGCGCGGCTGGTGGCGGTGGTCGAGAGGGAGCTCGGCGCGCACGCGTAGCGTCTCACGGCCGGCGGGCGTCAGAACGAGGGCCAGGAAACCGTTGGTCCCCTGGCGAACTCAGTTGCATCGAACTAGGCTGGTTGCCCTCGAATGTGCGGAATCATCGGATATGTCGGACAGCGCGAGTGCCGCGAGCTGCTGCTCGGGGGTCTGCGGCGTCTCGAATACCGCGGCTACGACTCCGCGGGGCTGTCGCTCGTGGTCAATGGCTCGGTCGGCAGCGTCCACGCCGTCGGCAACCTCGACAAGCTCGACCAGGCCGTGGCCGCCGGCAACGGCCACTTGCGGGGCTCGACCGGCATAGGCCACACCCGCTGGGCCACGCACGGGCGCGTGACGGAGGAGAACGCCCACCCGCACTGGGACACCTCCGGCCGCGTTCACATCGTGCTGAACGGCATCGTCGAGAACTGGACGGAGCTGCGTGGACGCCTGCGGGCCGAGGGTGCCGAGTTCACCTCCGAGACCGACGCCGAGGTCGTCGCTCACCTGATCTCGCACCATCTGAACGGCGACCTCGTCGAGGCGGTGCGTCGTGCCTACGCCGAGCTGCGCGGCCACTATGCCTTCGTCGCCATGTCGGCGGACCAGCCGGGCGTCCTGGTGGGCGCACGCAAGGAGTGCCCGCTCGTCGTCGGACTGGGAGAGGGCGAGAGCTTCATCGCCTCCGCGATCCCCGCCTTCCTCGCCGAGACGCGCCGGGTGCAGCTCGTCCAGAACGGCGAGATCGTGGTCCTCACCCCGGAGGGATCGCGGTTCCTCTCGCCCGACGGCGCGAGGATCGAGCGCGAGGTGGACGAGGTCGACTGGGACACGACCGCCGCCGAGAAGGGCGGCTTCGAGACGTTCATGCTCAAGGAGATCCACGAGCAGGCGGACGCGGTGGCCGAGACCATCGCCGACCGCGTGGTCGGCGATCGCGTGGACCTCGGCGACATCGGGATCGACGACGAGTTCCTGGAGGGCATGCGGCGCATCGTGATCGTCGCCTGCGGGACCTCCTACCACGCCGGGCTCGTGGGCCGCTACGCGATCGAGTGGTGGTCGAGGGTGCCGGTGGAGATGGACATCGCCTCCGAGTTCCGCTACCGAAACCCGGTGCTCGACGAGCGCGATCTCGTGATCGGCATCTCCCAGTCGGGCGAGACGGCCGACACCCTCGCGGCGATGAGGCTGGCCCGGGAGCGGGGCGCGAGGGTGCTCGCGGTGACGAACATCATGGGCAGCCAGGCCACCCGTGACGCCGACGGCGTCATCTTCACCCGCGCCGGCCTCGAAATCGGCGTGGCCGCGACGAAGACGTTCGTGTCCCAGGTGGCGGTGATGTACCTGATAGGGCTCAAGCTGGCGCAGCTGCACGGAACCATCGAGCCCAGCACCCTGCGCGGGCTCTGCCGCGAGCTGCGTGGACTGCCTCACTCGATCGAGACCCTGCTGGAGCAGGTGGACGAGCCCGTGCAGAGGATCGCCCGCCACTGGAAGGGCGCCGAGTTCTTCCTCTACCTGGGCCGCCACGTGGGGTTGTCGGTGTGCCTCGAGGGTGCGCTCAAGCTCAAGGAGATCTCCTACATCCCCACCGACGCCTACGCGGCGGGGGAGATGAAGCACGGGCCGATCGCCCTGCTCGACGAGAACACGCCGGTGGTGTGCGTGGCCACGGACTCGCCCGTTCTCGACAAGGTCCTCTCGAACATCGCGGAGGTCCGCGCCCGTGGCGCACACGTGGTCGCGGTGGCCACGAAGGGCAGCGACCACGTCGCGGAGCACGCCGAGGAGGTGGTGGAGGTGCCCCGCACGGACTGGCTCCTCCAGCCGCTGCTGGCGGTGATCCCGCTGCAGCTGCTCGCCTACTACATCGCCCGCGCGCGCGGCCTGAACGTCGACCAGCCGCGCAACCTCGCGAAGACGGTAACCGTCGAGTAGATAGCGTGCCCCGCATGAGCGGGGTCGGCATCGACCTACTCGATATCGAGCGGCTCGAGCGGGCTCTCGAGCGCCGGCCGCGCCTGGCGGAGCGCCTGTTCACCGATGACGAGCGCGCCTACGCGGCCGGGCGGGCGCGTCCGGTAATGCATCTCGCGGCGCGCTTCTGCGCGAAGGAGGCCGTGGCGAAGGCGCTGGGCCTGACCGGGTGGAACTTCGGCGACGTGGAGGTGGTGGCCACCGGCGGAGCGCCGGAGGTGCGGCTGAGCGGCAGCGCCGCGAGGCGAGCGGAGGAGCTCGGGGTGCGCGCGCGGGTGTCGCTGACCCACACGGACACCGTGGCGGGCGCCGTCGCGGTGCTGCTGTGAGCACCCCTCTCCCCGACTGGCTCGACCCGCTCTTCGAGGCGGCGGAGATGCGCGCCGTCGACGCCTGGGCGATAGAGGGCCAGGGCGTGCCGTCGCTCGACCTGATGGAGCGGGCGGGCGCCGGGCTCGCGCGCGTGGCGGCGGCGGTGGCGCGGGCCGGGCCGGTGCGGGTCGTGGTCGGGAAGGGAAACAACGGAGGGGACGGGCTCGTGGCCGCCCGGCTGCTCCGTGAGGACGGCCGCGAGGCCGACGTGCTCTCGGTGGCGCCGCCGGCGGAGCTTCGCGGCGACGCGGCGGCGAACCTCGAGCGGCTGCCGGGAGCGCCGCCCGAGCCGTTCGCCCCCGAGCGGCTCGAGCGCTCCGGCGCCGTCGTGGACGCCCTGCTCGGCACCGGCTTCGAGGGATCGCCGCGCGAGCCGGTGGCGTCCGCGATCGCGGCGATCAACGCGCAGGACGCGCCCGTGGCCGCCTGCGACGTGCCGTCGGGCGTGAACGCGTCGACCGGGGAGGTCGAGGGGGAGGCGGTTCCCGCCGCCGCCACGGCCACCTTCCACGCCTCGAAGGTCGGGCTGCACGTCGAGCCGGGGAAGTCGCGCGCGGGGCGGGTGGAGGTCGTAGAGATAGGAATCCCACGTGGCGCGCCAAGCGGCGAGGCGGCCGGCCTGATCAGCGAGCGCGTGCTCGCCCTCTATCCCCGGCGCGGGCGAACCGGCTCGAAGTTCGGCTCGGGCGTGGTGGTGATCGCGGGCGGCTCCGTGGGCCTAACCGGCGCGCCGACGATGGCCGCGCGCTCGGCCCAGCGGACGGGCGCGGGCTACGTTCAGGTGGCGGTTCCGGGGCCCGCGCAGTCCGCGGTGGACCTGCGGCTGCTCGAGCAGATGAGCCGCGGCCTCCCGGACGACGACGGTTTCCACACGCCCCGGGGCGTCGAGGTGGTGGCCGAGATGGCCGAGCGCGCCGGCGCCGTGGTGCTCGGGCCGGGCATAGGGCGCGCCGCGAGCGCAGTCGAGTTCGCTCGCGGCGTGGCGCGGGCGGTCGAGACGCCGCTGCTCGTCGACGCGGACGGCCTGAACGCCCACGCTGGACGGCTCGAGCTGTTCGGCGGCCGCCGGGCGCCGACCGTCCTCACGCCGCACGAGGGTGAGCTCGGACGGCTGCTCGAGCTCGACTCCGGCGAGGTGCGGGCCCACCGTCTACGGCACGCCCGAGAGGCGGCGGAGCGGAGCGGCGCGATCCTGCTGTTGAAGGGCGACGACACGATCGTGGCGTCGCCGGGCGGTCCCGTGGCGATCAACCCGGCGGGCACGCCGGCGCTCGCCACCGCGGGGACCGGCGACGTGCTGTCGGGCCTCATCGGGGCGCTCCTGGCGAAGGGCCTCCGCGCCTTCGAGGCGGCCGCACTGGGCGCGTTTGCCCACGCGCTCGCCGGGCGCGCCGCCGCGGACCAGGTCGGAGTGGACCACGTCATGGCGGGCGATGTGATCGACGCGCTGCCCCAGGGGTTCACGAGACGGCCACATCGCTCATCCCGCAGGGAGTAAGTTCGCCCGCGCCCTCCTCGTCGGCACGGCCTTCGCCGCGTCCAACGACGTCGGTCCCAGCACCGACACCGATCCCTACGTTCTGCCCGCCGCGGACGGCGTGAAGATCACCTCGCTCCTCACCGTGGACGACGGGGCTTGGCCTCGAACGGCTACGAGTTGGTCGGCATCCCGGACGGACTCGGGGCCACCAGACAGGGCGGCCGCAGCTTCACGCTCTTCATGAATCACGAGCTCAACGCGACTCAGGGCGTCGTCCGGCGCCATGGTCAGGCGGGCGCGTTCGTGTCGAGGTTCTCGATCGACCGCAGGACGTTCGAGGTCGAGGTGGGCGCGGACGCGATCGATCCCGGTGTTCGCTACTGGAACTACACAACCCAGACCTATCAATCCACGGGCTCGCCCGCCGGGCCGAACCCGCGCAACCCGAGCGACACCTTCGTCGCGCAACCCGACGCCTTCGCCCGTTTCTGCTCCTCGACGCTGAGCGCCCCCGGCCAGTTCCGGAACAACCGCACCGGCCGCGGCTACTCGGGTCAGATCTACTTCGCAAATGAGGAGAGCAATGACGAGGGTCGCGTCTTCGGAGTGCTCACCGACGGCACGACGCAGCCGCTGCCGCGCCTCGGACAGGCGTCCTGGGAGAACAGCAAGCCGGCCTACAACCGCACGGACACGACGCTCGTGATCGGCGACGAGGACGGTGTCGCCGGCCCCAACAGCCAGCTGTCGATATATCGGGGAACGAAGCGCGGCCGCGGCAACGCCTTCGACCGGGCGGGGCTCACGACGGAACCCATTACGTGCTCGACGCACTGGACGAGTGGGTGTCGACCGACGCCCAGTTCTGGGCCGGGGTCGGCAAGGGCAATCCGGTCGAGTTCGACCTCTCCGAGGTCGACTGGGATCAGTCGGGCGCGCGTCAGAACGCCGAGGCGCTCAAGGCCGGCCCGTCGCTCAACCGGATCGAGGACGGCACCTGGGATCCGAGGCACCCGAACGTGTTCTCTTTCCTCACCACCGAGGGCGGCGACACGACCCCAACCGAGCCGGGAGTCAGCCGCGACGGCGGCGGCCTGTGGAAGGTGACGTTCGAGGACATCGAGCAGCCCGAGCTGGGCGGCACGATCGAGCTCCTGCTGGACGGCTCGGAGGCGCCGTTCCTCAACAAGCCCAACAACATGGACATCGACCGGCACGGCAACCTGCTGCTCCAGGAGGACCCCGGCAACAACGCGCACGTCGCACGGATCGTCGCGTACGACACGAAGACGGGGGGCCCGCGGCGTGGTCGCCGAGTTCGACCACGATCTGTTCGCGGCCGGCAGCCCGAACCTGATCACGATCGAGGAGGAGGCGAGCGGAATCATCGACGCAGCCGATCTGATCGGCCGGGCTGGTTCGTCTTCGACGCCCAGGTCCACAAGGCAAGCCCGAACCCGGCGAGCGTCGAGCTCGGCCAGCTGCTGGCGATGAAGGTGGCCAGCTTCCGCCGGGTCTACGACATCCCATAGGCGCAAGCGCGGGGGCGCCCCATCGGGGCCCCCGCCCGGCTCGGGCGGGCGTCGCCTAGGCGATATCGTCGCGCCGAATGGCGGAGGTGGTGCGGGACTTCATGGAGACGGCGCCCGTGACGGTGTCGCCGGACACGTCGGTCGAGGACGTTGTCCGGACGCTGCGCGAGCACGAGCTGCCGGGCGTGCCGGTGGTCGACGGGGACGGGCGGTGCGTCGGCATCGTGACGGAGGCCGACCTCGTGCTGCCGGACGACCAGGGCGACCTCCACATTCCGCACTACATCAACCTCTTCGGCGGGACGGTCTTCCTCGAGCCGCTCGGCCGCTTCGAGCAGCGCCTGCGTAAGGCGTTCGCCTCGACGGCGGCCGACATGATGACCTCGGACCCCGTCACGGTCGACCCGGACACAACCGTTCAAGAGGCGGCGCGGCTTATCCACCGCTCTGGGCACAACCGCCTCCCGGTGGTCGAGGATGGTCGCCTGGTGGGCCTTGTCACGCGTTTGGACGTGCTCGGCGCCCTGGCGCAGTGAGCGCCCCCTCCCTCGCCCTCGTCCGCGTCTGGCGGCTGCGAACCTTCACGTGGCGGCGTCCTCGGCCTCGCCGATGCTTTCAGCATCGACTGCGGCCTGCGTCCTTGACACGCTCGGTTCTCGCGCGCCAGACCCGAACAATCGCTCGGTCGGGGGCGCGGTGAGCGCCCCCGAGCGCGCGATCGCTCGCATCGACCTCGGCGCGATCGAGCGCAACTGCACGCACCTTCGCTCGCTGCTCGTGGACGGAAGCGAGCTGTGCGCAGTGGTGAAAGCCGACGGCTACGGGCACGGGGCCGTCTGGGCGGCGAAGGCGTCGCTCGCCGGCGGGGCGAGCTGGCTTGCGGTCGCGACCGCCGGCGAGGCCGAGGACCTGCGCCGGCACGGGGTGGCCGAGCGCATCCTCGTCATGGGCGCGCTCACGCGCGAGGAACAGCGCGTCGCCCGCGAGGCGGAAGCGGACGTCGTGGCCTGGACGCCGGACGTGGCCTGCGACCGGCTGCATGTCAAGCTCGACACTGGTATGGGCCGGCTCGGCACGAAAGACTGGGCCGAGGCCGTACGGCTGGCCCGGGACGATCGCGTCGTCGGGCTCATGACCCACTTCGCCACCGCCGACGAGCCGGGCGACGAGTACTTCCCGGCCCAGCTCGAGCGCTTCCGGAAGTTCGTCGATGCCGTCGGCTGCGACGACCTGCTGGTCCACGCCGCCAACAGCGCCGCCACCTACCGCGACCCGGCGGCGCACTTCGACCTCGTCCGCTGCGGCATCGCGATCTACGGCATGGATCCCTTCGGGGAGGACCCAGCGCAGCGGGGCCTCGAGCCGGCCCTGTCGCTCCACTCGTGGGTGGCGGCGGTCAGGCGCTTCGAGCCGGGCGAGAGCGCCGGCTACGGTCGCCGCTGGGCCGCGAGCGAGCCCACCTGGGTGGCCACCGTGCCTATCGGATACGGCGACGGCTGGCGCCGCGGGCTGACGAACGACTGCGACGTGCTCATCCGCGGTTGCCGCTTCCCGCTCGTGGGGACGGTGAGCATGGACAACGTGACCGTCGACCTCGGCGGCGAGACCGACGTGAGCGTAGGAGACGAGGTCGTGCTGATCGGGAGACAGGCGGACGAGCGGATCCTGGCCGAAGAGGTGGCACGGCGGCTCGACACGATCAACTACGAGATCACCTGCGGTCTCTCGCCCCGGGTGCGCCGGCTCCACGTCCGGTGAGCCTGGCGGAGATCCTCGCGGGAACCGACGCGTGGGTGGTGGGCGGCACCGTCCGCGACGAGCTGCTCGAACGCCCGATCCGAGACGTGGACGTGGCGGTTGCCGGGGATCCCGAGCCCCCGGCGCGCGCACTTGCGGCGGCGGTTCGGGGACCGGTGTTTTCGCTCTCGGAGGCGTTCGGCGCCTGGCGCGTGATCGAGCGCTCGACGGCTCGGGTGTACGACTTCTCGCCGCTGCAGGGAGAGACGATCGAGGAGGATCTCGGCCGGCGCGACTTCACGGTGAACGCGATCGCCCGCCCGGTCGCGGGCGGCGATCTGATCGATCCTTTCGGCGGGCGCGCCGACCTCGCGAGGGAGACGCTGCGCGTCCTCGGCCCGGAGGCGTACGAGCGTGATCCGCTCCGCCCGCTGCGCCTTGCCCGGCTGGCCGCCGAGCTTGCCTTCGTCCCCGACCCCGAGACCGAGCGGCTGACCCTGGCGGCAGCCCCCCGCACCGGCGAGGCCGCCGGAGAGCGGGTGTTCGCCGAGCTCCGCCGCCTGGTCATCGCGCCCGGCGTCCTCGCGGGCCTCGAGCTGGCGGACCGCCTCGGGCTCGTGCGCGCCGTGCTGCCGGAGCTGGCCGACCTGCACGACGTGGAGCAGAGCCACTACCACCACCTCGACGTGTACGGCCACACGGTCGAGGTGCTGGAGCGCCAGATCGAGCTCGAGGGGAGGCTCGAGGAGATCTTCGGGGCGCTCGGCCCGCGGCTTCGGGCGACGGTCGACGAGCCCCTGGCCGACGAGCTGACCCGCGGCCAGGCCCTTCGCTTCGGGGCGCTCTTGCACGACATCGGCAAGCCGGCGACCCGCGCCGTTCGAGCCGACGGACGCATCACGTTCATGAGCCACGATCGCGTCGGCCGGGACATGATCCGCGTCCTGTGCGGTCGCCTGCGGACGAGCGAGCGCTTGAGCCAGTTCCTCCAGGGCCTGACCCGCCACCACCTCAGGCTCGGCTTTCTGGTGCACGAGCGGCCGCTGGACCGCCGGGCGGTCTACCGCTACCTGAAGCGGACCTCGCCGGTGGAGGTGGAGGTGACCCTGCTGTCGTGCGCCGACCGCATGGCCACCCGCGGCCGCCACGCGGAGCGCGCCACCCGGGCGCACCTCGATCTCGCTCGGGAGCTGATGGCGGCGGCGCTCGACTGGCGGGCGAACGGGCCGCCGAAGGTCCCGGTCCGCGGCGACGAGCTCGCCCGCGAGCTCGGGATCGAGCCCGGCCCGGAGCTTGGGCGCCTGCTCGCGGAGCTGGAGGAGGCCGCCTACGCCGGCGAGGCCGACACCCGTGCGGAGGCCGTGGCTCTCGCCCGCCGGCTGCGCGACAATTCCGGCGGGTGATCGTCGACTGCGCGATCTACGAGGATGGTCGCCGCCGTGACGGCAGGGTGGACCTCCACCATGCCTACCACGAGTGCCGCAAGGGCGGCAAGTTCGCGTGGATCGGCATGTACGAGCCGACCGAGGAGGAGTTCGACTCGCTCCGGCGGGAGTTCGACCTGCATCCGCTCGCCGTCGAGGACGCTATCCATGCCCACGAGCGGCCGAAGCTCGAGGTCTTCGACGGGACCGTCTTCATCGTTCTCAAGACGGTGCGCTACATCGACAGCCAAGAGGTCCTCGAGTTCGGCGAGATCCTGATCTTCCTCGGCCACGACTACATCCTCACCGTGCGGCACGGGAAGGCGAGCGCGCTCAAACCCGTACGAGAGGCGCTCGAATCCGACCCCGAGCTCCTGAAGCACGGGCCGGGCGCCGTGCTGCACGCGATCGTCGACCGCGTGGTGGACGACTACGCCCCGGCGCTCGACGGCCTGAGCGAGGACATCGAGCAGGTCGAGAACGAGGTCTTCTCACCTCGCCGTACGAACCCGGCCGAGCGCATCTACAGGCTGAAGCGCGAGGTGGTCGAGTTCAACCACGCCGCCGCCCCGCTCGTGGACCCGATTGACCGCCTGGCACGCGGCCATTACGAGCAGGTACATCCGGAGGTGCGCGCCTACTTCCGCGACGTCAACGATCACCTGATCCGGGTGCACGAGCAGCTCGAGGGCTATCGCGATCTGCTCACGAGCATCCTCCAGGCCAACCTCGCTCAGGTGACCGTGCAGCAGAACGACGACGTGCGGCGCATCTCGGCGATCGTGGCCATCCTCGCCGTTCCCACCATGCTCGCCGGCATCTACGGCATGAACTTCGAGCACATGCCGGAGCTCGGCTGGAGCTTCGGCTATCCGCTCGTGCTCGCCGTGATGCTGACGCTGTGCGCCCTGCTGTACCGGTTCTTCAGGCGCGCCGGCTGGCTTTGAGAGGTAATAGCCTGCCCCGACATGGCCGATGACTGCATCTTCTGCAAGATCGTCGCGGGCGAGCTCCCTTCGGAGATCGTCCAGGAGGACGAGCACACGGTGGCCTTCATGGACATCAATCCATGGACGCGCGGCCACGCGCTCGTCATCCCCAGAAATCACTCGCCCAATCTCTACGAGGTCGACGAGGACGACCTGCGCCACACCTCCAGCGCGGCCAAGCGGCTCGCACTGCGCATGAGGGAGCGGCTCCGCTGTGACGGCGTGAACCTGCTGAACGCGTCCGAGCCGGCGGCGTGGCAGACGGTCTTCCACTTCCACATGCACGTGATTCCGCGCTACGACGACGACCCGCTCCAGCTGCCGGTGCGCCCGCGGCAGGCCGAACAGGGGGAGCTGGCGGAGGTGGCCGCGGAGCTCCGCGGTGGCTAGGCGACGCCCCTTCCGCCGCCCTCCCCTGGTAGGTTGACGGCCTGTAGGGCCGGCTGAAACCGGCGTAGTTGCAACATGCAAGGTGCCGACTTCGGGCTCGCTATGCAGGACCGGAAGCGGGGCACACGCAGGAAGGGGCATCAACGTGCCTACAGGGACCGTCAAGTGGTTCAACGACGAGAAGGGTTACGGGTTCATCACGCCTGACGACGGCGACCGCGACCTGTTCGTCCACTACACGGGGATCGACGGCCAGGGCTTCAAATCCCTCGCCGAGAACTCGAAGGTCGAGTACGAGGAGGAGACCGGCGACAAGGGGCCGAAAGCGGTGAACGTCCGCCTCATCTGATCCCGAGTAGGCCGTGCCCAAGGAAGAGAAGATCGAGATGGAGGGCGAGATCGTCGAGGCCCTCCCGAACACCATGTTCAAGGTCCAGCTCGATAATGGGCACGAAGTCCTCGGCCATATCTCGGGCAAGATGCGGCGCCACTACATTCGCATCCTCCCGGGCGACCGCGTGAAGATCGAGCTGTCGCCCTACGACCTCGACCGCGGGCGGATCACGTATCGATACAAGTAGGGGCTGCGCAACTAAACGCCAAGGGGGGTGTTTGAACCCCGGTTCATGAAGCGGAAGCTCCTGCTTATCGGGGTTTTTGCGGGCGCGCTTGCGCTCCCGTCGGGTGCATCCGCTCGTATCATCGAGCTCGGCTCGCAGGCTCAGCCCGCCAAACCGAGCTGTCCTGCCGATCGATGCGAGGCCGCCGTACGAGTCACGGCCATCCAGGGCCGCGCTGCGGGCGGCCCCAAGAACCCCTTCTACATCCGGCGCGACGGCTGGCTCGTGGCGTTCACGGTCACGCTGTCACAGCCCACGCCCGAGCAGATCAAGTTCTTCAACGACAACTTCGGCACGCCGCCCGCGGTGCAGCTGTCGGTGCTGCGGCGGGGGGAGACGCGGCAGACGCGGCTCAACTACCGCCTGGTTGCCCAGTCGGAGACCTTTGCGCTCGACGACTACCTCGGGTCGAGCCCGACCTTCGTGCTGGAGCAGGCTCTGCGGGTGAGGAGGGGCAATTGGGTGGGGGTCACCGTGGACACCTGGGCGCCGATGTTCGCCAGAGACCTCTCGCGCTCCGACTGGTGGCGTTCCTCGCGTGCGAAGGAGAGCTGCGCCGAGCCGCGCAGCTTCAGGCAGTTCGCCATGGAGGAGCTTGGCCAGGTCAGCGTCTTTGGCTGCACGTACCACACCGCGCGGTTCCTGTACACGGCGACCTACATTCCGGACAACCGTCCAACGACGGAAGAGGGATAAGGCTCTTTCGCCAGCCTCTGCGTCGCGCTAGCATCGGGGCGTGACCACGGAGGGGTGGATCTTCATGGTCGGCTTCCGGGTTTTCGACGTCGGATTGCTGATCGTGTGGCTCATCTGGTTCTTCCGCCTGCGCGACGACGACGACGACTCGCACGACGACGGCGGCGGCGGAGGCGAGGGTCCCGAGCCGCGGCCCGGCCGTGACGGTCCGGGCGGCGACGGGATCAGGCTGCCCCTCGGCCGCTGGAATCTCGGCCGTGGTCGCGATCGCGGCCATTCGCGCCCGCGGCAGCCCGGACGGCGCAGGGGCGCGGAGCCGCCGGTGCCGGGGCCGCTGCCCTCACGCGTGCGAAAGCCACGCTCGCCGGTGCCGGTACACCACCTTCGGTGATAGGTTCCCCGGGTCGATGGGGGGATTGATCGACTTCGGGCTTACGGACGAGTCCGTGGGAGCAAGCGAGCACGTCGTCGCGCTCTCGGGCGAGATCGACGCGCACTCGGCGCCACGGCTCGGCAGCCGCCTGTTCGGCCTCGCCGAGGAGGGGAAGACCCGCGTGGTGGTCGACCTCTCCGACGTCACCTTCATGGACTCGACCGGCATCGGCGTGCTCCTGAACGCGCTGCGGCACTTCTCGCTTCGCCACGCCAGCATGGTGCTCGTCTGCCCGACCGAGCGCGTCCTGAGACCCTTCCAGGTCACGGGTCTGGTCGGCCGCCTCACGATCTTCCACTCGCGCGAGCAAGCGCTCGCGGCGTTCGCCTAGCGGGGGGCCGGTCGTCAGCGCTCGACGGCCGGTAGCCGCCGGCCGCAGTGCGGGCAGTCGTTCAGGTCCTTCTGAACTAGCTGCTCCAGGGAGCACCCGCACAGCCGCAGGTTCTCTACGGCGTAGGGAAGGTCACTCGGGGACGGCGCGAGGGGTAGGGGCGCGCCAACGACCGTCAGCTCCTCTCCCGTCTCGTGGTCCACGTAGGTCATCCCCGGCTCGACCTCGCGGATGACCTCGCGGTCCGAGCGCGCTCGCAGTCGGTACTTCTGCCGGGCAGGCATGGGGCGGAAACAATAGCGTCGGGGAATGCGGATTCTCGTCTTTCACGGTTACCTGCTGCGCGGCACCGGCAGCAACATCTACAACGCCAACCTGGTCCGAGCGCTGGCGCGCCTTGGACACGAGGTGCACCTGTTCTGCCAGGACCGCGTGGCCGAGGTGCCAGAGGGCGTAACGGTCCACGTGCCGGACATCGGGAGGGTCCTTCCGGTCTACGTCGCCGATCGCTACGAGGGTTTCGACGCGGTGCCCTACCCGGAGCTCGGCGACGATGCGCTGCGCCACTACCTCGACGCGAACGCCGCGGCGGTGCGCTCGGTTCCCACGCCCGACGTTGCGCTCGCCAACCACCTGGTGATGAGCCCGGTGATTCTCGCCCGCAGCCTCGATGGGCGGGCGCCGTACGCGGTGAAGGTCCACGGCAGCGCGCTCGAATACACGGTTCGGCCGTACCGCAGCCGCTTCCTCCCGTATGCGCTCGAGGGGATCCGGCCCGCCGCGGGCGTGCTGGTGGGTTCGAGGCATACCGCCGAGAGCCTGTGGGAGGTCCTCGCGGACGAGCCCTGGCTGCCGGAGCGAACGCGGCTCGGTCCACCGGGCGTGGACGTTCACTCCTTCCGACCGCTGCCTCCCGAGGAGGCCGCCGCCGGTCTCACCCGCCTGGGCGACAAGCTCGAATCCGGCGAGGGCGCAGCCTGGGGTGGCGAGCCGGGGGCCGCCGACGCGCTCCGGGAACTCCATCCGCGACGGGACCGGATAGTGAGCTACGTCGGGAAGCTGATCGTCTCGAAAGGGGTCGACCTGCTGCTCGCCGCCTGGCCGCTCGTCGTGGCGCGGGTGCCCGAGGCGCGGCTCGTGGTGGTGGGTTTCGGGACATACCGGGAGGCGCTCGGCCGGTTCGTGGAGGCGCTTTCGCGCGGGGACCTCGCCTCGCTGCGCGAGATCGCGGCCCGCGGGCGCGAGCTCGAGGGCGGCCCACCGGGTGAGTTGAAATACCTCCGCGCGTTTCTCGACCGGGCCGGCGACGACTGGATTCGCGCCGCGCCCGCGGCGGCCGCAAGGGTCCACTTCACGGGCGCCCTCCCGCACGACGACCTTCCCGGCCTGCTGCCGGCGTGCGAGGCGCAGGTGATGCCGAGCACCTTCCCGGAGGCGTTCGGGATGGTGGCCGCCGAGGCGGCGGCCTGTGGTGCGCTGCCGCTGTCCGCCGGCCACTCGGGGATGGCCGAGGTGACGGCGACGCTCGCGCCCGCGGTGCCGGAGGACGTGCGACCGCTGCTCTCCTTCCAGGTTGGCCCCCGCGCGGTGGACGAGATCGCCGCCAAGCTGGTCGCGTGGCTGACGCTGGACTCCGCCGAGCGCGACCGTGTCAGGGCCGCGCTGTCCCGCGAGGCGGCGCGCCACTACAGCTGGGAGAGCGTGGCGGAGGGAGTCATCGCGGCCGCCCAGGGGAGGCTCGACGAGCTTCCCCGTCCGGCCCCCGCAGCGGATAGTCTTCCCGGCCCGTGAGCCTCGCCCGGAACACGGTCAAGGCGACGCTGGCTGCGGTTGCCGCGGTTGCGCTGGGGTTGCCGCTGGCGGCCTGCGGGCGCGACGAGCCCGACCTGTCGAACGGCAAGGCGCTGTTCGTCCAGCGGTGCGGCTCCTGCCACGCGCTCAGCCGCGCCGGCACGCAGGGCCAGACGGGGCCGAACCTCGACGCCGCCTTCCGGGCCGCCCTGCGCGCCGGCGAGAGCCGCGACACGGTCGAGGGCGTGGTCCGCGACCAGATCTCCCACGTGCGGAGAAGCAGCGCCATGCCGAAGAACCTCGTAACCGGGAACGACGCGCGTGACGTGGCCGCTTACGTGGCGTTCGCCGCCGACAGGTCGGGCGAGGACCAGGGCGCCCTCGCCCAGGCCGGCCTGGAGGGAGCAACCAGTGGCCAGCAGATCTTCGTCGCGGCCGGCTGCGGCAGCTGCCACAAGCTCGCCAAGGCGGGCACCAACGGGACCATTGGCCCATCGCTGGACGATCTGGCGAGCGTCGCGGGCAAACAGGAGCCCGGCACGTCGGCCGAGGACTACGTCCGGCAGTCGATCCTCGACCCGGAGGCCTTCACCGTCAAGGGCTTCCAGGCCGGCGTGATGCCCTCCTTCAAGGGGCGCCTCGACGACAAGCAAGTGCAGGCGCTGGTCGACTACCTGCTGGGCGGCTAGGCACTAGCGGTCGTCCTCCCCCTCGTCGTCCACATCGCCCGGCGCGATCCGCGCGAAGAAGATGTCCGTCGGGCCGTCTTTCGCCTGAGGTGCGGCCTGCGTGAAGACTGCCGCGAAGCCCCGGCGAAGCCCCGCCAATCCCTGGTACTCCCCTAGCCGCGGGAACCCCGTCGGGCTGGGCGCCGCGCGAAGGTCGAACGGCCCGGCAACGTGGGTCTGACGCCAGGACCCGCCACCATCGCGAGACTGTGCGAACCAGACGTCCGTCGTCAGCGGCACATCACCGAGGCGGTCGTTGCGGTGGTCGTACCAGATCACGCCGAGAGTGCCGTGCTTGTCGACGGCTATCGCCGGCTCGAACGCGAATGCGGTGACCCCGGCGATGGGCGTCGGGCCGCTCCAGCTGATCCCCCCGTCGGTCGACTTCGCGATCTCGATCGTCCCCGTGGTGGCTGCGGTGTCGTGGTCCCAGGCGACGTAGACGTTGCCGTCGGGCGCCACAGTCGCGGAATGGAACGTCATGTCCTGATTGGAGAGCGCCACTCCGGTCTCCGGGTCGGCAACAGGCTGGACTTGCTGAGCGACGGCCTTCACGGGCGTCGACCAGGTCAGGCCCCTGTCCTCCGAGCGGGTGGCGAAAAGGGTGTTCAGGAAGGTCCCGTCCGGCAGCACCTCGAGGCGGGCGAAAACGATCAGAAGCACGCCGTCGGGAAGGACCAAAGCCTCTCCCGACTGGTCGAAGCCGTTGGGAGGCGCAAGGTCGATCGTCTTCGGCCTCGACCAGCTCCGGCCACCGTCGGTCGTGCGGGCGAACTGCAACGTGCCGTCGAGCGGAGGGATGAGGGCCGGGTCACGGTCCCACCAGACGAGATACGCGTAACCGGGCCTGCCCGGGTCGGCGGTGACGACTGCCCGCTCGACCCGCGGACTGGGCTCGGCGACGGTCACGAGAGGCGACCAGCTTCGACCGCCGTCGCGTGAGCGGCTCGCGACGTTGGCGCCGAACGATTCCTCGGGTGTGAGGAAGAGGTTGGCGCCGCTGAAGTAGACGGCGCCGCCCCGGCCGGCCGAGACCCAGGGGTCGCTCGCCGAGTCGGCCGTGCCGCCCGTGCACTTCGACAGGCCTGGGATCGTGACGCGCTTCCAAGACCTGCCTCCGTTGCGCGAGGTCCCGATCAGGTCACTGCGGGACGCGAAGCGGCCGACGTCCTGCTGCCAGGTCGCGACGATGTTCCTGGGGTCCGCCGGGTTGACGGTGATGGCCGGTTCGATCTCGGCTCCGGCGATTCGTGTCTCGTCGAACAGGGCGCCTGGACAACCCGTGGCGAACGGGCTCGGACCCGATAGCACACGCAGATCCTTGACCTTGTAGGGCGCGGAACCGGCCGCCGCCGGCAGCAACGCAATCAGCAGGAGAGCCGATGCCGCCGCCGCGAACGCTCTAATAGCCATCGGTCCTCCCCACCTTCCTCCAGCCTGCCGAGCCGACGAGTATCGCGCGACCCTACCCTTGGGTCGATCCAAACTCAAGGCGGCCACGCGCGATGGGGTCTCGCCGGCGCTCCCGGCGGGAGCAGCGCGGGCGGGCAGCCATGGGGCCGCCCGCCCTTCCGCTGCGGAGCTGGTCTAGCCGTCACTGGGCATGAGGATCCAGAGCGCCACATAGATCAGTGGGCTTAGGAGCACCACGCCGGCAAGCGCGGCGAGTCGCGTCACGAGGAGGCTCGCTTCGTAGCGGCGCGCGTACGCGGATGCCACGCCGCCGATCAACCGCGGGTTGCGCGGCCGGGAGAGGCCCTTTCTTCGAAACCACTCGCGCGCTCCGGCGAGAGAGGCGTCGTGCTGCGGGGTCTGGGTGGATGCTGCCGAGGTCATCTCATACTCCGTGGTCGGGGGTTACAAGGACCATGCTGGGCCACGCGGGGGCGACGACCCATGGGGCCAGCAGGCGTCTGGCAGTGCGGCTACCCGCCCCGGTCACGCGCGGCGTGCATCCTCGTCGACGCGCCCGCCCCCGGCCGCGATCGAGAGCAGGGTCCGGAAGAACTGCCAGGTGCTGTCGGGCCTCGCTGCCGACGGCGACGCACCGGGGTGCGTCGGCGCGATGCGCACGCGAAGCGCGGAAGGCAGCGTCCGGAACCGAAGCGGCGCGGTGAGCGTTGCAGCCTCGCCGTCGATGCCCGCCGGCACCGGCTCCGCGGAGCGGACCTCGAAGTCGCGCGCCGACCACTCGCGCCAAGGCCGCCGAGGCAGCAACCGCCGCCAGCCCCCGCGTGGGGGTGCCCCCACGACGGCGATGCCGAGCTGCCCGTCGTCTATCCGCGGACGGGTACCCGAGCCCGACACGCGGCCAAGGCGGTAGCGGTTGTTCGAGATGAGGAGCATCGTGCCAGAGGTCTGCGACCGGCCATGGGGCTCGGTCCAGCGGAGGTCGGGCGGGCGCCCCGCGGGGCCGAGCACGTCCGGGACGGTGTCGAGAAGCGTGCGCAGCTTCGCGGCTCGATAGCCGTCGCGCTGCACGGCGGTCGCGTACAGGCCGAGCGAGACGTTGTTCACGAACACGCGGCCGTTCACCTCGGCCAGGTCCACGACGCGCTCGCCGCCGTCCACGAACGCGTCGAGCGCTCCGACGACGTCGTTGCGGTCGACGCCCAGGTCGAGCGCGAAGTGGTTGCGAGTGCCGGCGGGGATGCACGCGTACGGCAGGCCGCGCTCGGCCGCGATGGCCGCCACGACGGCCTGGGAGCCGTCGCCTCCGGCCATGGCGAGCCCGTCCGCCCCGCCGTCCGCCGCGGTCCTCACCAGCGCCGCAAGGTCATCGCCCCTCCGCAGCTCCACCGGCTCGATGCCGCGCTTCCTCGCCTCGTCGGCCAGCTTGAAGCGCTCGGCCTTGCCGCCGCCCGAGCGCGGGTTCAGGAAGAGCACCGGTCGGCGTGGCCGCGCGGCTTTCCGCAGGGGCACGTGGACCAGGAACGCCGCACCGGCTGCCCAGATGGCTAGCCAGACCATCCCGGCGAGGACCAGCCGCTCCACGAGCCGGCTGTCGACAAGCTGCTCCACCGCCCCAAGGACCAGCAAGCCGGCGACGACGAGAGCGACCACGCGGACCACCCCGCGACGCACCAGGCCGTAGCCGGCCGCAAGCACGCTGAGCGACAGCGTGAGCAGCAGCCCGAACGCCTGTTGTGGGTCGTCCGCGGCGTAGCCCAGCGCGAAAAGGACGGCCAACGATCCGAGCACCAGGGCGGCAGCGGCGAGGAGGCGCCTGCGCGTCATAGGATCTGCCGCCTGTGAATGCGCGCCATTGGCTCGGCGAGGCCGAGCGTGTCGATACGGCACTGTATGCGGCGGTCGCGCGCACCAACATCCCGAGACTCGACCGCGCGATGAGGCGGGTATCCGACGCGGCGAACTACTCCCGGCTCTGGATCGGTGCCGCCGGCCTCATCGCCGTCGCCGGCGGCGACAGGGGCCGGCGGGCCGCCGTCGACGGCCTCGTGTCGATCGCGGTCACCGCAACGGTCGTGAACGCGGCGCTGAAGCCACTCGGAAGCCGGCGCCGTCCCGCTCGAGGTGGCCCCCTCCCGCGCCACGTGCGAATGCCGAGGTCTCGCTCGTTCCCCTCCGGACACGCCGCGTCCGCCTTTGCGTTCGCGACCGGAGTCGCCGCTACCCAGCCGCATATCGCGTTGCCTCTGCGCGCGCTCGCCGCGGTCGTGGCCTACTCGCGCGTGCACACGGGCGTCCACTATCCCGGCGATGTCGTGATCGGCTCTCTGGTGGGCGTCTCGCTCGCCCAATTGACCAGGTGGGCGCGCGGGCGGCGTCGATCGTGAGCAGACCACGTCGGCTCCTCGCAGACCCTAGCCGCCGGACGGCACGGCGGAGTCACGCGCGAGCGAGTATCGCCAGACGAGCCTGCCGTTCTCCCGCGCCTCTCCGTCGTGGTGGAAGCCGGCCTTCTCGAGTACGCGGTTCGAGGCGTTCGGCTCCGGCAGCGTGTGGGCGATCACCGCCGTGACCCCGTCATCGGCGAACGCCTCCCCGAGCATCGCCCGCGCCGCCGCGGTGGCGAGACCTCGACCCCGCCGGACCTCGGCAATCTCGTAGCCCAGCTCGACGATCCCGTCCTGGGGCGGCCCCTTGAAGCCGCCCCAGCCGACGAGCTCTGGCGGGGCCCCTGCGACGAAGAAGCGAGCCCCCCAGCGCGACCCGTTCGCGGCCAGCGCGTCTCGAGTTGGCCGAAGCGCCGCGGTGAAGGTCGCCCAGCCGGGCACGACATCGTGGCCGAGCGCTCTCGCAAGGAACTCGTCGCCCGCCAGGGCGGCGTCCATGAGCGGCAGGTCGGCGCGGACGAGGCGGACCACGCGGTCAGGTTCCCACCCGAGTCGACCGCGGGCAAGTCCGGCCTGGTCAGCTCACCAGCGCAGCCAGCTCGGCGAGCAGTTCCGGCGTCGCCGCCGCTATCAGGCCGGGTGGGTCGCCCTCCAGGTCCCCTACCGCGCCTCCGGCCTCGCGGACGAGCAGGTCGCCCGCCGAGCGGTCCCAGGTCTGGAGCCCGCGCTCGTAGAAGGCATCAACCCGCCCAGCCGCGAGCCAGGCCAGGTCGAGCGCGGCCGCGCCGGCGCGGCGGATGTCGCGAGCGCGCGGCAGCAGGCGGCTGATCACCTCCGCCTGCTCGGCACGCCGTTCGGCGTCGTAGGAAAAGCCGGTGGCGACCATCGCGCGCTCGAGCTCGCGCCGTTCGCTCACATGGACCACTCGCCCGTTCAACTGCGCCCCCTCGCCGCGAACGGCGGAGAAAGTCTCGCCGTGGACCGGCGAGTGGATCACCCCCACCGCAATGCCGTCCGCGCCCTCGAGCGCCACGCTCACGGCCCAGGCCGGGAAGCCGTAGAGGAAGTTGATCGTCCCGTCCAGCGGGTCGACGATCCAGCGCCGTCCGCTCGCGCCCGCGCTGTCCGAGCCCTCCTCGGCCAGCAGGCCGTCATCGGGCCGCTCCGCCGCGAGGAGCTCGCGGACCGCGCGCTCGGCCTCGCGGTCCGCGTCGGAGACGAGGTCGGTCTCGGATGACTTGCTGGCCAGTCCTTCGGCGGGCCGGCCGTAGTAGGACATCAGAACATCGCCGGCGGCGCGCGCCACCCGCTCCGCCAGCTCGAGATCGGCGCTCAAAGGATCGCGCGCAGGACGAACACGATGCCGAGCACCACGGCGACGAAGAGAACCACGTAGATCAGGAAGCGGAAGGCCTCCTGCTCTGACCGCAGAGGATTCAGCACCTAGTGGCACCTCCGGCGGGTCCGCACCCGCTTCGGCGGCCCCGGATGACCGCCATGCGGCGTCCTCGGTCGGGGCAATGCCACTTCTGGCATTGCGTAATCCGGGGGCGTTCCGGCCGCAGGCGGGATGTAGGGGGCGGAGCCCCCTGGTCCTTGCCAGGCGGCCTCCGGAGCTCGCCGAACCGGGCACGGACCCACCGGAGGCGCCACTACAAGAGGTACAGCGAGCTGAACACGAAGATCCACATGATGTCGACGAAGTGCCAGTAGATACCCGGCACCTCGACACCGCGGTGCTCCTTTGGGGAATAGTGGCCGCGGAAGGCGCGCACGATCACCATTGCCAGCAGCGTCAGGCCGACGAACACGTGGCAGCCGTGAAGCCCCGTCAGGCAGTAGAAGACCGTGGCCTGCGCGTTGTCGCTCGGGGCGAAGCCCAGGTGAACGTATTCGTTGACCTGGATCGTCAGGAACGTGAGCCCAAGCAGGAACGTCGTGACGATGCCCACCTGGAGCGCGCGCCGGTTGTCGTTGCGTACCCCCTCGAGCGTCCAGTGCATTGTGAAGCTCGAGGACAGCAGGATCCCCGTGTTCACGCCGGCGATCCCCACCGGCAGCTCGAAGCCGTCGAACGGGAACCACTCCGCCTCCCCCACGACCCGGATGAAGAAGTAGGCCGTGAAGAACGCTCCGAAGAGCATGACCTCGGAGATGATGAAAAGCAGCATTCCGAGGAACTGGGCCTCGACCCGCGACGAGACATTCGCTTCGGGCGGGTGCTCGACGTGCTCGTGGGCGACCGCGTGGGCTCCGGCTTCCATCAGCTCGCACCCTCGCTGACGACGTGCTCGACCGGCTTGCCGCTCGACGCCTCGACGCGTCCGATCAGGTCGCTGCGCATCCAGCCCGAGCGCGTCTCCGGGAAGGTGGAGATCACGATGTCGTCCGGCGCGTAGAACTGGAGCGCGTTCTGGATCGCCGTGTACGGGTCGGGATGGACCACCTGTCCGATCGCCTCCAGTCCGGCCGCCTCCAGCTCGCGGAGCGTGTGTGCGAGCCGCTCGTGCGCGTCGCCGGCTGAGTCCCCATTACCACCCGACTGCGGAGAGATGACGATGAAGCGCCGCGGCTCCTCGGCGGCCTTCTTCTTCAGGTGCTCGAGCAGTTCGCGCCCGCCCACCGTCTGGTTGGCCACGACGAGCGTCCGCTTCACGTCGTCGCGCTCCGCGTCGAGGTCCACCACCACGTGCTCGACGGGCCGGCGCGTGGCGCGCTGGAGGCGATCCACGAGGCCCTGGCGGAGCCAGCCCGAGCGGGTCTCCGGGTGGGTCGACACGATGATCTCGTCGTAGTCCTCCTGGCCCAGGGCGTCCATCACCGCCGAATACGGATCCGGGTCCACGACCGCGCCGTCGGCGTCGATTCCCGCCTCGTGCAGCAGCGCGACCGTCATTCGCACCCGGTTCTCGGCGGCGTCCCGGACGTGCTCGTCGTAGATGACGTAGCCGTGCCGCGGCTGGTTCTGAGGGCAGATCACGTGTACGTGCACGTCCTCCCCCTCGGCGTGTCGCTTGACGGCGTCGATCAGCGGCTGCCCGGCCACCGTCTCGTTGGCTACGACGAGGATTCGCTTCATTCAGGTGGGGGCGCCCCTCCGCCGCCGGCGCGCGCCGGCACCCCGGCCGGCTCCTTCTCCTTGAACACCGCGTGCACCGCGCCCGGGATGCCGTACTCGTAGGGGCCGCCGACGACCGTCGGCACCTCGTCGAAGTTGAAGACCGGCGGCGGCGACGACACCTGCCACTCGATCGAATGCGCGCGCCAGGGATTGGCCGCCGCCTTGGGCCCGTGGCGCCACGAGGCGATCATGTTGTAGACGAAGACCAGGAACGAGAGGCCGAAGATGAAGGCCGAGATCGAGATGATCGCGTTCCAGGTGGCGAACTGCTCGGCGTAGTCGGCCACCCGCCTCGGCATGCCGTCGATGCCCACGAAGTGCATCGGGCCGAAGGTGAGGTTGAAGAAGATGAACGACAGCCAGAAGTGCAGCTTGCCGAGCGACTCGTCGTACATCCGCCCGGTCATCTTCGGGAACCAGTGGTAGATCCCGGCGAAGATCGTGAACACGGAGCCGCCGAAGAGCACGTAGTGGATGTGCGCCACCACGAAGTAGGTGTCGGACACGTGGATCGTGAACGGGATGACCGCGAGCATGATTCCGCTGATCCCGCCCAGCGTGAACATCGTGATGAAGCCCAGCGCGAACAGCATGGGTGTTCGCAGGTGGATCACGCCCCTCCAGAGGGTGGCGAGCCAGGAGAAGATCTTGATGCCCGTCGGCACCGCGATGAGCATCGTCGTGATCATCATCGGGATCCGGATCCAGTCCTGCATCCCGGAGACGAACATGTGGTGCGCCCAGACCGTGAAGCCGAGGATCACGATCGCCACCAGCGAGAACGCCATCATCCGGTAGCCGAAGATCGGCTTGCGGGCGTTGGTCGAGATGACCTCGCTGATGATCCCGAAGCCCGGCAGCATCATGATGTAGACGGCCGGGTGCGAGTAGAACCAGAAGACGTGCTGGTACATCAGCACGTCCCCATTCGCGGCCGGATTGAAGAACTGCGTTCCGATAGTGCGGTCGAGCAGCACGAAGAACTGCGAGCCGGCGATGAACGGCGTGGCGATCACGACGAGAAGCGAGGTCGTGAAGTTCGCCCACGCGAGCAGCGGCATGCGCCAGAACGTCATTCCGGGCGCCCGCATGGTGATGATGGTCACCAGGAAGTTGAGGGCGGTGGCGATCGACGAGGCGCCCGCGAACTGCACGCCGAGTGTGAAGAACTGCTGGCCCAGAGGCGTCTCGGTGGAGAGCGGCGCGTAGGCGGTCCATCCGGTGGCGAAGGCGCCGCCCTCCGCGAAGTAGCTGGAGATCATCATCACGCCGCCGACCGGGAGCATCCAATAGGAGAGGGCGTTCAGGCGCGGGAACGCCATGTCCGGCGCGCCGATCATCAGCGGGATCACGAAGTTCGCGATCCCGGCGAAGACCGGGATGATGAACAGGAAGATCATCAGCGAGGCGTGGACCGAGAAGAGCCCGTTGAAGGTGTTCGGGTCCACGAACTGCGTGCCGGGCTGGGCCAGCTCGGCGCGCATCAGCATCGCCATCAGGCCGCCGGCGACGAAGAAGAAGAAGGTCGTGCAGATGTACTGGATCCCGATCACCTTGTGATCGGTGTTGACCCGGAAGTAGTCCCGCCACGAGTAGGCGCCGTGGCCGGAGTGGTCCTCGGGGATCGTGGGCGCGCCCGACGCCCAGCGGAACCAGTAGTCGAAGCACCCGATCCCGACCAGGAAGCCGACCGGCGCCGCGATCAGCGCGCCGACCGTGACGATTGCGTTCCAGTTGAGGAGCGGATCCCAGCCGTAGAGGGCGCGGATCGCCACGACGATCCCCATCCCCACGCCGAACCCGACGGCAATGCCGAGCGCCGCGCGGTACCACCCGGGTGCGAAGAGCCTGTGCGTCAGGGTCATTTCTGCGCCTCCAGAAGGTACTCAACCAGAGCGTCGAGCTGCTGCGGCGAGAGCTGGTCGCGGAAGTTCTGCGGCATCACGTCTCTGGGGAAGCCCTTGATCACGTCGGCGTTCGGATCGACGATGGACTGCCGGATGTACGCCTTGGTGGCCTCCTTGATGTTGTCGAGGTCGGGCCCCACGGTCCCCTTTGCGCCGGCCTCCGACAGCGTGTGACAGGAGGCGCAGCCGTTCGCGTCGAAAACGGCCTTTCCGTCGGCTGCGGCCTGCCCGCCACCGCCGCCACCACCCCCACCGCCTCCGCCGGCGGCCCGCCGCTGCCGGTCGAGCCAGGAGTTGAACTCCCGAGGCGGTACGACCCGCACGAGCTGGCGCATCGTCGCGTGCCCGATGCCGCAGAGCTCGGCGCAGACGACCTGGTAGCTCCCAACCCTGTTCGGCGTCAGGCGGATCTTGGTCGTGAGCCCGGGGACCGCATCCTTCTTGAGCCGGAACTGGGGGACCCAGAAGGAGTGGACGACGTCCTTCGAGTGGATGCGGAAGTCGACCGGCCGGCCCTCCGGCAGGACGAGCTGGGTCGACGTCACCTTCGCCTCCGGGTAGCCGAAGCTCCACGTGAACTGCTGGCCGGTGACCCGCACGACCATCTCGTTCGGCTTCTTCGCCTCGATGTCGTCGAGGACGATCCAGCCGTAGGCGGCCAGCGCGGACACCATGAGGAACGGGATCGTGACCCAGACGACTTCGAGCCTCGTGTTCCCGTGGATCGGCGGACCGTCACCCATGTCTCCTGGCTTCGCACGGAACCTGATCACGCTGTAGATCGCGATCGTCATCACCAGCACGAAGACCGGTACCGAGCAGATCAGGAGGACGTCGTAGACGGTGTCGATCTTGTCGGCGGCGGTGTCGCCCTTCGCCGGGAACCAATCGATGAGGAGGCTGATGCCGATCCCGATCAGGGCGGCTACTACCCCGATGGCGATCATGCGCGCGACCGGGTGGCGCTCGCCGCTGATCCGCGGGTCCTCCTCGGGATGCCCGGCCCCGCCGTACTCGCTCCCGTGGCCGATCGCGGCCTCGGCCTGGCGGTCGCGCTCACGCTGCCCGTCGGTCACGGCGGCGAGTCTATTGGCTCATCCCGATGCACGCGAAGGGGCGTGTCTCCGCGCGAACGCCGGCCCGGGTGGATCCCGGCTCAGGCTGCGAGCCGCTCGCCGTGGCCGCGGAAGGCGGACGGTGGCGCCCCGTAATGGCGCCTGAACGCCTTGGCGAACTGGGCCGCCTGTCGGTAGCCGACGGCGCCCGCCACGGCCTGAACGGAGAGCGAGCCCTCGCGCAGGAGATGGGCCGCCCGCACCATCCGCACGCGCTGGAGCTCGCGGCGGAAGCTCGTGCCGCCGGTCTCGGCAAAGGCGCGCTGCAGCTGGCGTCGGGAGGTCGCGATGGTCCGCGCGACCGTGTAGAGGGACAGGTCCTCTTCCGGGTATCGGCGCTCGATCACGGCGATCGCGTCGCGGTAGAGCTCGCTCCGCCTGCTCACGGTCGACTCGCGCACCACGACAGGTGATACGGATGCGCGACCAACACGGATGTG
>DATDLN010000125.1:0-2449 GCA_036519295.1 Thermoleophilaceae bacterium
CGCCGCTGGCCCTGGGTCCGCCCTGCTGCGCTCCGGTCACCTTGAAGTCCTTACTGACCGCGACGTGGTACTCGCCACTCGACGTGATCACGTGCACGACGTAGGAGCCGTCGTCGAGCTTCATGACGCGCTCGACGGTGCCCTTGTACTTAGCTACTTCCCCCGGAAATAGTCGCCGCTGAGGGCGGCGGTTCCGTCCGGCTCGAAGACCAGAATTACCTGCGAATGGGGTGGTTTCTGGTCGATTCGGGGGGTGCGTGTGCTGACGCTCGAGGCTTCGCAGGTGGAGTCGTTGTGGGACGAGCTGTTGCCGGTCGAGGTGCGGGAGTTGCCGGAGGATCTGGCCCGGCTGGACGTGCTGTTGCGCGACCGGGAGCTGCTGCGGCCGATCGAGCGTCATTGGCGGCGGGAGGCGGAGGCGTCTGGACGGTCGGCGGCCGGGCACGGCAGGCCGTCGATCGCGATGGAGGCCTATGTGCGCCTGATGGTGGTCAAGCAGCGCACGGGCTGGGGTTACGAGACGCTGGTCAGGGAGGTGTCGGACTCGCTGCACCTGCGGCGCTTCTGCCTGATCCCGTTGGGCGAGCGCGTGCCGGACGAGTCGACGGTGCGCAAGCTGACGCGCCGGCTGGGCGCGGAGACGGTCGCCGAGCTGACGCGGGCGGTGATCGAGAAGGCGGTCAGGGAGCGGCGTTTCCGGCCGCGGGCGGCGAGGATCGACTCGACGGTGGTCGAGGCGGACGTGCGCTACCCGACGGACGACGGGAGGCGTTGCAGGGGGCGCGAGCGCTCGCCCGGCAGGGCCGGCGGCTGGCGCGGCGGGTCGGGGAGTCGGCGACGGCGGTACGCGATCGCTCGCGCGCCATTGGCCGGCGGGTGAGGGAGATCGGCCGCACGCTTGGCAGGCGCACGGGCGAGGCGAAGGAGCGGGTGATGGAGCTCAACGCGCAGGCGGGTCGGCTGCTCGCCCGCTCCGCCCGCGAGGCCAAGCGGCTCGCCGCCACGGCGCGCCGCAAGGCGCGCGGCCGCGGCGCCCGGGCGAAGCTGCGGGCGGCGGACCGACTCGACCAGCTCGCGGGCCGCTGCGAGCGGGTGGCGGAGCAGATCGCCAGGCGCCTGCGGGGCGAGAAGATCACCGACCGGCTGGTGTCGATCGCCGACCCAGACGCCAGGCCGATCCGCAAGGGCAAGCTCGGCAAGCCGAACGAGTTCGGCTACCTGGCCCAGATCTGCGAGGTCACCGAGAACACCCGGCCGGGCGCGCGCGGGCTGGTGCTACCGGCCGCGACCGCCCCCGGGAGCCCGGGCGAGAACACCCTGCTGCCGACCACGGTGGCGGAGCTCGAGCGGCTCGGGCTGCGGCCGCGGGAGGTCGCGCTCGACGGCGGCTTCGGCCACCTCAAATCCGACCAGCAGCTCGCCCCGATCGGCCCCGGCCGGGTGTTCGTCTCGGGCCGCCACGAGCCCGGCTCGAAGCGCACCCGCCGGCGGCTGCGCCGCTACCGCACCGGCAGCGAGGGCCGCATCTCACACCTCAAGCGCCGCTACGGGCTACGCCGCTCACGGCTCAAGGGCGCTGACGGCCAGCGCACCTGGACCGGCTGGGCCATCCTCACCTACAACCTCGACACCCTCGCCATCCGACCTGGCTGACACCATCCGGGCGCCCGACCAGAGCAACCACCCAACCAGCCCGAAACGGCCGCGCCACCACCCCGGCGCGGCCGTTTCACTCCCCGCCCTTTATCCGGGGGAAGTAGCTAGTGCGTTCTGGCCGGGCACGGGCCTCCTCCAAATTCCAACCCGCCCGCGCCCATCCCCGCTGTAGCATGGCTCCGCGGTCTGTCCACCGTTACGGGGTTGGCACCTATACCCGATCTTGGTTATGTTGGCGCCGGGCTCGTAGGTGCCGACTCGACCGCATGACGGTCGGCGCCCCAGGAGAAGCATCGAAAAGCGCAAAGCAGTGCCGACGCTCGCCGCCCTGGTCCTCATCGCGGGAGGACTCGCTGGGATGCTGGCTCTCTCGGGGGCGCAGGCCGCCAGCTCGACCCTTGTGCAGGGCCGTGCCAAGGAGATCACCTCCGGCACGACGAATAGCCTTGCCTTCCACAGTGCGAACCCGGCCGGCAACCTCATCGTCGTCTACGCGCTCTGGGGTAACACAGGCTCTGTCGCTCTCTCCGACTCCAACGGGAACGCCTACACGGCGGTGGCTCCCGCGCGGGCGTGGGGCAACGGGAACGCCTGGCGGTCGCAGGTCTTCTAGGCCAGGAACATCGCCGGCGGCGCAAACACGATCACGGCAAGCTTCGGGTCCTCCATCACATCCTTCGGCCTGATCTACACCCACGAGTACTCGGGCCTCGACCGGAACAACCCGCGACACGACTGCAGCGGCAGTCGGGACGGGGAGTGCGATGAACAGGGTCGGCGGCGACGAGCAACG
>DATDLN010000126.1:0-3309 GCA_036519295.1 Thermoleophilaceae bacterium
CGCGGGGCGCGCACCGCCCCGGCGGCGGCGACCGCGGCCTCGTCGGCCAGCGTGGCCGTTGCGAACGCCGGCACGAGCCCGCCGTGCTCCTCGCGGACGAGGCGGCGGCGGCGCATGTAGGTCTGCTCGCGCTCCTTCCACTCCACCAACACCGGGGTGGCGATGAAGATCGACGAGTAGGCCCCCGAGGCCACGCCCACGAGCAGCGCGAAGGCGAAGTCCTGGAGCGTCTCGCCGCCGAACAGCATCAGCGAACCGACGGGCATCAGGACCACGAAGCTGGTGGCGAGCGATCGCGTCAGCACCTCGGACATCGAGCGGTTCGCGATCTGGGAGAAGGTCGCCCGCGGCATGCGCGGCACGTTCTCGCGTATTCGGTCGAACACGATGACCGTGTCGTACAGCGAGTAACCCATGATCGTGAGCAGGGCGGCCACGGTCGAGGTGGTGACCTCACGATCCGTCAGCGCGTAGACGCCGGCGGTGATCAAGAGGTCGTGCGCCAGCGCGATCAGGATCGGCACCGCGAACTTCCACTCGAAGCGGAAGCCGATGTAGACCGAGATCAGGAACAGCGACGCGATCACGGCGATGATCGCCGTACGCGCGATCTGCTCGCCGAAGGTCGGGCCGATCGAGGTAGAGGAGAACTCGTCGGTCGCCACGCCGTAGTCGCGGTCGAGGGCCCGCTCCACGGTGCCCACCTTGTCGGGGTCGATCTGCGCGGCGATCTGCACGACGTTCTTCCCGAGCGCCGGGTCGTCGACCGCCTGGATCTTGGCGTCGCCGTAGCCGAGCGGTGTGAGCGTCCTGCGGACGTCGTCCACGCTCGCGGCGTGCTGGAGGGGCGTGGTGATGCGGGTGCCCGACTCGAAGTCGATGCCGAAGTTGATGCCGAGCGTGGCGATGGCGATCGCGCCAACCGCGATGATCGCGCCCGAGAACGAGAAGAACCAGCGCGAGTTCCCCATGAAGTCGAACTTCCAGGTCTTGTGCCGCTTGCCCACGCCGAGCGCGCTTGGGCGCCGGAGCAGCCGCGAGCGCGCCATCGCGCCGAGGATGGCCGAGGTGGCGAGCACGGCGGTGAAAAGCGACACGAGCGTCCCGACCCCGAGCGTGAATGCGAAGCCCTTCACACCGGCAGTGGCGAGCATGAAGAGGATGAACGCCACGCCGATCGTCACCACGTTCGCGTCGATGATCGTCTTGAGCGCCTTGGAATAGCCGGCGGAGATGGCGGCGGGGATCGATCTCCCCTCGCGCACCTCCTCCTTTATTCGCTCGTACATGACGATGTTGGCGTCGGCCGCCACCGCCAGGGTCAGCACGAGTCCGGCGATGCCGGGCAGCGTGAGGGTGATCGGGATCAGCTTCACGAGCGCGAACAGGAGCACGGCGTAGATGAGGAGCGCCGCCGTCGCCACCAGGCCCAGCACCCGGTAGAAGAGGAGCAGGAAGAGGATCGTGAGCACCAGGCCCACCGCCGCCGCGATGAGGCCCTGGTGGAGCGCCTGTTGGCCCAGCGTCGCCGACACCTGCGTCTCCGAGATCAGCTTCAGCTCGATCGGCAGGGCGCCGATCCGGAGGTTCTCGGCGAGGTCGTTGGTGGCGTTGAAGTCGCCGATGTTCTCGATCTGGGCGCCCGTGCGGCCGTCGATCCCCTCCGGGTTCTGGATGAAGTCGATCGTCGCGAGCGAGACGATCTTGTCGTCGAGGGTGATCGCGAAGCGCTGGAAGGCCTGACTTCTGTCCTGCCCGGGCTGCACGATGATCTTCGAGCCGCGATCGGCGATCCGCTTGGTGACCCTCGCGAACGCCGCACGACCCTGGTCCGTGAACTCCATCGTGACGATGGGCTCTTGGGTATTGGGGTCGGTATTGGCCTCCGGGTTCTTGATGTCGTTGCCCGACAGCTCGGAGTCGTCCTCGAGCACGAAGAAGCGCTTGAGCTGCGGCGGCTGGTTCGGGAGCCGCTCGGCCTCGACCACCACGATCCCCTTCGGCACCTTCACGACCGTCGAGCCCGCCGGCGGCCCGCCGGAGCCGAGCGCCTCGAGCTGCGCCCGGCACTCGGTGCCCTTGGCGTAGTCGCGCGCGGGGCCGGGCCCCGGCTCGTAGTCTGCGAGCAGCTCCTTGCAGCTCGAGGATGGCGTGTAGTCGCCGGTCCGAACCGGCTTGTCGTTGGGGCCGATCGGCAGCTCGTCGGGGCCGAACAGGTAGTACTGGTCGGTGGCCTTGCTGTCGTTGCGCTCGTCCGCCTGCTTGGGGGTCAGGTTGGAGCCCGGCGGCACATCGGTCCGCTCCGCCTTGGGCTTCTGCTTCGATGCAACCTCCACCGCCTGGAAGAGCGCCTTCGAGCCCGCGAATGGAGCGTCCGGCCCGCGGCCGCCCAGCACGTTCGGCTCCCAGTCGTAGAACTGGAGCTGCGCGGTGGATCCAACCTGCTCCTTCGCCCGCTCGGCGTTCTGCACGTTCGGCAGGCCGACCGAGATCTGGTCCCGCCCCGAGCGCTGGATCTCGGGCTCCGACACGCCGAAGGCGTCGACCCGTTTCCGCATCGTGACGATCGCGTCGTCGATCGCCTGTGGGGTGACCTCGGGCACCTTCGGCGTCGGCCGGCCCTCGTAGACGAGCTCGATGCCGCCCTCGAGGTCGAGTCCGAGCTTCGTGGCCTTCGTCGCGATCACGAAACCGGCCGACAGCAGCAGCGCCAGGACGAGCCCGAGGATCGACAGGTTCCGTGTGCGGTTGGTCATCGCGGGGTCAGCACCAGGAGCAGCCCGCCATCCTCGTCGTACGCCGGGAAGATGTCGGCCTTCGCCTGCTCGGGGCGATCGCCTTCGGCATGCACGACGACGGACTTGTCGAGCACCCGAACGCCCCACTCGAGCGCCGTTCCGATGTGGTCGTCGCCGTTCTCAAACTGGAGATTCAATACGTCCTGTACCGAGCGGCCGATCACGTCCAGGTCGCCGAGGCCGGTCAGCTCGCGCGCCCCGCGACCGGTGCCGATGAGCCGCCCCTGCTGGTCGAGGATGAAAAAGGCGGCGTTGGGGGCCGGATAGTAGTCGTCGAGCAGCTCGAATAGAAACCCGAAGCCGCACTTCTTGCAGGCACGGGCGCGATTCTGGAACCCCGCTGTCCGCTCGGTGGAGACGCTGCGGTCCCCGCAGTTCGGGCAGATGAAGATCGGCATGTGGACGCCTCAGGTTAGCCGCCGCTACCTCAAGGTTTCCCAAAGGGAGTCGGTGCCGCTCAAAACAGGCGCTGCGACGGGTCGCGCGGCGGCTCGAGCCCCAGGTGGGCGAA
>DATDLN010000127.1:0-19030 GCA_036519295.1 Thermoleophilaceae bacterium
GGCAGCTCCGGCGGAGCCCGCCGCTCCGGCCGAGCCGGCCGCGCCACCCGCCGAGCAGGCCGCACCGGCGGAGCCCGCCGCTCCCGCCGAGCCGGCCGCCCCGGCTCAGGAGGCCCCGGCCGCCGAGCCTGCCGCAGCGCCCGTCGAGCAGGCCGCTGCAACCGGCGCGGAAGTCACGCCTTAGCCCGAAATCCACGAATAGCCAGGGAGGCAGCCGTCACAGGGGGCACGGAGGCCCCGCGCGGGAAACGCGCGGGGCCTCTGCGCTGCTACAGGAAGCCCGTGGCCCTCGCCCGGCGGACCTGACGCCCGGCGACGTCGCGGCGCCAAACGGAGTGCGACAGTGCACGCCGCCGCGACCGACGGAAGGCAAGCCAAAACAGCATGAAGGCGATCCAGGAGATCGCAGCAAAGGCCGCGACCGCCAGCACGAGGAGCACGACCATGGCGATCACGACGACGGCAAGCGTGATCGCCGCCACCAGTCCCACCGCGAGGAGAGCGAATCGCGGAAGCGCCGCGCCGCGCGACCGCGAGCCAGGCCACGTCGTCTCGCCGTGAGGCGGTAGATCGGCCACCAGGAGCCCGAGCTCGCCATAGGTACGTGCGCGCAACGCGGCGTCTACACGCTCCTCGAGCTCGTCGGGCTCGAGCCGGCCCTCGCCCGCCGCGTGGCGCAGCCGATCAGTAACCGCATCGCGGTCGGCGTCCGAAGCCCGCAGCGACTCATACCGCCTCATCTCGAGCGGCGAACGGTAGCGCGCGAGCACGTGGGCCGGAAGGGGCTACCGGTAGCTGAAGATGGTGTCGCCGATGTCGATCCAGTTAAAGATCGAGGAGGCGTTCGGAATCGGCACCCGGAGGCAGCCGTGGCTCGCCGGGTAGTTCGGGACCGAGGCGTAGCCGTGGATGGCATAGCCGCGAATGAAGTAGGACGAGTTGACCATCCCCTTGGCGTTGGTCCCGGGAGTCTTCAGGTAGAAGTGGTAGGTGCCGAACACGGTGGGTGTGGCGGGAGTACCCGACGAGGTGTGATAGACGCGGTACGGCCGGCCGCGGTCGGCCAGTACGAGGACCTGGCGCGACCAGTCGAACTCCACGTGCTTGCCGGCGTGCGGATAGCGCAGCTTGAACGCGCCCTGGCCGCGCAGAAGCATCGCGTACACCCCCGGGCTGGCGTAGCCGGTGTTGCCCATCCGGTTCGTCTTGCGGAAGGCGCTCACCGCCTTGGCCGTCAGCGCGTCGAACCGACCGGTTACGGGGGTGGCGAATCCGAGGCGGTGGAGTGCCCGCTGGAGGAGCAGCACGTGCACGCCGCCGGCGCCAAGCCCGGCGCGCCAGCGCACGACCTCGATCCGTTTCGCGCGGGCGCGGAAGGCCGCCTGGCTCGCGCTTGCCGCATGCCTGACCGCCAGCCGGAGCCGGCCCGGTTTGCCGACTTTGAAGCGAAACTCGAAGCGCCCGCTTGCGTCGACCGGGCGCCGAATCCGCTTGCTCGCCTTGCCCCGCCGAATCACTCGCAGCGTGACCACCTCGCCCGCGACAGCGGGCTCGACGCGGCCGCGCAGCACCACCTGCTCGTGGGGCGCGTAGTAACGCGCCTTGCCGGCCGGTAGGCCGCCTGCGAGGTTGAAGGACGCCTTGCCCGGGACCGGCACCGGCGCCGGCGGGGGCTGTGGAGCCGGGGCTGGCGGCACGGGCGCCGGCGGAACCGGCGTGGGTGGAGTCTGCGCCTGGGCCGCCGCGGGCAGACAAACGAGCACGGCAAACGTG
Organism: Thermoleophilaceae bacterium; assembly: GCA_036519295.1. Lineage (GTDB taxonomy): Bacteria > Actinomycetota > Thermoleophilia > Solirubrobacterales > Thermoleophilaceae > JACVRW01. The sequence goes on from DATDLN010000127.1 coordinate 1,774, forward strand.
AGGGGCAGCAGGCGGCGCGGGGTCATGCGCGGCCCACTATGCCATGAGTCAGGGCGGGAGCGCTCGAATGAGACGCGGCTTGCTCAGACGAAGGTCGTGACGAGCGCCGCGCACCCCGCCAGCAGGACCATGCTGAGGATGGTGCCGACTATTCCGAGGGCCTCGCCGGCTACCGCGATGCCGCTGCGCCCAGCACCTCGCGTGCCTGCGCGCCGTGCGCTCCTTCCAAGTGCCCACGCCGTGGCCGAGAGGCACAGGGCTATCGGAAAGAGCATCCCGAAAGAGACGAACAGCAGGCACAGAGACACGATCCCGAGCACTAGCGCCGCCACCGCGTTCCCGCTGCCCGGCTCCGGACGGGAGACCGCCGTCGGCACGGGCACCGGAAGCGCCCGCAGCGCCCGCCACAGATCCGCCGACATCCGCGCCCGCCACGCCTCCGCAACGCGCTCTTCGAACTCCTGCGCGGTGAGACGCCCCGAGAGCCAGTGACCCCGCAGAAGCTCGACCGTGTACTCGCGCTCCGCGTCCGAGACGAGCTGTTCCGCCGCGTGGGTCCCGTGCCCGAGCGCGGTGGGCGGAGACGCCACGGTTGCGGGATTGACACTCATCCTCGGACCTACTCCCTCCCAGGAGAGCGGCGCGGGCTCGCGCCGGGTTGGGACTTTGTAACAGGATGTTACACAGTGTGCGACGATCCCCGCGTAAGCACCAGAGGTGGAGGAGGCCCATGTCGGACGCGTTTCGTGTGACGTTGCAGACGCTTCAGGGCGGGCCCACCGCGGTTGGCGCGGCCGGCACCCACACGCTGATCGTTGACCGTCCGGTGGAGGGAGGCGGCCGCGGCCTCGGCTTCAACGGCGGCCAGCTGCTCTACCTCGCCGTCGGCGGGTGCGTCTCCAACGACCTCTACCGCGAGGCGGCAACGCAGGGGATCGCACTGTCGGATGTGACGGTCGAGGTGGACGGCGACTTCCCCGGCGTGGGAACCCCCTCGACGCCAGTCAGCGTGTCCGTTGACGTCGCGGGCGACGCGTCGGTCGAGCAACTGCGGGCGCTCGTCGACCACGTGGCGGAAATCGCCGAGATACCGCTGTCGATGCGCGACACCACGCCGGTGAGCGTGTCGGTGCGCCGGGTCGAGAGCCGGCCTACGCCGTGAGCGCGCGCGGCTGAGGCGCCCGCGGCGTCAGGCGGGGAGCCAGAACGCACGCGATCAGCATCAGCGGCCCGAACACGGCCGACACCCCCCAGCCCTCGGCCTGGCTCCCGAAGGCCAGCGCGTTGTTGAGCGCGTGGAGGGCGATCACGGGGAACAGTGAGCCGGTGCGCTCGTACACGAGGCAGAACATGAAGCCGAGCGCGGCGAGCGGCGGCAGGATGAGCAGCCCGTCGGCGCCCGAGCCGCTGTAGTGGATGATCCCGAAGAGCGCCCCGTCGATCGCCGCGGCCACCAGCACCGAGTAACGGCTCCGCAGCGCTCGGTAGAAGAAGCCGCGGAAGAAGAATTCCTCCGCCACCGGCGCCACGCACACGATCATGAAGCCCGCGGCGATCAGCCCGAACGAGCCCTGGTCGGCGCCCAGGTCCTGCGCCACGGTCTGCTCGGCGTCCGGGTGGACCGCCGCCGTGTAGATCGCCGCGAAGACGTAGAAGGAGAACAGGCCCAGCGCGGCCCAGCCGACCGTCGGCCAGAGCCGCGTGCGACGCAGCCCGAAGTGCCACGGCTGGGGCTTGCGCGTGAAGGATGCGAACAGCACCGCCGTGCCGATGAAGATGATGCTCTGCATCAGTGTTGCGACGATCGTGAAGGTAGGGGTCTCGTTGTCCGAGCTGGCGCCGGTAGCCGCCGCCACGATGCCCACCGCGATCAGCGTTCCGATGAGGGCTACGACGAAGCCAACCGCGGCGTACCACGCGGGCCAGCGTGGCGCGAGGCCGTCGGGAAGCTCGGGCTTCTCCGGCGGCGGCGGAGAAGGCGGTATCGCGATCTGCTCCATCGGACCACTCAGAGTAGGGGGGCGAGCTCTCGAAGCGAGCGGACGTGCTCCACCCCCGGAGGAGGCTCTCCGTCGCGCTGCACGAGGACCGCGCGTATTCCGGCGGCGTGCGCGCCCTTCACGTCCTTGGCCGGCGAGTCGCCGACGTGAACAGCCTGGTCCGCCCCCACCCCCGCGAGCTCGAGCGCCCGCCTGAACACCCGCGCATCCGGCTTCGCAACCCCCACTTCCGCCGAGGTGACGACGCCGTCCACCAGCTCCAGCAGCCCCGGTGGGCCGAGCCAGTCCGGCAGGGCGCAATCCCAGTTGCTCACGACCACGAGCCCGTGCCCGTCCGACCGCAGTTCGTTCAGCGCCGGGATCGCGTCGTCATAGGGGCGGAACTCGAGCGCACCCATCAGCGCCCGCCGCGCGGTCGCGTGGTCGAGCCCGTCGAGGTCGAGCGCCTGCCGGAGCACCGCGGCGCAGCGGTCGCGGAGGTCCTCTAGCGAGCCGCGATCGGAACCCTCGAGGTGGTGGGCCAGGTAGTACTCGATCTCCGCGCGGATCCCCGCCGCGGCGCGCTCCTCGCTCACCTCGAACCCGGCCTCGGCGAGCCTGGCCCGCAACCGGGGGGCGGGTGGCTGAAGCTCCACGAGCGTGCCGAGGGCGTCGAGCAAGACAGTGGTCACGACCGAGACATCGCTATGAGATCCAGTGCCAGGTCGCGAATTGGGCGGTGAACAGCCCGAGTCCGACCGCCGACGCGGCCGCCACCTGCGGCGTGATCCGCCGCTCCTCCGTGACCACCGCGAGCCACATGAAGATCGGGAACAGCACCGCGAGGAAGCGCGGCAGGGACATCAGCGGCTGGGGCTTGACCGGGAAGGAGAGCGGCAGCACGAGCGCCACGGCCACCCAGGCGCCGTATGCCCTGGGCAAGCGCCGGAAGACACCAACGCAGGCAATCAGCGCGAAGACGAGCGAGGCGAACAGCATCAGGTTGATCGCCGCGATGCGGAACGGGTCGCCGGCGGCCTGCTGGAAGTAGACGGGACTGCGCGAGCCGGAGGCGAGCTGGCGCAGACCGTCGATCGCGGCGGTGAGCCCGTCCCAGGCCCCGCCGAGCGGCACCGCCAGCTCGCGCGACCAGGCGTCCTGAACATCGAGGAAGCGCAGCGCGTCGCCCTCCACCAGCCCGAGCCAGGCGGCGTACGCCAGCAGCCCGACCGGCCCGAGGAGCAGCCAGGCGGCATCCCGCGGTCGCCGGTCGCGCGAGCTCCACCAGAGCATCGCCAGCGGGACGAGCAGGAGGAGCCCGGCGCTGCGGGTGGCCGAGGCCGCCGCCGCGCAGGCCCCCGCCCACGCCCAGCGCTCCGTGCGCGCCGCGTAGAAGGCGCCCACCGAGACGAGCAGGAACAGGCTCTCGGAGTAGGGCGCGCCGAAGTACAGCGCCGCCGGGAAGACGGCCAGCAGGAGCAGCGTCGGCGACGCAAAGCGGCGGCCGAGCTCGAGCGAGGCGAGCCGGTACAGGAGCACGAGCGCGCCCAGGAACGCGGCGAGTGAGATCGCATAGGAAGCCGTCAGGAGCGCGGCCGCCGAGCCGCCGAGCGGCGCGGCGGCGGAACGGATCAGGAGCGGGTAGAGAGGGAAGAAGGCCGCGCGCGGTGCACTGTCGCCGTAGCCGGAGTCGGCGATCCGCAGATACCAGACGGCGTCCCAGCGGGCGAGCGGGGCGAGCAGCGGCTCGGCGACGGAGTGCGTCAGGGCGGGCTCGTCGAACTTGGCCGCGTTCTCACGGGCCAGACCACCGGTCGCAGGACCGAAGGAGAGCGCGCCGAAGACCGCCACCACCAGCACTGCCGCGCGCGTGGTCCAGGTCACGCGCCAGGCGGCGCGCACAGCCTCTGAGCCGCGCACTGCGGCGATCCAGCGAGCGGCTGCGGGGGTAGCCTCATACGCCATGCCGGGAGCCGAGTTCTACACAGCGGTCAGCACGAGCGACTGGATCGTGGCCGGCGCCTCCGTGGTGATCGCCTTCGTGCTGGCCGAGGTCGTCGATCGGATGCTCTCCCGGCGAGGAAAGCAGCTGACGGCAGCTGTGGCGGGCGGCGAGCTCTCGCCCGTCGTCGCCACCAGGCTGCGGCTGCTTCGCCGGCTCATCTTCGCCCTCATCATCCTGATCGGAATCGCGGTGGCGCTCAGCCAGTTCGACTCGGTCCGGAGCATCGCCGCCGGCATCCTCGCCTCGTCCGCCGTTCTGGGGCTCGTAGTCGGCTTCGCGGCGCGGCAGACGCTGGCCAACGGCATCGCGGGGATCCTGCTTGCCATCAGTCAGCCGATCCGCATCGGCGACCTCGTGACCTTCGAGGGCGAGACCGGGGAGGTGGAGGACATGAAGCTGAGCTACACCTATATCCGGCTCGACCACGGCCCCCGCCTTGTGGTCCCGAACGAACGACTCGCCGCGAGCTCGGTCCAGAACCACACGGTCGTGGACCCGCGCTTGCAGGTGGAGGTGTCCGTTTGGCTGCCGTCGCACGTCGATCTCGACCGCGCGCTCGAGCTGGTCGCCGACGAGGCACACGAGATCGACGCCGCGGTGGCCGAAGTGGACAAGGAGGGCGTGCGCCTCAGCGCCACGACCTGGACCACGTCGCCGCGCGAGCGCGGGAAGCTCGCGGCGGACCTCCGCCGGCGCTGGCTCCGTAGCCTCCGCGAGCACGGTCTATCCTCCGTCGAGGCCTCCTAGCATCCGGGAACGCTCGTCGGCCGCTCATCGATGACCTATCGACAGCGACAGTCCAGGAGGCGAAGGCGCCACGGCGCGCGCAGCAAGGTACTGCTCGGCTTGGGCGTGGTCGCCACGATCATCGTCATCGCCGCCTGCTCAGCGGCGGGGTACGTGCTCGCAATCGCGGCCTCCGCTCCCGACCTGAGCGAGCTGAAGGCGGACGACAAGGGCCAGATCTCCGTGGTCTACGCCGCCGACGGCTCGCGGCTCGGCTTCGTGCAGTCGGACATCCTGCGCCGGGTGATCCCGTTCAGCGACATCCCCGTCGACATGCGCCGGGCCACCGTCGCCATCGAGGACGAGCGCTTCTACCAGCACGGCGGAGTCGACGTCAACGCAATCGTCCGTGCCGGCATCCGCAACATCGAGTCGGGAGAGACGGTCGAGGGCGGCTCGACGATCACGCAGCAGCTCGTGCGCGCGCTCTACATCAAAGACCCGCAGCGGAACTTCAAACGCAAGATCCGCGAGGCCAAGCTCGCATCCGAGCTCGAGGAGAAGCACTCGAAGACCTGGATCCTCGACCAGTACCTCAACTCGGTGCCCTACGGGACCGTCGGAGGCCGGACCGCGATCGGCGTCGAGGCTGCGGCGGTCACGTTCTTCAACAAGCACGCCAGCAGACTCAAGCTCCACGAGGCGGCGCTGCTCGCGGGGCTGCCGCAGGCACCCTCGGAGTACAACCCGTTCCGGAACCCGACGGCCGCGATCGAACGCCGCAACGACGTGCTCGACAAGATGGTCGAGAACGGGCTCATCACCCGCGCAGAGGCTGACGAGGCGTCCCAGAAGCCACTTGGGCTGCACCACGGCACCCGCTACATCCAGCGCCGTGAGCCCTACTTCTTCGACTTCGTCCAAGAGCAGTTGATCGAGAGGTACGGCGTCGGCGTCGTGCGACGGGGCGGACTCAAGATCCACACCACCATCAGGCCGGGGCTCCAGGAGGCCGCAAGGAACGCCATCAACAGCTACGTGTTCGAAGGGGGGCCCGCCTCGGCGATCGTCACCGTCGACCCGTCGAACGGGGAGATCAAGGCGATGGCATCGAGCGGCAACTACAAGGACCGCAGGTTCAACCTTGCCGCCCAGGGGCACCGCCAGCCGGGCTCGGCGTTCAAGACTTTCGTGCTGACCGCCGCGATCCGCCAGGGGGTCGATCCCGACAGCACCTCGTACGTATCTAAGCCGCTCAACATCAACGACCCCAAGTATGGGCCGTGGGAGGTCAAGACCTACGACGGCTCGTACCGCGGGTCGATGAGCCTCTACAGCGCGACGCTGGCCTCGGACAACACCGTCTACGCGCAGCTGATCCTGGACATTGGCCCCGAGAAGGTCTGCCAGACGGCCAAGCTGCTGGGGATCCAGACCAAGCTCGACTGCTACCCGGCCGAGGGCCTCGGCGGCCTGCGGCTCGGCGTGACCCCGCTCGAGATGGCGAGCGCGTACTCGACGCTCGCCGCCGGCGGCATCCGCCACCGCCCCACCGCGATTCGGAAGGTCGTGTTCCCCGACGGCAAGTCCGAGGAGCTGTCGAAGTCGAAGGGCAAGCGGGTGATCACGGACGGTGAGGCGGCCGAGGTCACGCGGATCCTCAAGGCCAACGTCCAGAGCGGCACCGGGCGGACGGCGAGCGGCCTGGGGTGCCCCGCCGCCGGCAAGACCGGCACGACGGACAACAACAACGACGCCTGGTTCGTCGGCTACACGCCGCATCTCTCCACCGCCGTCTGGCTCGGCTATCCGGACGCCTTGATCTCGACGGGCGAGCAGGGCGGAGGCACGCCGACCTCGATCTGGACGGCCTACATGCAGGAAGCCAAGGGCAACGCCTGTGACGACTTCCCGGCGCCGCAGGAGCCGTTCCAGCCCCAGCCCTTCTACGGCAAGTACGCGAGCGGCAGCGCCAACACCGGCGACAGCGGAAGCGACTACTACTACTCGCAGCCCTCGACCGGCGGAACCACGGACTACGGCACCGACGACGGCAGTTACAACCCGCAGTACTACGAGGCGCCTCCACAGCAGCCGCCGCAAGTCCAGGCGCCGGAGGAGGTCGCCCCCGCGCCGTCGCCCGCACCGCAGGCCGGAGGCGGAGAGGGAGGCGGCGCCGGCGCGCCGGGGCAGTAGCCGGACTACGGCCGGCGCACGCGGTTCAGCGCCGTAACCAAGCCGACGAACAGCAGCTCGATCAGCGTCTGGAAGATGCGGAAGGCGACAGCTATCGCGGTCGCCACGGCGTTTGGCAGCACCGCCGATATCGCGATCGCCAGCGCAGCGTCGCGGGTGCCCAGGCCGCTTGGCACGATAAAGGTGAGCACGGCGACGCAGAACGCGACTGGGTAGGCGGCGGCGATGTAGAGGAAGTCGGAGGCGTCGACCGGGTGCAGGGCCTTGGAGAACGCGTACACCCCGACGCCGATCACTGCCCACGAGCCCGCGTAGCCGGCCGCGAACTCGAGCACGCGCCTGAACGACAGCGGCTTGGGAAGCGGGTCGCGGCCGAGCTTGCCGAGCAGAAAGTTCGCGAGGGGAAGGAAGACCTTCGGATGGAGCACGGTGAGCACGGCCGGGATCAGGACGAGCACGGCGAAGCGCGCGGGCGCGCCCTGGAGCTCGGGCAGCTCGATGACGAAGTAAGAGCCGACCATCACCGCCGTGCCGAAACCGAGCCCGAGCTCGTAGACGATGCTCGCGAGGCAGACGCGCTTCGTGACGCCCTCGCGCTCGGCCATGACGATCCGCCCGACTACCATCAGCGCGTTCGTGGGGACGTAGCGGGCAAGGATCGACTTGCCCCAGATCGCCCGGGCCGGGCGCCGGGCGAGGTCCTCACCCAGGGCGTGCAGGATGCCGCGCCACAGCTCGCACTGGCACGCGTAGAAGAGGAACGTGGCGAGCCCGGAGAGGGCGAGCCAGCCGGGCCGGAAGTGCCAGTCGAAGTCGGGCAGGTCGTTCCACTGCCTGACGACGAAGAAGATCAGGAAGCCGAAGATCAGGGCCGCGATGCCCCACTGGAAGGCCAGCCGCGCCTTGGCGGACTTCGGGCCGAACGACGAGATGCCCGCCGCGGCGGAACCGGCTCGCTCGAGCAGCGTGGGCGTGTTGTCGACGGGTCGCCCCTCCACGGGCGAGACTGTACCCGTGCGCGAGCACACCCTGATCCGGTCGATCGAGGCCGCCCTTACCGACCGCAGCGGGCGGCTGGTGCGCTGGACCGGAGATGACGCGGCCGTCGTGAGGGCGCGCCCCTTCGCCGTCACTTCGATCGACACGATCGTCGAGGGCGTGCACTTCACTCGCTCGACCCATTCCGCCGCCCAGATCGGCCATCGCGCGCTGGCTACGGCGCTCTCGGACATCGCGGCAATGGGCGCCGAGCCGGGCGAGGCCTACGTCTCCCTCGTGTGCTCACCGGACTTCGAGGAGCCGCTCGAGCTGGTTCGCGGCATGGAGGCCCTGGCGGAGGCCTGCGCGACGACGATCGCGGGCGGAGACGTCGTGCGCGGCCCGGCGCTGACCGTGACCGTCGCGGTCACCGGCTGGGCCGACAGTGAGGACGAGCTGGTGGGGCGGGGCGGCGCCCGCCCGGGCGATCTGGTGGGGGTGACGGGCGAGCTCGGGGCCTCGGAGGCCGGCCGCCTGCTCCTCGAGCGCGGGGAACGCGAGCCCGAAGAGCTCATCCGCAGGCACCTTCGGCCCCAGCCGCGCCTCGCGGAAGGGCGCGCCCTGGCCGCCGCGGGCGCCACCGCGATGATCGACCTGAGCGACGGCCTAGCCACCGACGCCGGGCACGTGGCGGAGCGAAGCGACGTCGAGCTGCGGGTGCGCCTCGCGGACGTTCCGACCGCCCCCGGCGTCACGGCCGAGGCGGCTGTGACCGGCGGGGACGACTACGAGCTGCTGGTGACCGTGCCGCCGGAGCGCCGCGCCGCGGCGGAGGGGGCGGCGGCGCTCACGTGGATCGGGGAGGTCGCCGAAGGCAGCGGACTCGTGCTGCTGGGGCCCGACGGGCCGGTGGAGGGGCTCAGGGGGTACGAGCACGGGTAGCGGCGCTCGGCGGGTGGGCGGCGCTGCCGCCGGGGGCGGGGCTGGGTAAGGAGTTGGGTGCGGTGCGCGATGTATGCCGTCCTGGATTACACCGGCACTGCCGGTGCAAAACAGGACGGTGGCGTCCGGCAGGGATCCCACTCGCCTTACCCAGCCCCAGCGCGGCCGGCGGCGCCGCCGACCCGCCGAGTGCCAGCACCTACCACCTCAACGCCGACTCGGTCCCCCCAAGCGCCCCCCGCCCCGCGTGGGCGCCCGGCCCATACATGGGCGGGCCCGGCTCGGGTCGCTCCGGCCCGGGCTCGTCCGGCACGCGCGCGGCGATCTCGATCGTCCCGCAGAGAACGGCCAGCATCAGGCACGCGACCAGGGTTGTCGCCAGGCCGACGGAGTGGCCCGTCACGAGCATGAGCAGATACCAGGCTCCCTCGAGCGGGTTCATCGAAAGTGTCGCCAGGTAATAGATCGCCACCAAGAGCGGCGGCACGACCCCGATCGCGACCATCGCGGCGCGGATGCGGCGCCGCGGCACGGGCCGGGTGAGCACGCAGAGCATCCACAGGTGGGCGGCCGGCGCGGCGAGGAGGCCCGCGTACGGGTTGACGAGCCAGAGGAGGAGCGCGGCCACGCTCAGCGTCAGCGCCAGCGCGACCCCCGCGCCGGGCTCGACCGGCGTGTTCAGCGAGCGGTCGGGGCGCGCCGCAAGCAGGCGCGCCGCCGCGAAGGCGAGGACCATCGTCGCGGCCACTCCACCGAGCACCGCCAGGGCGGGGCCGTCCAGCGGCAACTCAGCCGGTGGCACAGGCGCCGGCGGCGGCGTCGGCGTCGCGCCGGTGAGCGCCAGCACCTCCGCCAGCGCATAGCCGGCCAGGAAGGGCGCAGTCCAGGCGCCGACCCAGCGCAGCCAGGGCACGACCGGGAGCTGCCGGCGGCGGGCACGGGCGAAGGCGTCGACCGACGCGACCAACACGGGCAGGAGGAGCGCGCCGGCCAGGAGGGCCAGCACCCACCCCGGCAGCACCTGGCTCACTACCAGCAGGTAGCTCTCGGGCCCGTGCGCCGGCCGGCCGTCCTGGTCGATGGCGGTGACCGTTCGGAGCGTGGCGCGGCCGAGGGTCCCGAGCCGGTCCTCGTCGATCGCCTCCACCGGGCCGCCGCCCGCCGGCGGCAGGTCGCCGCTGCCCGAGATGCGGACGGAGTCGAAGCCCTCCTCGAGCAGTACTCCTTGCGGCCCGATCCCGATGGGCAGGGAGAGTCGCGCCAGCTGGCCGAGGAAGCCGGTTCCCCCCACAGGCTGGTCGAGCTCTTGGCGGATCGACTCCGCCACGGTCCGCACGAGGCCGATGCCCGCCCGGCGAGGGTCGGTCGCCCAGGCCTGGACGAAGGAGCCGTGGCGGGGCCGCGACCCCATCTCCGACACCACGAGCACCGCGTCGATCAGGTTCCGCGGACCGAGCTCGTCGACTAGCCTGGCGGTGCCCACCTCCCCGAGCGTCGAGCCGTCAACGGAGGCGAGGACCAGCGTCTTGCGCGCTGAGCGCCCCTGGAAGACGCGGGCGAACTGGAGCAGCGCGGCCGTGTCGGACGCGCTTCCCGGTCCGTCCGGCATCACCGCCGCATCGCGCGCCGCGACGATCACTATCTGGCTCCGCAATCGGCCCGCCCGCCTGGCGATCACGTTCTCCAGGTCGTGGTCGGCGTGCGTGAAGCGCTGGCGCTCGACCCGGAAGCCGCGCTGCCGGAACCGCTCGGCCACGAGCGCGGCGGTCGCGAGATCCCCGCGCCGGCCCGCGCGGCGGTCGGGCTGATCCTCTGCGATGCCGGCCGCGAGCTGGGCCGCCTGGCGGCCGTCGAAGAGCACGTCGGCGGCCAGCCCCTGCGGAAGCGGCCGCGGTCGGCTCTCGAACGAGAACATCGTCAGCACGAGCGCCAGCAGCGCCGGCACGAACGCGGCCCGGTAGATACGCGGCTCTATCAAGACGACCCCAACCTACAATTCCGAAGGTGACGGCCTCCGCACCAAGGATCTTGCTCGTCGACGACGAGGTTTCGGTTCAGAAGCTGCTGACCTATCCGCTTCGCAAGGAGGGTTACGACGTGGTCCCGGCGTTGGACGGGAAGGAGGCCCTCGACCGTCTCCGTGAGGACAGCTTCGACCTGGTCGTGCTGGACGTGATGCTCCCGAAGATCGACGGCCTCGACGTCTGCCGCCAGATCCGCGCCCGCAGCACGGTGCCGATCATCATGCTCACCGCCAAGACCGAGGAGATCGACAAGGTCCTCGGCCTGGAGCTGGGTGCGGACGACTACATCACGAAGCCCTTCTCGGTGCGTGAGTTCCGCAGCCGGGTGAAAGCCGTGTTGCGCCGGGCCGCGCTCGCGGCCCCGGAAGATCAGTTCGAGGAGCCGATCGAGGCCGGCGATCTGCGAGTCGACTTCGAGAAGCGTCAGGTTGAGGCGCGGGGCGAGGCGGTGCGGCTCACCTACGTGGAGTTCGAGATCCTCGCCGCGCTGGCGCGCAACCCGGGCCGCGTCTTCAGCCGCACGATGCTGCTGGAGCGCGTCTGGGGCGACGCCGCCTACCGCGACCCGCGCACGATCGACGTGCACATCCGCCACCTGCGGGAGAAGCTCGAGAGCGAGCCCAAGCACCCCGACCTGATACTCACGGTGCGCGGCGTGGGCTACCGCTTCCGCGACCGATGAAGCCCTTCCGCTCGCTGCGCAACAAGATCGCGCTGCTCTTCTTCGCCATCACGGCCGCTGCCTTCGCGGTCATCTATTTCACGGTCGTCACCCAGCCCGAGTCGAACCTCGAGGAGCGACGCCTGCATGACCTCGAGCTCGTGGCGAAGAACTACAAGCCCAGGCTAGAGGGCCTGCTCGTCGGCGAGCTGTCGGCGCCGAAAGTCAACCGTCAGGTGCGCGCCGTCGCGGACGCCGCCGAGGCGAGGGTGACGCTCTTCACCTGGGACGAGGCGATCGAGGGTCCGCAGGGCGACGCGCGCAACCTGCTCTTCTATCCGGCGAGCGACTCCGCCCAACAGAGGGCGTTCCCGACCGACGTGACGCTGCTGCGCCGGGCCGTCCGCACCCGGCGCAGCCAGACCGACTTCGCCACGTTCCAGGGCGACGACCTCGGGGTCGTGGCGCAGCCTCTCCTCTTGAAGGGCGAGCCGCAGCGGGTCGCCCTCTATTCGCGCGACCTGAATGAGGTCGAGGAAACCGTTTCGTTTATCCGCAGCCGCGTGCTGCTCGCCACACTCCCTGCGCTGCTGATCGCGCTCGCGGGCGGTTATCTCGTGGCCGGCCGTCTGGCGCGCCGTGTCCGCAGGGTGGAGGCGGCGGCGGCAGAGGTCGCGCGGGGCAGCTTCAAGGATCCCCTCCCCGTGGACTCGGACGACGAGCTCGGGCAGCTCACGCGCACCTTCAATGAGATGCAGGAGCAGCTGCGCCAGGTGGATGTGGCGCGCAAGGAGTTCATCGCCACCGCCTCCCACGAGCTGCGCACGCCCATCTTCTCTCTCGGTGGTTTCGTCGAGCTGCTCCAGGACGAGGACCTCGACGAGGAGACCCGGCGCGAGTTCCTCGACACGATGAGTGGACAGGTGGCGCGGCTCCAGAAGCTGTCGGTCGACCTGCTCGACCTCTCCCGCCTCGACGCCGGCTCAATCGAGCTCGAGAGCGAATCGGTCGACCTCGCCGAGCTCGCTCGCACGGTGCTCGGCGAATTCCGGCCCGCGCTCTCCGAGCACAGCACCGATCTGCACATCCTGCTCCCGGAGGAAGGGCCCCTCGCCCGCTGCGACCGCGAACGGGTCGCGCAGATCGTGCGTATCCTGCTCGACAACGCGCTTCGGCACACTCCGGAGGGGACGGACGTCACCGTGAGGGCAGACCGCATCAACGGCGCCGCCGAGCTCACGGTGGCCGACTCGGGGCCGGGCCTCCCCGAGCCGGCCCGCTCGAAGGCATTCGAGCGCTTCTACACCGGCGATGCCGCGCGTGGCGCCGGGCTGGGGCTCGCGATCGCCCGCGAGCTGGCCGAGAGAATGGAGGGCCGGATCGTGCTCGCGTCGCAGCCCGGGCGTACCGCGTTCACGCTCGAGCTGCCCTCGGACGGATCGGGCTAGTGGCACCTCCTATGAGACGCGTGGCCGCCCTGGCCGCGGCTCTGGCGCTCGTCGCGTCCGGTTGCGACAGCGGCGGGAACGGGGACGAGGATGCCGGCGCGAGCGCGCCGCGGAAGGTAACGACCACCCGCGTCCAGGTCGTCGAGGGCATCGGCAAGGAAGGCGGCTTCGACCCGGGGCAGATCTATGAGCGCCTGTCGCCCGGGGTGGTGACGATCACCTCGGTCTTCGAGGGCGGGCCAAACCCGCTCGAGGACCAGGGTGAGGCCGGCCAAGGCTCGGGCTTCGTCCTGGACGGGGAGGGCCACATCGCCACCAACGCGCACGTGGTCACCCTTGACGACGTCTCCGGCACCAAGCGGGCGGAGCAGATCTACGTCGCGTTCCTGGACGGCAACCGTGTCCCCGCGGAGATCGTGGGCACCGATCCGAACGCCGACGTGGCGCTCCTGAAGGTGAATCCCGAGGGGCTGAAGCTGACGCCGCTGCACCTCGGCGTGCCGGACACGATCGAGGTGGGCGAACCCGTCGCCGCCATCGGCAGCCCGTTCGGGGAGCAACAGTCACAATCGCTGTCGGTCGGCGTGATCTCGGCCCTGGACCGCAGCATCCAATCGCTCACCCGCTTCCAGATCGGCAACGCCATCCAGACGGACGCGGCGATCAACCCCGGCAACTCCGGCGGTCCGCTGCTCGACGCGCAGGGGCGGGTGATAGGTATCAACGCCCAGATCAGGTCGCGGTCGGGGGGCGGCGAGGGGGTCGGCTTCGCGGTTCCCGTCGACGCCGTTCGGCGCTCGCTGCGCGAGCTGCGCCACGACGGCAGGGTCGACTACGGCTACCTCGGCGTCGGGACGCTCGTCCTGTGGCCGCAGCTCGCCGATCGGCTCGACCTCCACGTCGGCGCGGGCGCCCTTGTGCAGGAGGTCGAGGAGGGCAGCCCGGCCGAGGAGGCGAACATCGAAGCCGGTGACGACGAGATCACCTTCCAAGGTCGGCCGGTCCCCACAGGAGGAGACGTGATCGTCGCGGTCAACGGCGAGCGCCTCACCCTGCACCAAGATCTCGCCGACGTGATCAGCTCGATGAGCGCCGGCGACACGGTCAGGCTGGAGATCCTGCGCGACGGCAAGCGCCGCACAGTGAAGGTCGAGCTCGGGCGGCGGCCGGCCGGCTCGCGGGAATGAGGCGGGCGCCACGCGTGCAGGCATTCGACGCGTTTCTGGGTAGGTTGCAAGAGTGGTGGAGGTGCCAGGGGCCACCGAGAGCCGTGACGTCTCGCTGACCATCCCGGCCAGGCCCGATTACCTCGTCCTGGCCCGCCTCGCCCTGTCGGCCGTATGCCGGCTCACACCGCTCTCGCCCGAGGAGGTCGCCGACCTGAAGCTGGCCATCACAGAGGCGGCAAACGACTTCGTGGACGACGCGCGCCCGCTCGACGACGAGAGCCGCGTGAACTTCGCCTTCCGCCTCAGCGACGACCGCCTGGTAATGGAGCTCGAGGGGCCGCCGAGCCCGGTGGCGGCGGTGGAACGCGAGCTGAGCCGCGCGATCATCGACGCGACCGTCGACGAATCGGGGTTCTCCGGCGGACGCACACGGCTCGTGAAGTACCTCTCCGGACGCGCCGGGTAGTCTGCCGCGTCGTGCTGCAGCCGGTTTCCGTAGGCCACAAGAGCCTGGCCGACTACACCCACCTCGCCGGCCGGCCCCTCATCCAGGAGATCAGGGATCTCGTGGAGGATCTGAACGGCCTGCGGGTGCTCCATCTATCCGCCACCGCGTTCGGCGGCGGGGTCTCCGAGATTCTCTACACGCTCATCCCGCTCATGAACGACGTGGGAATCGACGCGCAGTGGCAGGTGATGCTCGGGCGCGAGGAGTTCTACAACGTCACAAAACGCCTCCACAACGCCCTCCAGGGCAACCCCGACTCCCTCTCGGACGACGAGTGGAGGATCTACGAGCGCTACAACGCGCTGAACGCGACCGAGATCTCCGGTGACTGGGACGTGATCATCGTCCACGATCCGCAGCCGGCCGCCATCAAGAGGCATGTGCCCGACAAGGGGAGGACCTGGGTCTGGCGCTGCCACATCGACCTCTCGACGCCCAATCCCGACGTGATCGCGCGGATGGTGCCGTTCATCAAGGAGTACGACGCGTCCGTCTGGCACGTCGACCAGTACGTCCCGACCAGCGTGGACGGCGGCCTCGACGGCGTCCACATCTGCCCGCCGGCGATCGACCCGCTGTCGCCGAAGAACATGGCGCTCTCGCCCGAGGACGCCGCGTTCGTCTGCGACCAGTTCGGCATCGACGTCGACCGGCCTTTGATTTGCCAGGTCTCGCGCTTCGACCCGTGGAAGGATCCGATGGGTGTGATCGATGCCTATCGCAGGGTGACCGAGGAGCTGCCGGAGGTTCAGCTGGCACTGGTCGGCTCGATGGCCACCGACGATCCCGAGGGCTGGGAATTCTTCAACTCCACCATGGCCTACGCTGACGGTGACCCCGATATCCACATCCTCAACAACCTCAACAACGTCGGCGCGATCGAGGTGAACGCGTTTCAATCGCAGGCGGACGTGGCGATCCAGAAGTCCACGCGTGAGGGCTTTGGGCTCACGGTGTCCGAGGCGCTGTGGAAGGCGCGACCGTTCATCGGCGGCAAGGTGGGAGGCATCCCGCTTCAGGTGCAGGACGGTGAGACCGGCTTCCTCGTCACGTCGCCGGAGGAGTGCGCCGACCGCTCGCTGCGAATCCTCCGCGAGCCGGACCTCGGCAAGAGGCTCGGGCGCTCGGGCAAGGAGCACGTCCGCAAGCACTTTCTCACGCCGCGCCTGCTGCGGGACTGGCTGAGGATCTTCCGGGACCACCGATGACCGCCGACATCCCCTTCGTCCTCGTATCGAACCGCGGGCCCGCGACGTTCGAGGGGGGCGAGGCGAGGCGAGGCGGTGGCGGGCTCGTGACGGCGCTCACCGGTCTCGTGCATCACCGCGACGCGGTCTGGGTGGCGTCGGCGATGACCGAGGAGGACGTGGAGGTGAGCCGAAGGCACGCCGGCGACAGCTTCGAGGTCGAGCTCGACGACGCCCGCTACCGCGTGAAGCTCGTCGAAAGCGACGCCGAGGCCTACGACCGCTTCTACAACGTCGTCGCCAACCCGATGCTGTGGTTCATCCAGCACTACCTCTGGGATCTCTCGAACGCGCCGGACATCCGTCGGCACGAGGTCGAGGCCTACGAGCAGGGCTACTGCTCGGTCAACGAGGACCTTGCCCGCGCGGTGCTCGAGGAGGTGGCCGAGCACGACGAGGCCGTCGTGATGCTGCACGACTACCACCTCTACGTGGCGCCCAAGTTCATCCGCCGCGAGCGCCCGGACCTCTTCCTGCACCACTTCGTCCACATTCCCTGGACCCAGCCCGACGCCTGGCGGGTCCTCCCCGCCGACATGCGTGAGGACCTCTACGAGGGCATCCTCGCGAACGACATCATCGCCTTCCACACCCGCTCCTACCGGCGCAACTTCCTGCTCTGCTGCCGCGAGCTGTTCGACCTCGAGGTGGACGAGGAGGCGGGCGTCGTGAAGTTCGACGGCCGTGATGTGTGGGTGCGCTCCTATCCCTTACCGATTTCGGCGGAGACGTTCCGGCGGACCGCGCAGCGGCCCGCGGTCCACGAGTACGAGCGCGAGATACTGCGGCGCCGGCGCGAGCACCTGATCCTCCGCGTCGACCGGGCGGACCTTTCGAAGAACGTCCTCCGCGGCTTCACGGCCTTCGACCTCTTTTTGGAGCAGCATCCTGAGTTCAAGGAGGAGGTCACCTTCATCGCCCACCTGATCCCGTCACGCCAGGACGTACCCGAGTACGCGGAGTACCTCGAGCGCATCGAGGCGCTCGTGGCCGTGGTCAACCACCGGCACGGGACAACCGACTGGATGCCGATCGAGCTCCGGCTGCGTGAGAACCTCGGGGAGGCCATCGCCGCCTACAAGCACTACGACCTCCTGATGGTCAACGCGATGTTCGACGGAATGAACCTGATCGCCAAGGAGGGGCCGCTCGTGAACGAGCGCAACGGGGTCTCGCTCCTGAGCGAGAACACCGGCGCGCACGAGGAGCTGGCCGAGTTCGCGCTCTCCGTCAACCCATTCGACGTTCAGGAGCAGGCGGACGCGATCCACCGCGCCCTGACCATGTCCGCGGAGGAGCGCTCCTGGCGCGCCCAGGGACTGAAGCGAATCGTCACCGCGCGCAACCCGGGCGATTGGGTGGACGATCAGCTCG
>DATDLN010000128.1:0-21892 GCA_036519295.1 Thermoleophilaceae bacterium
CATTAAAGCGGTACGCGAGCTGGGTTCAGAACGTCGTGAGACAGTTCGGTCCCTATCTGCCGTGGGCGTTGGAGAGTTGAGGGGAGTCGTCCCTAGTACGAGAGGACCGGGACGAACGCACCTCTGGTGTACCAGTTGTCCCGCCAGGGGCAGCGCTGGTTAGCTACGTGCGGATCGGATAACCGCTGAAGGCATCTAAGCGGGAAGCCGACCTCGAGATGAGCTCTCCCATCCCCTTGAGGGAGTAAGACCCCTGGAAGACCACCAGGTGATAGGCCGGATGTGTAAGCGCAGCGATGCGCTGAGCAGACCGGTACTAATGGTTCGAGGGCTTGACGGATTTTTAGTGATCCTCCGCCGGCGCGCTTCGGCGCGCCCGTGGGCGGCCAGCTGTGCGGTTTTCAAGGGCCCGGCGAGGGCCTGGTCTCGACACCTTTCGGTGGCGATAGCGAGGGGGATACACCTCTTCCCATTCCGAACAGAGAAGTTAAGCCCCTCAGCGCCGATGGTACTTGGGCCTCGCGGCCCTGGGAGAGTAGGTCGCCGCCGGTCTTGACTGAGAAGGGCCGTCCCGTTTGGGTCGGCCCTTTTCTTTGGACGCCGGCGGGGCGGGGGCCACTGCGGCCAGCGGGCGGGGTGCGGCGCCGGAGAGCCCGGCTACGACGCCTCTCCCACGACAGCCAATGCCTGCCCCGGCTCGCGGTGGAGCTCGTTGCGCAACAGCTTCCCGTTGCGGACCGTCCAAACGTGACCGGCGTACTCCGACAGCGCCGCACCGCTCCCCAGTCCGCGCACGTGCATCGTCATCTCGATGGCCACGCGGCCATCCGGCCCCGAGGTCAGGTTATGCACCTCGACCCTCCACTCCTCCCAGGCGGACGACACGTCTTCGAAGTACTGGCGGATGCCCTCGTGCCCGATGTATCTGCGTCCGCTGATGCCCAGAACCGAGAGGAATTCGATCTCGGGGTCGCACACGGCCAACGCAGCGTCGAGATCGGCGCGAGTGATGGCGTCGGCAAAGCCTCCCACCGCCTCCTCGTTGCTGGCTCCCATCCCATGGAGTATTCCGGCTTGAGCGGATGCGGCGGGCGGACGCGGCAGGGCGCACCCCGCAGCCTATCCATAGACTCAGCCGCCTCATGACCGTCCCCATCGCCCTGTCCACGCTCGGCCTCGTCCTGATCATCCTGGGCGCGGTGATCCTCATCGCGTTCATCCTCGGCGTGATCGGAGCTCGGGCCCGGGACCGGCGTCAGGCGCCGTCCTACGAGGAGCATCTCGCCGCCGCGGACCAGGCGCTCGAGCAGGCCCGGGCGGCTGACAAGGGCTGGCATCGCGAGGCGATGGAGCAGGTCGCGCGCCATGCCCTCGAGGAGTCACGGCCGGGCTGGGAGTACCGTCAGCTGCACCTCGTCCTCGTCGACGACCGGCCTGGCGTGGGCGAGGATCGCGCCCACTTCGTGGCCGTTGCCGACGACGGTGAGGCTCGGGTGATCATCTCGCGACAGGCCGACGGCTGGACGGCCGAGCGTGTGGAGTAACGCCGCCTCCGCTTAGACGGCGAAGCAGAGTTGCTCGGGTCCTGCGTGCGGGCGCGCGCGAACGCGCCGCGGCGCGGCCGGTCGGGATCGGTCGCCGCGACACCGCTCGGCCGGCGGCTGCACCGGTGGGTGGGATGAGGCGCTGGGACCGCCGGCCGCCAGCAGCCGCCGGGCCGCGGGGGTGGCGACCAGCGCTCGGCCAGTCGCTCCGCCCGCGACGATGCGGCGGACCGCAGCGCGGCCGGCCGGGGAGCCGGCGCCTCCCAGCTGCGGTGCATGGTCAGGAGCGACGGCGGGGGCGCTCGCGGCGCCGTGGGCGCAGTCCACGCCCAGGCGGTACTCGCCGAGGGTGGAGAACTCGACGATCAGGTCGAGCGCCGTGCCGAGCTGCTCTCTGAACCGAGGGAACATGCGTTCGAGAAGGTACGGAGGCGGTCGGATGGATGGCCCGATTTCGTGCAAGTTCTCTTGCAAGGGGACCAGGCCGGGGCGGAAGGAGCGGGGACGGGGCGGCGATAGGCTGCCGCCGATGAGCGACCCGTTCCGCCATCGCATCCGGGTGCGCTACTCGGAGTGCGACCAGCAGGGCGTGGTCTTCTATCCGCACTACCTGGCCTGGTTCGACATCGCCATGACGGAGCTCTTCCGCGCGGGAGGGCACCCTTACGGGGAGATGATCGACGGGGGCGCCGACATGGTCGTGGCCGAGGCCGGGATCCGCTACCGGGCCTCGGCGCGGTTCGACGAGGAGGTCGACCTGACGGCGCGCGTGACGCGCCTGGGCTCCACGTCGATCACCACGTCGATCGCGGCGCAGCGCGCCGACGACGGGGAGGTTCTTGCGGAGGGCGAGCTGCGGCACGTCTTCGTCGACCTCGCCACCAGGCGGACGCGGGAGATCCCCGCACGCGTGCGCGAGGCGCTCACGTCGTGAGGGTCGCGGCGAAGAGTCCGCCGAGCACGGCGGCGCCGGCCACGAGCCAGGTCACGTAGTCGCCCACGTAGCCGGTATGCAGCAGACGCAGGCGCGCGATGGCCGTGCCGGCGGCCACACCGACTCGATGGAGCCGAGGCCGCGGCGGCGCCAGTGTCAGGTAGGCGAGCCCAATCGCGCCCGCCGCCGAGAGCAGCCCCAGCCCGACGTCGAGGAGTCCGGGCGACGCGGACTCGGCGTGGACCTCGCGTGGACTTCCGCTCTGAAGCACCGCGGTCACGTAACCCGCCCGATCCACGAACCGTGCGGCCGCCTCCGCGATGGCGTCCCGGAGCTCCGGCACCAGGCCGAGGACGAGCCCGCCGGCGGCGAGACCGAGCGCGGTCACCGTCATCGTCCGGGGGACGCGGTCGTGCGGGTAGTCGAGCTCGGGGTCGACCTCGGCGGGCGCGGGGGCGTCGACGATCGACGGGTCCGACCGGGGTCCGATGCCCCAGAAGACCCGTGCGGCGGCTCGGAGGATCGCCGCGCCGGTGAGGACGGAAGCCAAGATGAAGACCACGCTGAGCCAACCGGCGCCGGCCTCCCGCGCGGCATCGTCGATGAGGACCTTGCCCATCCACGGGCCGAATGGCGGCAGCGACGCGATCGCGAGTCCGCACACCACCACGAGCGAAGCGGTGACCCGAAGTCGGCGCGCTCGTCCGAAGAGGTTCAGCTCGTCGACGCTGCCGAACAGGTGCTGGACGATCCCGACCGATACGAAGAGCGCCGCCTTGATCAGGCCGTCGGCCACCACGTAGAGCGCCATGCCCGCAAAGCCCGCTGGGTCGAGCAGCGCGAAGCCGATCAGGAACAGGCCGATGTGGCTGACGGTCGCAAACGCGAGCAGTCGCTTCAGGTGCCGCTGCCCGAATGCCATAGCGGCGCCGACCAGCGCGGTGAGCGTTCCCGCTCCAATAAGGATCGCCTCGAGGGCCTCCTCGCCTCCCAGAGCCCCCGAGAACACCGTCCAGTAGACGCGGGCCAGCGCGTACAGGCCGAGTTCGCTCATCGCGGCGGACAGCAGCAGGCACACCGGGGTCGGCGCCACCGAGTAGGCGTCCGCCAGCCAGAAGTGGAACGGGACCACGGCGGCCTTGACGAAGAAGCCCACCGCCATGAGCGTGAACGAGACGACGACCAGCCCGTCGGCGTCCTTGCCGGCGAGGATCTCGCCGATCTGGGCCATGTTCAGGGCCCCCGTCCGCCCGTAGAGCAGCGCGATTCCGATCAGGATGAATAGCGCCCCGATGCTGTTGGTGACCGCGAAGTTGAGCGCCCCCTGAAGCGGGCCCTCCTCCTCGATGTCGTATGCGACCAGGGCGTAGGCCGCGACGCTCAACAGCTCGAAGAAGACGAAGAGGTTGAACAGATCGCCGGTGAAGCTGAAGCCGAGCATCGCCGCAAGGAACACGAGCATGAGCGCGTGGAATAGCGGCCCGACCGCCACGAAATAGCGCCAGGAGAAGATGAATGCCGCTGCGACGAGCACGGAGGCGAAGAGCGCGAGTCCGGCGCCGATGCCGTCGATGGCGAAGGAGATCCCCAGGGCGATTCCGCCCCGCGGCGTCCAGCCGCCGAACCAGTAGACGACGATCCCGTCTCCCGTATCGGACAGCACCAGCGCGCACAAAACCGCGGACGCGAGCGCCGCCAGGACGGCGCCAATGTCGACGAGCCGGCGCGGCACGACCGTCGCGACCGCGAGGAGAGCCGCCGCCACGACCAACGGGACCGCCACAGCCAGCGCCGCGAGGTCGCCCACGCTAGTGGTGCCTCCGGTGAGTTCGTGCCCGGTTCGGCGAGCTCCGGGGGCCGCCAGGCAAGGACCAGGGGGCTCCGCCCCCTCCGTCCGGCCTACGGCCGGAACACCCCCGGATTACGCAATGCCAGAAATGGCATTGCACCGACCGAGGACGCCGCATGGGGGCCATCCGGGGCCGCCGAAGCGAGTGCGGAGTTGCCGGAGGGGCCACTATCTCCTCTCCGGCCGCAGCTCCTGCGGATCGGCGGTCCCGTAGCGCTTGTGCGCCTGGACCGCGAGCGCCAGCAGGAGTGCGGTGACGGTCGCGCCCACCACCACGTCGGTGAGGGTCAGCGCCTGCACGACGGGATCGACCGCGCGCGTGCCGAGCGGGACGTCGGCGAAGACGGGGGCGCTCGCACGGTCCTTGAACCCAATCGAGAGCAGCAGGAGGTAGGACGACGACTGCATCACCGACAGGCAGATCACGAGGTGCACGAGGTTTCGGCTGGTGACCACGCCGTAGAGACCGATCGCCGCCACGTACGCCACGACGGCGTAGGGCAGGAAGCTCACGTGCGTCTCGCCCTGGGCCGCCGGCCCCGGCCCCGGCGGCGGGTCAGGGTCTGCAGCAGGAACTCCGAGAGCATGAGGGCGAACCCGCCCGTCACGGCCAGGCCCACGGCGAAGTTGCTGACCAGGATCGTCCCCGCGGACAGCAGCTCCCCGGGTGTGCCCTTCCCGAGAAAGTTCTCGAAGAACGCGCCTCCCGCCACGAGACCGGCCACTCCGACCAGAGCGAAGCCCGCCGCGCCCATACCCTCGGCCAGCTCGCTCAGCCAGGTCGGGCCGACTCTTCGCATCGTGATGTAGTCGGCCGACAGGTAGGTGAGGAGGAGCGCGGTGGCAAGGATGACTCCGCCCTGGAACCCGCCGCCGGGCGTCTGATGGCCGTGGGCAACGATGTACAAGCCGATCAGGATGGTGGGAGGGACCAGGCCGAGGCCGGTGACGCGCACGGCGAGGCTGGTCTCCGGCACGTGTCGGCCCGCGGCCTCGTCCTCGGGAGCGCGAGTGCGCTCCCCCCGCATCGCCCGCAGGATGCTCGTGACGCCGACGACGGCCGAGAACAGGATGAACTCTTCACCGAGGGTGTCAAAGGCGCGGTAGTCGAAGTTCACCGCGGTGACCACATCGGTGGTCGAGCGCTGAGGCACCGCGAGGCGGTTGAGGATGTCGCCGTAGGGACCGCGGTAGACGGTGAAGTCGGGCAGACCCGCGAGGCCCCAGAGCAGGAGGGCCAGCAGACCCAGTCCGGTCACGGCGAACACCCGCATCCTTACCCGATCGCTCATTCCTCGCCTCCGCGCATCTTCGCCAGGGCGAGGAGGATCATCAGCGGCAGGGCAACCGCCCCGACCACGGTCTGGGACAGCGCCACATCGGGGGCCTGCCAGACGAAGAAGAGGATGCCGAGGACCAGCCCGTAGATGCTCGCCAGCGTCGCCTGGCGCAGTGGATCGCGAGCGAGCACGACGCACGTGGCGCTGAGCGCAACGAGCGCGAGAACCGCTACCTGGAGCGGCTCGATGGATGCTCCTTCCGCTTGAGCTCCTCGGAGAGGACGACCCAGCGGCCACGCTCTCGGACGCGCGCCGCCCTCGCGGTCGCGTGGATCAGCACCGGCCCGGTGGTGACCATCACGACGGCTACCAGCACCGACTTGATTCCCGCCGACGAGAGGGGCTCCTCGATCAGCACCGCGGCCGCGAGCGCCACCGGTGCGATCACCGTGGCCGGGCCGGTGAAGTGCAGCTGATCGTACGGGTCACGGGTAGCGAGCAGGCCCACGGCGCTCAGCAGCGCGGCACCGACGCCGAGCGCCAGCAGCGCTGCCACCGCGACGTCGCCCACGCTCACACCCAACGCTCCAGGAAGCGGGCGAAGACCAGGGCGCCGGCGAAGGAGAGGACGGCGCTCACCAGCGCCAGGTCGAAGAACGGGTCGCGATGAAGCCCCTGGGCGATCAGGAGCAGAGCGAGCGTGGTGATGGTGGACGCCAGCTCCAATGCGGCGAGAGCGCTGACGATCGTGCCCCGCATGGCCACCCAGAGGCAGGGCGGGATCCCCGCCAGCAGCACCATGGCCGCGATCATCCAGACGTTCACGCGGACGGATCGATATCCGGGAGCGGCTCGCTCGGCACGAGCTGGTGCAACACAGCCGCGTCTCGCTGCTCGTCGAAGCCCAGGACGTACGTATTCGGGCTGACGCCGCCGAGCCAGGTCGCGACCGCCCGACGCGCCTGCCGTCGGGGGTCGCGGCCGGCGCAGGCCTCGAAATGGACGATGCGAAAGCGACCTTCGATTGGCTGTCCACGCCCGAAATGGAGCACGAGCAGAAGCAACATGTGCCACGTGTCCAGCAGCACGTCACGCGGAAGGCGGACGAGTCCGCGCAACCAACGCAGCTCAGGTGAGAAGGGCGCGTAGCCGCGCAAGCGGACAAGCTCGGCGCCGGTCGCAGCCAGGGCGGCGGCCAGGGCGCCGGCGACGATCTCCGCGGGCTCCGTCTTGAAGACGAGCAGCATCCACAGGCCGAGTGCGATCGCCCACCAGGTGAGCCCGAAAACAAGGCGCTCGAGCGGTGTCTCGAGCGCCCGCTCCTGCCGGCGGCGGAGCGGAGACCCGCGGCGGCGAGTGGATCGTTTCCGGCGCGCCACCTACAGCGATGCCCAGATGTCGATCTTCGTGCGCACGCGCGAGATCACCTCGCCCGTGAACTCGGTCGTACTCGCGTGGCCGCCGAGGTCCGGTGTTCGCACCCCCGTGGCCGTCGCCTCGAGCACCGACTCGTAGATCGCGCGCGAGGCCGTCTCGGTTCCCTCGTGGCCGAGGGTGGACGCGTAGTGAAACACGGCGGCGGTCGCCAGAATCATCGACATCGGGTTGGCGATGTCCTTGCCCTGGAGGGCCGGAGCGGTGCCATGCGGAGCCTCCGCCATCACCGCCGACGGCTCGTACTCGGCGTCGAATGCGAGCAGCACCGACTCGGCGCCGGCAATCGAGCCGAACATCGGCATGACGAGATCGGAAAGACAGTCGCCGTCACGGTTGAGAGCCGGGATCACAAGCGGGGCATCGGCGGCGCCGGAGATCAGGCCGGCGTAGGTGGCGTCGATCAGGACCGGGCTGTAGGGCACCTCCGGGTGGCGCTCGGCGGCCTCGTCGAGCTCCTCCTTCAGCATCCCCTCGTATACGGGGCTGACCGTCCACTTGGGGCCGCCGTAGACGCGCCCGTGGATGCGGGCCGCGGTGCGGAAGCTGTACTCGGCCACGGCCCGGCAGACGGGGCGAGTGATGCGCTCGGTGCGGTAGGCGACCTCCTCGCCGTGCTCGTCCTGGCGCCACTGCTTGGCGCCGTAGGCGTCGCCGACCGCCATGCGCACCACCGCGATCGGGTAATGCACGCCCGCGACGGGGGTCACGCCCGGGATGCGGCGCCCGGTGCGGATGATCACCTTGCCGTCGACTGCCTCGCGCAGGAGGCGGTTCGGGCTGCCCACGTCGTCGGCGCCCTCGGGTGTGATCGTCGCCGCCTTTATGCCGAACTTCGACTCGAGCATGGCCCGGGCGGCCGCTCCCACCACCTCGTTGCGGGTGCGGCGCCGGTTCTCGAGCGACAGGTCGTAGTGCTCGAGCTCGACCGGCACCTTGGTCACAGCGGGGTCGAGGACGCGGAGGGCCTGCTCGAGCAGCTCCTGACCGGTCTCGTCTCCCTCCAGGACGATGATCCGGAGCGCCGTGCTCGAGGACGCGGGCTCGCCCGCGGAGGAGCGATCATCTCCGGCCATGGCTGCGCAATCTACCGACAGCTGCTCCTGGTGCGGTCGCGCGATCGAGGCCGGGGAAGGCTGGCGGCTGCGGGAGTCGCCCGGCGCGCGGACGGCTGCCTTCTGCCGCCTCGAACACATCGTGCCGTGGTCGATACAGGGAGCACGGTGGGAGGCGGAAGAGGGCCGCGACGCCGGGGACGAGCCCGACGTGTGCTCGCAGTGCGGCGAGCGGCTCGAGGACGTGCGCTTGACGCTCGTGCGACACCGCGGCGCACACCGCGTCCCCGACGCGTTCTGTTCAGTCGACCACCTGGTCGAGTGGGCGAAGTCAGGAGGGCGCTGGAGTGTAGGTGGCTGATCCCACCGCCCCGCGCGCGCGGGGCCGTGGGATCAGCCAGCTAGCCCCAGCTCGTCTGCCCGCTCCTCCATCGCCGCGATCAGGAAGGCGACGTGCTCGTCGAAGTCGACGCCGAGCTCCTCGGCGCCCTCGCGGACCTCCTCGCGGTTCACGCCCGCTGCGAAGCTCGGCTGCTTGAGCTTCTTCTTCACCGATTTGGGCGTCATTCCCTCGACGCCGGTGGGGCGCACGAGCGCGCAGGCGGCGATGAAGCCGGACAACTCGTCGACCGCGTAGAGCGTCTTTGCCATCCGGCTCTCGCGCGGGACGCCCAGGAAGCTCGCGTGCCCGGCAACGGCGTCGATCAGCTCCTGGGGGTAGCCCTTCTTGCGGAAGAGCTCGAGCGCCTTGCGGGGATGGCCGGTGTCGAGATCCGGGTAGCGCTCGTAGTCGAGGTCGTGCAAGAGCCCGGTGACGGCGTACATCTCCTCGTCCTCGCCCCACTTGCGCGCGTAGGCGCGCATCCCCGTCTCGACGCCGAGCAGGTGCTTGCGGAGCGAGTCGCTCTCGACCCACTCCTCTACCAGCGCCCAGGCTTCTTCGCGCGTGGGAGACACGGCAGTGCAGGGTATCCGGCCGGAAGCCCGAACCTCGGGTCGAATGACCTTCGATACCCTTGCCCGGCCGCCGACCCCGACGATTCCCCGAATGGAGAAGTTCATCATCGAGGGCGGGACGCCTCTCTCCGGGACGGTGGTCCCCGCCGGCAACAAGAATGCCGCTCTGCCAGCGCTCGCCGCTTCGCTTCTCACGAGCGGTGAGGTGGTGCTGCGCAACGTGCCGCGCATCCGCGATGTGCAGGCGATGGTCGAGCTGCTCACAAGGCTCGGGGCGAAGGCCGAATGGCGCGACGAGAACGTGATCGCCGTCCAGTGCGACGAGATCTCCCGCACCGATGTGGACCCCGAGCTCGCGGAGCGCATCCGCGCCTCCTTCCTGCTCGCCGGCCCGCTGCTGGCCCGCTTCGGGAGGGCGAACATGCCGCCGCCCGGGGGCGACGTGATCGGCCGCCGCCGCCTCGACCCCCACCTCGACGCCTTCCGCGCGCTGGGGGCGGATCTCCGGACGGGGCGGACGTACGATCTGCACGCCGCCGACGGCGGACTGCACGCGTGTGACTTCTTCATGGACGAGCCCTCGGTCATGGCCACGGAGAACGCGCTCATGGCCGCGGCGCTCACCGCCGGGTCCACGGTGATCCACAACGCCGCTTCCGAACCGCACGTGCAGGACCTCGCCCGCCTGCTGATGCAGATGGGCGCGCGAATCGAAGGCATCGGCTCCAACCTGATGATCATTCACGGACAGGAGGAGCTGGGCGGCGCCGACTACGCGATCGGCCCGGACCACATCGAGATCGGCTCCTTCATCGCGCTCGCGGCCTGCACGGGCGGCGAGCTGCGCATCCGGGACTGCGTGCCCGAGGACCTGCGAATGACCCGGCTCGCATTCGAGCGGCTGGGCTGCCGCATCGAGTACGACGAACGGGATGTGGTCGTGCCGCCGGGCCAGCAGCTGCGAATCAAGTCCGACGACGGCGACGCCGTCTCCAAGATCGAGGACGGCCCCTGGCCCGCCTTCCCGGCGGACCTCACCAGCATCGCGCTGGCGATGGCGACTCAGTCGGAGGGTCTGGTGCTCATCCACGAGAAGATGTTCGAGAACCGGCTGTTCTTCGTGGATAAGCTCGTCTCCATGGGCGCTCGGGTGATTGTCTGCGATCCGCACCGCGCGGTGGTCAGCGGCCCGAGCCGTCTTCACGGCGAGCGCCTCTCGAGCCCCGACATCCGCGCCGGCATGGCGCTGCTCATCGCCGCCCTGTGCGCGGAGGGGACCTCGGAGATCGCGAACATCCGGGAGATCGACCGCGGCTACGAGCGGATCGACGAGCGCCTGCGGGCCCTTGGCGCGCGCATCGAGCGCGGCGCCACCGAACTCGCGCCCGTCTAGCCGGGCGGGGGAGGGCGCATGACACACCCGATTCCGCCGGGCACCCGAGACGTGCTTCCGGAGGAGATGCGCGAGCTGCGCGCGATCTGCGAACGCATGCGGACGTGCTTCGAGGACGCGGGCTACGGGGAGATCCACACCCCGGCGCTCGAGTACGAGGACGTGCTGCGGCTGGGGGAGGAGCGCGCCGCCGGGGCCCGCTACCGCACGTTCGACGAGCAGGGGGACGTACTCGCACTGCGCTCCGACATGACGATCCCGGTCGCGCGTGTGGTAGCGACGCGTTATCGCGAGGTCGCGCCGCCGCTGCGGTTTTGCTACTTCGCCCGGGCCTGGCGCACGGCGGAACGTGGAGTGGGGGAGCCGCGCGAATTCCTCCAGGGCGGTCTGGAGCTGATCGGCGTGCCCGGGGCCGAGGGTGATGCCGAGGTGGTGGCGCTCACGATCGCCGCACTCGACCAGGCGGGCCTCCGGCGGCACCGCATGGGCGTGGGGGACGGCTCGCTCTACCGGACGCTGCTCGGGTCGCTCGAAATTCCGGAGCACCGGCACCTGCCGCTGCTCGAATGCCTCTCGCGCCGCGACCTCGTGGGCCTCGACATGCGTGTCTCGGCGCTCGGGCTGGGCGAGCGCGAACGCGAGCTGCTCGCCCGGCTGCCGGAGCTTCGCGGAGGACGCGAGGTGCTCGAACGCGCCGCCGCGCCCGCGAGTGAGGCGGTCGAGGGACTGCGCGTGCTCCACGAGCTGCTCGAGGAGCGCGGCGTGGCGGACCGGGTGATCTTCGACCTCGGGCTCGTGCGGGAGCTCGGCTACTACACGGGAGTCGTCTTCGAGGTCTACGACCCGGCGGTGGGCTTCGCGCTCGGCGGCGGCGGCCGCTATGACGAGCTGCTCGGCCGCTTCGGCCGTGAGCTGCCCGCCTGCGGTCTGGCGATGGACGTGCAGCGCATCCACCTGGCGCAGGCCGCGGAGGACGCGCTCGCGTGAACGGCGACCTCACGATCGCCGTGCCGCGCGGGGCCCTCTTCTACGGCACTCTCGACCTGCTCGACCGGCTCGGAGTCGACACGAGCGAGGTGCGCTCGAACGAGCGCAAGCTCCTGTTCGCCGACGCCGGCATCGTCACGATGCGGCCGAGCGACGTGCCCACCTACGTCGAGCACGGATCGGCCGACATCGGGATAACGGGCAAGGACGTCCTGCTGGAGCAGGCGCAGCACCACGTCTACGAACTGCTCGATCTGGGCTACGGCCACTGCCGGATGGTCGTGGCCGCCCGCGAGAGCGGCGACCCGATCGGCGACGCGCTGCGCCGCCTCGGCCGGGTGCGAATTGCGACGAAGTATCCCCGCGTCGCCGCCGCCCACTTCGCCGAGACCGGCCGCCAGGCCGAGATCGTCGAGGTGAAGGGCTCGGTGGAGCTGGCGCCGTTGACGGGCCTGGTGGACTGCATCGTGGACCTCACTGCGACGGGCCGCACGCTGGAGGAGAACCACCTCCGAGTGGTGGAGGAGATCGGCGTCTGCACCGCGCGTCTCATCGCCAATCCGGTGGCTCACAAGCTGAAGGGGGAGCAGATCGACCGCATCGTGGAGGGGATCAGGGCGTCGTGAGGATCGAGCGCAGCGACTTGGGGGTCACCCGTCGAGAGATCCGTCCCGGCTTCCGAGAGGAGGTCCGCGCGATCCTCGACGAGGTGCGGACCGGCGGCGACGAGGCCGTGCTGCGCCTGACCGAGCGCTTCGACAAGGCAGAACTCGGCCCGGGACAGCTGCGCGTCGATGCGCGCGAGCTGGAGGCATCGGTCGGCTCGCTCGAGCCCGAGGTTCTGCGCGGGCTGCGAACAGCGATCGCGAACGTCCGCGCCGTGGTTCGGGCGCAGGCGCGCGATCCGGTCAGTGTGGAGCTCGAGCAGGGACAGCGTGTGGAGATCGTTGAGATCCCGGTCGGGCGGGCGGCGATCTACGTGCCGGGCGGGCGGGCGCCGTATCCGTCGACCGTGGTGATGGGCGCGGTCACGGCGCGCGCGGCGGGTGTGGACGAGATCGCCGTGTGCGCGCCGCCGGGGCCCGGCGGCCGGGCTCATCCGGTGATCCTTGCCGCGTGCGTGCTGTGCGAGGTGACCGAGGTCTACCGGATGGGAGGGGCCCAGGCGATCGCCGCGCTCGCATACGGCGCCGGGAGCGTGCGATCGGTCGACGTCATCGCCGGCCCGGGCAACGCCTGGGTGCAGGAGGCGAAGCGGCAGGTGGCCTTCACCGAGGTGGGGATCGACGGGGTCGCCGGCCCGAGCGAGCTGGCGGTGATCGCGGATGGGCCGGGCGTCGACCCCGAGGCCGTGGCCCTCGACCTGTTGGCGCAGGCCGAGCACGGAGCCGACAGCGCCCTCTGGCTGTTCGCGCCCGAGGACGGGCTGCGGGAGGCCGTCGTGTCCGCGATCGAGCGTCTTGCGCGGGAGCGTCCGAGTGCTGCGGACGCCGTTCTGCAGGTCTGCGCCGCGGGTGGTGAGGGTGCGCTGTGGATGGTCGAGGGGCTCGCGCCCGAGCACCTCGAGCTGGTGGGGGAGGAGGCCGAGAAGCTCGCACCGCGGGTGCGCCGCGCCGGCTGTCTCTTCGTCGGCGCCGGGGCGGGCACGGCCTTCGGCGACTACGTGGCCGGCTCGAACCACATCCTGCCCACCGGGGGTGCGGCGCGCTTCCAGAGCGCGCTCTCCGCGGCCACCTTCCGGCGCCGCATGGCTCGCGTATCCTTGCCCGACGGGGCGCCGGGCCGCCTCGCGCCCGCCGGCGCCGCGCTGGCTCGCGCCGAGGGCTTTCCCGTGCACGCAGAGTCGATGGAGCGCCGCGCGTGAGCCGTACCTCCCAGATCCACAGAGTCACCGGCGAGACCGACGTGTCGCTGTCCCTGGCCCTCGACGGGGCCGGCGACGGCGTTCGCGACACCGGCGTCGGCTTCTTCGACCACCTGCTCGACGCCCTTGCCCGCCACGGCGGGCTGGACCTCGACCTCCGCGTGAAGGGCGACCTCGAGACCGGCCCGCACCATACCGTCGAGGACGCCGGGCTTGCGCTCGGTCAGGCGCTCGACGAGGCCCTCGCCGACCGCTCCGGCATCACGCGTTTCGGCGATGCCGTGGTTCCCATGGACGAGGCCCGCGCCTTCTGCGCGATCGACGTCTCGGGTCGCCCTTTCGCCGTCTTCCAGGGCGGCTTCCCGGTCGAGCGCGTGGGCGACTTCGACACGGATCTGGCCGAGGAGTTCTTCCGGGCCGTGGCGAACACGGCCAAGCTGACCGTCCACGTGCGCGTGGAGGCAGGGACGAACGGCCACCATATGGTCGAGGCCTCGTTCAAGGCCTTCGCCCGCGCCCTTCGCCAGGCCGTGGCGCCGGACGATCGCGTGGTGGGGGTGCCGTCGACGAAGGGCGTGCTGTGACGCGGATCGCCATCCTCGACTACGGCATGGGCAACCTCCGGTCGGTGGCGAAGGCGCTCGAGCACGTCGGCGCGCGACCCCACCTGACCAACGATCACGCGCGCGTACGCGGGAGCGACGGGATCGTGCTGCCGGGTGTGGGGGCCATGCCCAGAGCGATGGAGCGGGTGCGCCGGCTCGGGCTCGACGAGCTTCTGCGCGAGCGCGTGGAGGCGGGCATGCCGCTGATCGGCCTGTGCATGGGCATGCAGCTCCTGTTCGAGTCCACGACCGAGCTGGGCGGCGCCGACGGCATCGGCCTGCTCGAGGGACCGGTCGAGCAGCTCGACGCTCCCGGGCTGAAGATCCCGCAGATCGGGTGGAACCCGGTCGGGTGGCGCCGCGAGTCCGCGCTCAACGCCGGGCTCCCGGACCCGTGCGCCTTCTACCACGCCAACTCCTTCGCACCCCGCCCCGCGCGTGGCGAGGACGTTCTCGGCACGGCGGACTACGGCAGCGAGTTCGTGAGCGCCGTCGCCCGCGCGCCGGTGTACGGCGTGCAGTTCCACCCGGAGAAGTCCGGCCCGCACGGGCTCGCGCTGCTCGGCAACTTCGTGCGGGCCTGCGTAGCCGTCGCGGCATGATCCTGCTGCCCGCAGTCGACATCAGTCGGGGGAAGGCGGTCCGCCTGCGCCAAGGCGACTTCGACCAGGAGACCGTCTACGCGGACGACCCGCTCGAGGCGGCGCGCTCGTTCGTCGCCGCGGGCGCTCGCTTCCTGCACGTGGTCGACCTCGACGGCGCGCGCGAGGGCGAGCCCGCCAACCTACATCACCTCGGGCGCATCAGGCACGACCTCGACATCCCCGTCCAGTTCGGCGGCGGGCTGCGCTCGATCGGCTCGATCCGGCGCGCCCTGGCCGCCGGCGCCGACCGCGTGGTGCTCGGCACCGCGGCCTACACCGATCCCGACTTCCTAGACGAGGCGCTCGCTGCCTTCACGGCTCGCATTCTCGTGGCGGTCGACGTGCGCGGCGGCCAGGTCTCGGTGGCGGGCTGGACGCGCGCGACGCACATGAGCGGTGAAGAGGTAATCCGGCGCATGCAGCGGCGCGGCGCAACCCGCTTCGCATACACCAACGTGGACCGCGACGGAATGCTCGAGGGCCCCGATCCCGAAGAGGTGAGGCGCGTCTCGGAGGCCGTGCGCGGGCGCTTTCTCTACTCGGGCGGGATCGCCTCGGTCGACGACCTGCTGAAGCTGCGCTCGCTGCGGCTGCTCAACCTGGCCGGCGTGATAGCCGGCAAGGCGCTCTACGAAGGCCGCTTCAGCGTGCGCGAGGGTCAGGCGGCACTCAGCTGATGCTTCTCCGCCGTGTCATCCCGTGCCTCGACGTCGACAAGGGCCGCGTGGTCAAGGGCGTGGAGTTCGTGAACCTGCGCGACGCGGGCGACCCGGTCGAGCTCGCCGTGCGCTATCAGGAGGAAGGGGCCGACGAAATCGTGTTCCTCGACATCACCGCCTCGCACGAGAAGCGCGAGACGGTGGCCCAGCTGGCGCGTCGCTGCGCCGACGACGTGTTCATCCCGTTCACGATTGGCGGAGGCGTCCGTTCGGTGGGGGACGCCCAGGCGGTGCTGGACGCCGGCGCGGACAAGGTGTCCGTGAATTCGGCGGCCGTGGCGCGCCCCGAGTTGCTGGCCGAGATGGCCGAGGTCTTCGGCGCGCAGTGCGTGGTGCTGGCCATCGACGCCCGCCGCGAGGGCGACGGCTACGGGGTGTACGTGGACGGCGGCCGCCGGCCGGTGGGGCGCGACGCCATTGAGTGGGCGCGCGAGGGCGTGGAGCGCGGGGCGGGCGAGATATTGCTGACGAGCATGGACCGCGACGGGACGGAGGACGGCTACGAGCTCGAGCTGACGCGCGCGGTCGCAGTGGCGGTGGACGTGCCGGTGATCGCCTCGGGCGGGGCCGGCTCGCTCGACCACCTGGTGGATGCAGTCGAGCGCGGCGGGGCAGATGCCGTGCTCTGCGCCTCGATCTTCCACTACGGCCGACACACCGTGCGCGAGGCCAAGGAGCGGATGCGCGAGGCGGGGATCCCGGTTCGCCTGTGATGGCGCGGCGCGAGCTCGACCTACGCGAGCGAGTCCGCCCCCTGCCGGGCATGGATCGCCTGCTGCCGGCGCTTGAGGGGCTTCCGCCGACCTATCTCGTGGGCGGCGCCGTGCGTGATCTCCTCCGCGGCGCGAACGCGGTCGACCTGGACCTCGCCGTGGAGGGTGACGCGCGCTCGGTGGCCCGGGCGCTTGCCGATCGGCTCGGAGGCGTGGCGCGCGAGCACGAGCGGTTCGGGACGGCCGCCGTCCGCGCCGGCGACCTGAAGTTCGACCTCGCCACCACCCGGCGCGAGACGTACGACGAGCCCGGCGCCCTCCCGCGAGTGGAGAGGGCCTCGCTCGACGAGGACCTCCGCAGGCGCGACTTCGCCATCAACGCGATGGCAGTGGGGCTGACCGGCGACGATCTAGGCCACCTCTACGACCCCTGCGGCGGCCTCGCGGACCTCGAGGGGGGCGTGGTGCGGGTGCTCCACGACGGCAGCTTCATCGACGACCCGACACGCCTCCTGCGCGCCGTCCGCTACGAGGTGCGCCTCGGCTTCCGGATCGACCGCCACACGGAGGACCTCGCCCGCTCGGCAGCCGCCGGTGGCGCCCTCCGCACGGTCTCGGGAGCGCGCGTGCGCGACGAGCTGATGGACCTGCTGAGTGAACCCGAGGCGCCGGCGGGGGTCGAGCGCATGCACGATCTGGGCCTCGACCGCGCGCTCCATCCGGCGCTCGACGCGGATCCAGAGCTCGCGGCGTCCGCCTCACTCGGTGCGGCCGCGATCGGAGCCGACCGGGGGCTGGCCACGCTCGCCGCCCTGTGCTCCACTGCGCCGGAGCGGCTCGACGGCTGGCTCTCGGGCCTCGACCTCACGGCCCAGGAGCGCGACGCCGTCGCCCGCGCCGCCCGGGTGGCGTGTCCGATCGCGGCGGAGCTCCGTGCGCGCGAGCACCAGCCCTCCGAGCTTCGCGCACTGCTCGGGCGCGAGCCGCTGCTGTCGCTCGCTCTCGCCCTCGCCATGCAGGCTCCGTCCGAGCCCATCCTGCGCTGGGTGACCGAGCTCCGTTCGGTGCGGCTCGAGATCACGGGCAACGACCTGCTGGCCGCCGGCGTGCCGGAGGGACCCGCGCTGGGGCGTGCGCTGGCCGAGACGCTGGATCGTAAGCTCGACGGCCTGGTGTCCGGACGTGAGCAAGAGCTCGAGGCGGCCTTGGAGGCGGCGCGGTGAGCCAGGAAACCGCCTTCGAGCTCGGGCTCCCCGGCGCGCGCGCCGTCTTCTCGACCCGCCGCGGCGGCGTCAGCGAGGGCCCCTACGAGTCGATGAACCTCGGCATCCTCACCGACGACGACCCCGACCGTGTGATCGAGAACCGCCGGCGGGTCGCTCGAGCCGCGCGGATCGCGCCCGAGCGAGTGGGGATGGGCTGGCAGGTCCACGGCACCGATCTGTTGGAATGGGACGCGCCGCCTACGGGGGGGCGCTCGTACGCGGAGCCCCGTGGCAGGCTGCTGCCGCAGGTGGACGGCCATCTCACGGTACAGCCGAATCTCGCTCTGCTCGTGCTGGTGGCGGATTGCTACCCGGTCGCGCTGTCCGACGGGAACCGTGCCGCGATGCTCCACTGCGGCTGGCGCCCGTTGGCCGGCGGCATCCTCGAGCGGGCCATCGAGTGCTTCGAAGGTACGCCCGAGGCGGCGGTCGGCCCCGGGATCGGCGGCTGCTGCTACGAGGTCGGGCCGGAGGTGCTCGAGGCGTTCGCGGGACTCGACGGGGTCGCGAGCGGCCGCATGCTGGACCTGCGCGCCGTGATCTCCCGCAAGCTCGCCGCGGCCGGCGTATCCCGCGTGCAGCATCTCGAGCACTGCGCGAGCTGCCGGCCCGACCTGTACTTCTCGCACCGCCGCGACGGAGGCGTCACCGGTCGGCAGGCGGGGTTGGTGGTCCGTGATGGATCCTGACCGCGTCGCCTCCAACCTCGCGAGCGTCCGGGAGCGGATCGGTCCCGAGGTGGAGATTTGCGCTGCGATCAAGTACGTGGACGCCGAGGATCTGCCCGCCTTGGCCGAGGCCGGCATCGAACTCGTGGGCGAGAACCGCGCTCAGGAGCTGCTCGCCAAGCAGGAGCAGCACCGGGACCTCTTCACCTGGGACTTCATCGGGGCGATTCAGAGCCGGAAGCTGAAGGACATCTCGCCAAACGTGCGCCTGATCCATTCCGTGGCCTCCGAGTCGGCGCTCCGCCGGCTCGAGCGGTATCCCGCGATGGAGGTGCTGATCGAGGTGAACGTGGCGGGCGAGCAGTCTAAGGAGGGGATCGACCCGGCCGAGCTCGCCGGCTACATCGAGCGCTGCCCAGTCCCCGTCACCGGGCTGATGACGATGCCGCCCTTCACGGAGCGAGCAGAGGACAGCCGCCCCTACTTCGCCCGTCTGGCGGAGCTCGCCGGCGAGCACGGCCTCAGGCGCCTCTCGATGGGGACCACGCAGGACTACGAGGTCGCCGTCGAGGAGGGCGCGACGATCGTGCGTTTGGGCACGGTGCTCTACGAATAGCCGGAGCGCTCGAGGAAGTCGCCTATCACGCCGGAGAGCCGGGCGCCCTGCCAGGCGAGGGGCGACTGGCCCTCGTCTTCGACCACCAGCTCGGCCTGCGGCAGCCTCCGCGCGTATTCCTGCGCCACCGCCAAGGGATGCATCGAGTCCGCCTCGTCGCGCGAGCCGACGACGAGGACCGGCAGCTCCAGACCAGCGAGCGGCTCGAGCCCTTCCCACGCGATCGACCGCGGCACTTGGCGAAGCGCCTGCGCCACCGCCTCCGGATACCGGTGGCGCTCCATTCGCTGCCGGGTGGCCTCACGCGCCGCCTCGCGCCATCGCTCGGGCACGCCGTCGGGCTGCGCCAGCCGGACAAAGGCGTCCAGGTCACCGCGCTCCAGCTCGGCGGCCAACCGGTCCCAGTCCTCCTCCTCGGCGCGCGCGCCGCCCATATAAGCGGGCGTGATCTGGACCAGGGCCGGCACACGGTTTGGGTGCTCGAGCGCAAAGGCCATCGCCGTCGTCGCGCCCATCGAGCTCCCGACCAGGGCCGCGCGCTCGAGGTCGAGGCGGGCGAATACGCCCTCGAGGTCGCCCACCAGATCCCCGTACTCGTAGCGGGGCGCGGGCTCGGAGAGGCCGTGGCCACGGGCGTCGTAGGCGATCAGGCGGTAGCCGCGGCGCAGCAGATGGCGCGAGCCCTGGACGACGTTCCGCCGCGTCGCGGACAGGCCGTGCAACAGCACGAGCGGCGGTCCCTCGTCCGCCGCCTCACCGGCCAGGATCACGCTCCCGGCTCCGGGAATCTGGCGCAGGACCTGAAACGGCTCCGACTGCACGGCGCCTACACTGTCACAAGCCCTTAGCCCCGATGGGTTTGGCTTTCCTGAGCGGTTCTTAGGTGCTGTGAGTTGCGCTCAGTGGCGGGGGAATGCGGGAGTTCGCGGTACGGTTCGGGGTACGGTTTCGGCGGGCTACTCAAGGAGCCGGGATCGAAGTTCGTCAAACCGTCGGCGCTCTTCGTCCGTCATCCGTTCGCGGGCCCACTGCCAACGCTTCGCCAGCCATGCGTCCTCTTCCTCTTCGCTGACGACCTCGACGGGGTAGCGGTTGACCAACTCGGCCGGGATGAGCGCCTCCCGGTAGCCCTTCTCCTTGTTGGGCGGTTGGTCTCACTCATTCGTGGTTCCTCCGTTCGTCGGCACCGCCACCATCGGCGGGGCCACCATCTCGGGGGAGCTATCGCGGGATTGCTCCTCGGGCGGCAAATCCTCGAGCCGGCGTACCTCGTTGCGGTCCATCCACCCGGTAATCGGATCGAGCGCGGCGGTGTAGAAGGCCGCCCGGCCGGCGCTGTCGGGCCGGAGCAAAGCGTCGATCTCAAACCGCGCGAACTGCTGCTGGAACGCCAGGTCACGGTCGTTTGAGATGGCGACCTCGATACGACGGAGCCACCGGGGTGAGGCTGTAACGGACAAAGTCGAGCGACTGCTGCTCAACAGTTGAGTAAGTCAGCGAGTCGCCGCCGGACCCGGCGTTCAGCATGTGGGACGGAACCCTGAAAACCCTGCAGATTTCCTGACAAGCTAAACGGCGCTGTTCCACGAATTGGCTGTCATCCATCCGGTGGGCGACGTTCTCGTAGCTCATGTCGCCCGTGACCACCAGCAGACCGTGCGGCTTGAACTCGTTCCGGAGGCCCTCGATCGTGCGCTGCCGGGCATCGTCGCCGGGGTAGCTCTCGGGGTCGCCGAGGCGCAGCACCCCCGCGGGGCGGGTGGTCGTCGACTCAAAGAAAGACATCGCGTGCTTGACCAAGCTGTCGCTGAGGCCGAGCACCCGGGCCGCCTGAGAGACCGCGCTAAGGCCGTTCAGGCCGTCGACGCTGAGTCCCTTGACGTGGACCACGTCCGCCTCGGTCAGAAGCTGCTGGCCGCCGGTGGCCGGGGTGTAACGGAAACGCAGCCGGCCATCCTCGAGCTCAGGCCGGATCCGGTCGGGGTGGATCAGGCCCAGCTGGTTGACCTCGCCGGCCTGGCGATACTTGCCGATATAGGCGGATCCCCAGACAGCCAGATGTGACATCAACCAGGAGGTCAGATCAGCTTCTGTGCAACCCGGGGACGGGCGCTCGAGCAGATCAACCAGCTTCCCCGATGTGACACGTTCGCGACCCTGTTCGGTCTTGCGGTAAACGTGAAGGGGAAGGCTGGACACCGCGTCGGAAAGCACGCGGACGGCGGCCCACCCGTCGGCGATGGCGAGCGCCTCGACGGGGGCGAGCTTCCAGCACGTGGGCCCAGACCAGACCGTCGGAAGCCCCGCCAGCGGCAGCTCGTTATCGGGCCGCGGCAGCGACCAGGTTTCGCTCTTGCCGGCGAGGACGTCGTCGCCGCGGAGATATGAGAGGAGCCCCATCCGGGGTCCCGTCCTTCCCTGCTTGTCTCCGCGGCGCTCCTTCTCGGAGTGCACCGCTGCCTTCGGCTAACCGCCGGACCGCGGCACCGTGGGCCCAAGTCTAGACGATGGGTCGAGGGTTAAGCCCACAGGGCCCGTGGACAGTCCCTTCGCGACCTGCTATCGGACGCTGTCCAGGAGGACCTCTCTAAAGATTCGCGTCGCTGCTGCCGAAGACAAGCGCGCCCCGGTAACGGGGTACGCGCGTGAATGACGGCCGCGGCTAGCGGATGCGCTCCATGATCCGCAACCGGTTCCGATCGAGTCCCTTGGCGATGCTGTCCTTTCCTATGCGGTGCAGATAACTAATGCACCACTTAAGCTGGTCCAGCGTGCGCATCGCGGCCTCGCGATACCGCTCAATCTCAAGATCCCGGTCCCGGCCGTCAGTTCTGTTCTCATCCGAGGTCATCACCGCTCTCCCCCAATTGGGACTGCCTTAGTTCGCCCGACGACGCTCGTATTTCGTCGTCCGCGAGCAGATCCTTTGCGCAGGGTCTCCTGCAACATCTCTTGCCAGAACTGAAAGTTGCCGAGTTTGAGTGATGACTGGCGCGCACTTTGCGGGGTCTTTGAGGCCCGAAAGGATGCAAATTGCGCCTTCGCGGGGTTATTCTGTGGCGGCCCCTCCCCCGGGGGGCCAGAACAGAGTCTGGGCGTGGGGCCTCGTTCGGTGGGCGGGGCCTCGTTCGGTGGGCGGGGCCCGCGTCCAGCGGGCTCATCCCGCAAGGTGTGCGCGGCCACCCGGAGCGGACTGGCCCGTAGAACGTCGCAGCCCCCGTCGCCGAATCGGGGCGAATTGGACCACAATCGGTAATGGTTCGAGGTGAGCAGCGTTAGGGTGGGGGCGCGTCCAAACCTCGGCTCCCATGCCTGACGCCTTTGCATATCACGACGGGTTCGATCTCAACACCGTCGAGCCCCTG
>DATDLN010000129.1:0-8509 GCA_036519295.1 Thermoleophilaceae bacterium
AGCTGCGCCGCGGCCGCGCTGTCCACCCCGCCGCTCACCGCCACGAGCGTGCGCCGCGCGCTCGGCTCGAGCCGCGGCGCCCCGGCGCGGGCGGCGGCCCCGAGCGCACGGTGGAGGGCGTCGGAGGCGAGCTGCGCGGCGTGCCGCTTGGGCGGGACCAGCCCGCCCAGCGCGCCGGCCACGTCGTCGATCGTGACCCGGGCAGCATCGATGAAGGCCGCACCCTCGACCAGCTCGACGACCGCGCTGCCGGCGGCCCGGGCGGCGCCGCAGCCCTCGGCGTCGAAACCGGCCTCGACGACGGTGTCCCCCTCCACCCGGACGGCGATCCTAACGAGATCCCCACAAGCGGCGCCGCCGGCGGCGCCGGAATGGGGCCAGTCGGCGAGCGCCCCGAGCCCACGTGGATGGGACAGGTGGAATTCGAGCACGGGTCTCAAGACTGGCACATAAGGCTGGAGGCCAGCCATCGAAAACCGAGTAATGCAAGGACTCAGGGGCGAAGCCTTGCGATCGCAAGGCGAGCCCCGAGGACGCCGCAGGACGACGGTTTGCAGATGGGTGGCCCCAGCCTGACGCTGCCGAGGACCGAGAGTTGGGCCTGCTGTACGAGCAAGCTTGGGTGTCCTCCGCGGCTGGCCACAACCAAGCCGCGAGCCGGACTCCCTTCCCGGTGGTGTTCGGCTCAACATGTACGGCCGGCTGGCGTACAGGCTCGGGCCGTCCCCGAGGCTACTAGAGATCCAGCTTCACGCCCAGCTCCTTGAGCTGGCGCGGGTCGACGGGCGCGGGCGCGCCGGTGAGGGGATCGTTGCCGCTGGCCGCTTTGGGAAACGGGATGGCGTCGCGGATCGAGGGGGCCGCGGCCAGGAGGGCGACCAGTCGGTCGATGCCGAAAGCGATGCCGCCGTGCGGCGGCGCCCCGTAGGTGAGGGCCTCGAGCAGGAAGCCGAACCGCTCGCGCGCCTCGTCGGGGCCGATCCCGAGCGCGTCGAAGACCTTCTGCTGGACCTCGGGCGTGTTGATCCGGATGGACCCGCCGCCTATCTCCCAGCCGTCGAAGACGACGTCGTAGGCACGGCTGCGCCAGGCACCCGGGTCGCCGTCGAGGTCGCCGATGGGCGCGGTGAAGGGGTGGTGGAGTGGGTCCCATCGGGCCTCGTCCTCGTTCCACTCGAACATGGGGAAGTCGACGACCCAGAACACGTCGTGTCCGCTCCGTCCGTCCCCGGCCACCTCGGCGCGCAGCGCGCCGAGCACGCGAGCGGCGACTTCGGGCTTGTCGGCCACGATCAGGATGGCCTCGCCCTCGCCGGCACCGAGCCGCTCGGTGGCGCCTCCGATCTCGTCGGCGGAGAGGAACTTCGCGATCGGCGAGCGCCAGCTGCCGTTTTCGGCGACCGCCCAGGCGAGTCCCTTCGCGCCGAGCTCCTGGGCCTTCCCGGTGAGCGCGTCGAAGCGGCTGCGGGGCCAGTCGCCGCCGGCCTTCAACGCACGCACCACCCCACCCGACTCGATCGCGCCGGCGAACACCTTGAACTCGGATGTGCGGAACACGTCGGAGAGGTCGACGATCTCGACCCCGAGGCGCCGATCCGGCCGATCGGAGCCGTAGCGCAGCATCGCCTCGTCGTAGGTGATGCGCTCGAGCGGCAGCTCGATCTCCACCCCGCCGACTGCGAGCACGTGCCCCAGCAGGCGGTCCACCGTCTCGATCACGTCCTCCTCGTCGACGAACGCCATCTCCATGTCGAGCTGCGTGAACTCGGGTTGGCGGTCGGCGCGGAAGTCCTCGTCGCGGAAGCAGCGAGGGATCTGGAAGTAGCGCTCGAACCCGCTCACCATCAGGAGCTGCTTGAAGAGCTGCGGCGATTGCGGCAGCGCGTACCAGGAGCCGCGGATGAGGCGGCTCGGCACGAGGAAGTCGCGAGCGCCCTCGGGCGTCGAGCGGGTCATGATCGGCGTCTCGATCTCGAGGAAGCCCTCCTCGCTCAGGTGGTCTCGGATCGCCTTCACCACCTCGTGGCGCAAGATCACGTTGTCGCGCATGCGTTCCTTGCGAAGGTCGAGGTAGCGGTAGCGAAGTCGCAGCTCCTCCCCCACCGGCTCGTCTTCGTCGATCTGGAAGGGCGGCGTCTCGGAGTCGGCGAGCTGCTCGAGATCCGAGACCACCAGCTCTACCTCGCCCGTAGGGAGCTCCGGGTTGACCGTGCCCTCCTCGCGCGGTACCAGCTGGCCTTCGGCCGTAATCACGTCCTCCGCGCGCAGCTTCCCGGCCGCGGCGTGCGCCTCGGGCGCCTCCTCGGGCCGGAAGACGAGCTGGAGCAGCCCGGTGCGGTCGCGCACGTCGATGAAGATCAGCCCGCCGTGGTCGCGCCGCCGGTGCACCCAGCCGGCCACCCGGACCCGCTCGCCGACGTCGCCGGCGCGCAGCTGGCCGGCCCAATGGGTGCGGTAGCGGTTGGCGCGCGGCGCCTTCACGAGCCCGCCTCCCGCACGAGCGCCAGCGCCTCCTCGGCGTCGGCCGCGCGGCGCTGGGCACCGCTGTCCATGTCCTTCACGTCGATACCGTCGCCCACGATCAGCGTCGAGCGTGCGCCGATGCGATCCGCCTGCCTCAGCTGGCCTCTCAGCGAGCGCCCGGCCTGCTCCATCTCCACTCTGAAGCCCTCCTCGCGCAGTCGCCGGGCGAGGCGGAAGCCCTCGCGCACCGCGTCGGGCTTGGCGAGCGCCACATATACACGCGAGTCCTCGGCCGCCTCCTCCTCGCCGGCCGCGAGCAGGATGCGCTCGATGCCCGCCGCCCATCCGTCCGCGGGTGTGGGCGGCCCACCCAGCTCCTCCACCAACAGGTCGTAGCGGCCGCCGCCACCCAGCGCACTCTGCGCGCCCAGGCGGGGCGACTCGAACTCGAACACCGTTCGCGTGTAGTAGTCGAGCCCGCGCACGAGGGTCGAGTCGAGCTCGTACGGCAGCTCGGCGTCGTCGAGCAGCGAGCGCACCGCGGCGAAGTGCTCGGCGTCCTCCGGACTCAGGCGGTCGAGCAGGCGGGGCGCCCCCGCCAGAACCGCCTTCGTGCCCGTGTGATCGGCGTCGAACGCGCGCAGCGGGTTCTGATCGAGCCGGGCGCGAACGTCCTCCGACAGCTCGTCCTCGTGCTCGCGCAGGTAGGCGCGGAGCTCGTCCAGGTAGAGCGCTCTCGTCTGCGGCGTCCCCAGGCTCGAGAGCCGCAGCCTGGTTTCACCGACTCCGGCGCGCTCGAGCAGCTCGGCCAGCAGCAGGATCAGCTCGGCGTCGACGCTCGGCTCGTCCGAGCCGAGCACCTCGGCGTCCAGCTGCGTGAACTGCCGAAAGCGCCCGGCCTGCGGCGCCTCGTGGCGGAAGAACGGGCCCCAGGTCCAGAGCTTGACCGGCTGGGGCAGCTTGTGCATGCCGTGCTCGACGTAAGCGCGGCAGACGGCCGCCGTGGCCTCCGGCCGCAGGGTGAGCGAGCGGCCGGCCTTATCCTCGAAGGTGAACATCTCCTTCTGCACGATGTCCGTCGACTCGCCGACGCCGCGGGCGAACAGCTCGGTGTCCTCGAAGATGGGCGTCTCGATCGGCTCGTAACCGGCGCGGCCGAGCACCTCCTCGGCGATCCGCAGCAGTTTGAGCCGGCGCCGGCCGGCCTCTGGCAGGACGTCGAAGGTCCCGCGCGGAGCCTTCAGATTCACCGGGCCAGCTCGGCCAGGAACGGGTTCGTCGCGCGCTCGGCGCCGAGGCTGGTGATCCCCATGTGGCCGGGATAGACGGTGGTGCCCGCGGGAAGCGTGTCGATGAGCATGCGGAGCGACTCGAGCAGCGTGTCCCAGTCGCCGCCCAGCAGGTCTGTGCGGCCGACCGAGCCCTGGAAGAGCACGTCCCCCGAGAAGACGGCCTCCTCCTCGGGGATCGAGAACGTCACGTGGCCCGAGCTGTGGCCGGGGGTGAAGAGCACGTCGATCTCGAAGCCGGCAAGCTCGAGCCGCTCCCCGCCCTCCAGCGTGTGCTCGGCTTCGTACGACTCGAACGGGCCGAAGCCCGGCCAGGCCACGAAGGAGTTGATGTCGGCGAGTACGAAGGCCTCTTTCTCCGGCACCCAGACCTCGGCGCCGGTGGCCTTGGCTACCGAGGCCACCGCGCCGATGTGGTCGAAGTGCGTGTGGGTGAGCAGGATGCCGTCGAGCGTCACTCCCAGGGCGTCGATGGCGCCCAGCAGCTTGTCGGGCTGGTCACCCGGGTCGACGATCAGCGCGTGGTCGGAGCCCTCGCGGCGGAAGACGTAGCTGTTCTCGGCTACGGGCCCGACCGTGAACATCCGAACGTCCATGATCAGCTCGCCCGTTTCCGCCGCTGGCGGAAGCGATAGATCATCAGGTCGGTGCCGTAGCCGAGGGGGATGTAAAGAAAGAACATGAATGCAGCGAGCGCGAGCCCCACGGCGATTTCGCGCCGAAACAACACGATCACGAGCACGCCGAACACCGCCGCCGCGATGGCCGCACGCTGCATTGCCCCCTTCCAGGTGGGCGGCTTGTCGAACCTCTGCTGGCGGCGCTCGCGGGAGAGCTTCTTCGCCTCCTCACGCGTGCGTGGCCGGCCGGTGCGGCCGGCACGCTCGATCGTCCCGGCTGCGGTGCCGCGGTGCTTGCGAGTGCGCTTGCGCTTGGCCTGGGCCATGGAGGAGCGACGTTACCGCACGGCCTTCAGCGCGTCCTCCAGGATGTGACGCTCCGGATCGAATCCGCGGAGCGGCACGTCCTCCGGGAAGCCGTCGAACGCCGCCCGCGGAGCGAGCCCAACGAGCTCGGCCTCGGCGACCTCCGCCCGCTGCTGAACGAACGCAACGACGTCACCGAGCGGCACCGCGCGGTGGTCGTGCACGTTCGTCGAGACCTGCGCCCGGCCGCGGTCCTCGAGGTAGAGGCCGAGCGCCCGGACGCCGGGCAGTCCGCCC
Source organism: Thermoleophilaceae bacterium (assembly GCA_036519295.1). GTDB lineage: Bacteria > Actinomycetota > Thermoleophilia > Solirubrobacterales > Thermoleophilaceae > JACVRW01. The sequence goes on from DATDLN010000129.1 coordinate 4,976, forward strand.
CCCGACTCGCGCAGCCCGGCGGCGATGCTCCGAGCCGTTTCCAGATCGTCGGTGACGAGATCGACGTTGAACGCGACGAGCGGCGGCCGGGCGGCCGCGAGGACCGCGCCCGCCGTCGGGTGGAGGTGCGGCGGTCCGTAGTCCGGCACGAGCTCGCCCTCCTCCATTCTTCGCCTCAGTTCTCCCGGGCCGCCGCGCCGGATCCACGCCCGCTCGCGCTGCTCCGGCCGGGTGGCGAGCTCGCCGTAGAGGAAGACGGGCACCTGGAGCTCCTCACCCGCGAGTGCGGCGGCGGTGAGAGCCTCGGCGCAGGCGGCGCCCCGGCTCTCCTCGTCGAGATAGACCACCGGCATCACATCGAGGGCTCCAACGTGCGGGTGAATGCCGGCGTGGGCGGTTACGTCGATCCGTTCCACTGCCGCCCGCGCCCCGCCCAGCAGGCCCTCGGCGAGCTGACCCTGGCGCGCGGCGAGCGTGAACACCGAGCGCCCGTGATCCGGATCGCTGTGCAGATCGAGGAACCGGGCCGGCGCGAAACCGCGCTCGATCGCCTCGAGCGTCCGGCGATCACGCCCCTCGCTCACGTTCGGAACGGCCAGCAGGAGCGGCGGCTCGGTCATGTGGGCGAAGGCTAAACTCGCGCCTGCGGCTCCGTAGCTCAGCGGTAAGAGCGCACGACTCATAATCGTGAGGTCCCTGGTTCGAATCCAGGCGGAGCTATTCGGGCGATATGCAGGGATTTCCTGTCGGATCGGCACCGGCTAGACGGAGAGCCCGCCCGCAGTAAGGTCCACCCAGGGTCCACCAGAATCCCGTCGCGCCCGCTCGATCTGCTCCTCGGCGGACACGAGCGGCTCACCCTTTAGCTCGCGGATCACGTGCGTGTAGGTCATCACCGTCATCTGCGGCGAGTGCCCCATCTGCTCAGCCAGCTCGGGGATCGACAGGCCCGCCCGGATCTGCAGGCTGGCGAAGGCATGGCGCAGGTCGTACGGCGGCAGCGGATCCACCTGGGCTTTCTCGCGGGCCTTTTTCCACACCCGCCGGCGCCAGTTCTGGTAGTCGTGGAGGCGCCATGGGGCGCCGTCGCGGCGGGGGAACAGCAGTCCCTTGCGGATGCCCGTCGCGAGTAGGTACTCCTGCACGTCGCGGCGCACCGGCTCGAGCAGGTCGATCGCCCGGGGATGGAAGCCCCTCACCTTCTGGCCACCCACAATCTCGCCGTCGATGTTGCGCTGCTCGACCAGCAGCGTGTTCTTGCGCAGGTATTTCACCTCCATGGCCAGTAGCTCCTCGGGCGTCCGGAGGCCCTGGTAGGCGATCAGCGACACCATCGTCGCCGCGTAGAGCTTGCCTCGGCCGATCAGCACGCCACGGATCTCCTCGACCTGGGCGGGGGCAAGACACACCACGGCGCGCTCCCGCTTGGCCGACGGCTTCTTGACCGCCTTAACCGGGTTTGTCTGCACCCACCCCCAGCGGATCGCCTGCTCGTACATCGCCTGGAGCACCACCATCGACAGGCGCACCGAATGGCGACCCACGCCGGCTGCCTCGAGCTTCGCCCGGAAGTCCGCGACCACCTCGGCGCTCACCTCGCCTACCCGCATCGCGCCGAGCCGCGGGTGGATGTGCGACACCAGCATCCGCTCGTATCCGATGAGGGTCCAGGCGGCCAGGTTCGGGACGGCGTACTTGGCCCACCACTCGGTCGCAAGCTCGTCGATGCTGCGGTTTCGTTGCTCGAACAGCGCCAACTCGCCCAGCGTCTTACGTCGACGGATCTCGGTTTCGAAGCGGTCGGCGTCGCCCTTGCGGTCGAAGGCCCTCTTTCGCCGCGGCGAGCCGCGGCCGGCCACGTACCAACGGACCTCCCAACGCCCGTCTTCGCGCCGCTTGACGCTCATGCCCCGCCCCCTCCTATTGCTCGCAGTTGCGATGCGAAGCTACTCCGCGCTCGGCGCTGGCGCGACGAGGACTGCGGCTCGTAGATCGGTCCCTGGCGGGCACGGACACGGTTCCGTTCGCGCAGCGCGTCGACATCGGCGCGGGGGATCCGCAACCGGTTGGACACCTGGTAGGCGCTAGGAAACTCGCCCTTCTCCACGAGCCGATAGACGAGCGAGCGCGACACCCCCAGCTCCTCGGCCGTCTGTTTCGGAGTGAGATCGCTCACCCGGTCTGCCCCCCGCGCAGGCCGGCGGCGACGACCGTCGCGGGCTTGCGGCGCACGAACCCAACCCGCCACCCATAGCGCGACCGGTAGACGGTGGGGCTGTTTACACAGCGGACCCTGAAAGCATCCCCAGGGTCGCCTCGGCCCACCGGGTCCAGCTGCGCACTCATTTCGTTAGCGGCGGCGGTCCTCATCCGATGCACGCTGCATGCCGCGCCAGCCACTTTGGCCGTCGAGCATGAGCCGCCACAGGCTCCCCACGGGCAGGGGCCGCGCCCGCTGCGCGGCCGATGCGCCCCCAGTTGCGCCCGCAGGGGTGCGATTCGGGGGTGCGAGCGCCGCACCAGTGCCGGCCCCGCGTCGAAGCGCCAACGACCTCCCGGTGGTCAGCCTTCGGGCAGGTCTGCTGCGAGCCCCGGGCCGTCAGCGTCATGCCAGCCGGGACGTCGCAGTCGAGGTAGGCGAAGCAGGCGCTGAGGGTGAGCGGGTCGAGTTGCAACGGGCTGGTCATAGCTCGCATCTCGTCACGGCAACCGCCGGAGGCCCGCGGCCGGGCTGACCGCGGGCCCCGCGGCTGCTAGCGGTCGGCCTCCTCGCCGCCGTCCTGGCCTGCGACCGCAGCCGGCTCGGCCTGCTCGTGGGGCTCCTGGCCGTCGTCGGTCTGGGAGCCGTCGCGGCGGCGGCTGGCGAGGAACTCGACGGCGTCGGCGACGATGTAGACGCGTGAGGCGTAGTCGCCGCCGCTGGTCTCGAACTCCTCGAAGCGCAGCCGGCCCTCGATCGCGACCTCGCGGCCGGCCGACAGGTACTCGGCGCAGGCGCGCGCCTGGCCCTCGAAGGCCTTCACGTCGAAGTAGCCCTGGGCGCCGTCCCTGGCGGCCCGCCTGACGGCGATCCGCATCAGGCAGATGTCGGTGCCCCCGCTCGTGGTGACGAGCTCCGGGTCGCGGGTGAGGTGGGCGGTTCCGGTCCAGCGGTTCATGGGGTCCTCCTTCGCCCTCTCGCGGGCGGGTTGGTGACTGACGAGGCGGCAAACGGCGCCCAACAGCGGACGGAGCGCACCCGCAGGGGCGGACGTCAGCCCGAGCGCAGCGAGAGGCTTGCGCGCAGTCCGCAGGCGCCGACACTCCAGCCGCAGGCAGTCGCCATTCCCGCCAAGAGCGCCGCAGGACCCCCTGGCCGCAGCGGCGACAGCCGCCCACCCGTCCGGACGGCACAACGCGGGATGCCGTCGATTCGAGCGGCGCCGGTCAACCGGCCGGCAGGAGCGGCGGGCTCGGCCTGATCGAAGGGCTTGCTGGGACATATGCCTCTGCCCTAGAGAGGCCCGCAGGTCGCGAAACGGCCCCCCCCTCGCG
>DATDLN010000130.1:0-12958 GCA_036519295.1 Thermoleophilaceae bacterium
GGCGGGGTCGAGCCTGACCTTCAAGGCGGTGCAGACCTATAGCAGCGGCGAGGTGGTGCGCTGGATCGGGCCGCCCGATTCGGAGGAGCCGGCGCCGCAGGTCAAGCTGACCGCCGCCGAGGGCGAGGGCGGGGCGGCCCCGGCCGCCCAGCAGCAGCCCGCCGCCGGCGACGGCGGCGACGACGGCGGCGGCGGCAGCGGCACGCTGTCGATCATCGCCCTGATCGTGGGGGCCGCCGGGCTCGCCGCCGGGATCGCCGCCCTGCTCCGCGGCCGCGGCCGCACCCGCGTCGGAACCACATAGCCGCCGTCGGGTTCACCGCGGCACAACACGCCGGTCACAGGGGAATCACGTTGCATCGACCGGCGGGCCGAAGCTCGTACCGAGATGTGGGCGGCAGACCTTCACTTCCACCTCCTGCCCGGCGTGGACGACGGGCCCTCGGAGATGAAGAAGAGCGTCGAGCTGACGCACGGGGTGAGGCCGACGAGGACGCTCGCGGCCTGATCCTCCGCTGAGCGCCTCTAGCCAGTGAGCAGCGTGGCGTCGCCTCCGTCGCCCATGCCCTCGGGCTCCGGCATCCTCGGCGACCCGGTGCCCGTGACGTCGAAGCCCTCCACTGGGGAGGGCTGCTCCGCGGGAGCCTCCTGTGCACCCTCGCCAACGGGCCCATGCCGGGATTCCGGATCGAAGCGGTAGCCCACCCCGAAGTGGGTGTGGATGTAGCTCCACCCCGGTGACGCCGTCTCGAGCTTCTGGCGGACCTTGCGGATGAACACGTCGACTGAGCGGTCGCCGTGCGCCATCGCGTAGCCCCACACAGCCTGGTAGATCTCCTCGCGCTGGAGGACCTTGCCCTTGGCCTGCGCGAGGAGCTGGAGCACCTCGAACTCGCGGCGCGTGAGGTCGACGCTGATCGAGCACACGAAGGCCTGGAACTGATCGGCCCGGATCTCGAGCTCGCCGGCCACCAGCGGGCCGGAGTCCACCCGCGCCGAGGCCCGCTTGCGGCGACGCACCACTGCTTCCACGCGCGCGAGGACCTCCTCGGGATGACAGGGCTTGGTGACCCAGTCGTCGGCGCCCAGCCTCAGGCCCCGCACGCGCTGGGAGACCGTCGAGCGTCCCGTGCACACCACGATTCCGAGCCCCGGGAGAGCGCCAGACACGCGCTCGAGAAACTCCCATGCGCCCTGCCCGAGCAGCGCGAGATCGACGACGAGCGCATTGACGCGCATCGCGATGAATTCCTCGGTGCGGGGCGGGGCCTCGAGGCGGCGGTACTGCCAGCCTAGATCGCCCGCGCGCTTGACCAGCACACGGACGAACCCCGAATCCGAATCCAAGATGGCGAGCCGGAGTTCGGACATCCGCCGTGAGTGTACGTGACGGGCCGGGCCGCAGCGCCCGGTCCTATGGGCATTTACAGCATTTTCACACGGGGGAAACCCGCAAGTAACGGACATTCGACACTTGCCTGAGAAGGTCGCCGCGATGGAAGCCGTGGTCAACCAGGAGATCCTTCGAGCCGGCGACCTCGAGATCAGGCCCGCAGAGTTCATCGCCCTGGCCTCGGGAAAGCGCCTGCAACTGACCGTCCGCGAGCTGGAGCTTCTCACCGCGCTGGCAGAGCGCTCCGGCCGCATCGTCAGTCGCGAGGAGCTCTATCGCGTGGTGTGGGGTGAGCCCTATCGCAGGTCGGACCGTTCGGTCGACGTATACGTCGGGAAGCTGCGCCAGAAGCTCGAGGAGGCGCTCCCTGGCAGGCGCTTCATCCACACCCACTTCGGCTTTGGCTACCGCTTCTCGCCCGACCCCCGAGCCGACTGAGGCACCCTTCACATCTTTTTCACAGGGGGGCGACAGGTGGATAACAGACTTCCCGTGGGCCACTGAGAGTGTGAGCCGCCACGATGAATCTAACTAAGGAGAAGACCGGGATGAGGAAGCTGCTCGCGTTCGCCGCCTGTGGCGTGCTCGCCCTTGGTGTGGCGGCCTGTGGCGACGACGATGACGGGAACGGCGGAGGCGGAGGTGGCGGAGGCGGCGACCTCTCCGGCTCCATCAGGATCGACGGCTCGAGCACAGTGGGTCCGTTCGCTCAGGCGGCGGCCGAGGAGTTCCAGGGCCAGAACCCGAACGTGAGGGTGACGGTCGGAACCTCCGGGACGGGCGGCGGTTTCGAGAAGTTCTGCGCCGGCGAGACCGCAATCTCCGATGCCTCGCGCCCGATCGAGGACGACGAGGCCGCGGTCTGCAAGAAGAACGGCATCAAGTACCAGGAGGTCCAGGTCGCGAACGACGGGATCTCGGTGACCACGAACACCACCCTGAAGGTGGACTGCATGACCACCGACCAGCTCAAGGAGGTGTGGAACAAGGGATCGAAGGTCACCTCGCTGAGCCAGATCGACCCCAAGTTCCCCGACACGAAGCTGAGCCTGTTCGGCCCCGGCACCGACTCGGGCACCTTCGACTTCTTCACCGAGGAGATCAACGGCGAGGAGGGCGTGTCGCGCACGGACTACCAGCCCTCCGAGGATGACAACGTGCTGGTGCAGGGCGTCGAGGGCTCGGAGGGCGGCCTCGGCTACTTCGGCTTCTCCTACTACGAGCAGAACCAGGACAGCCTGAACCTGGTCGGTGTCGATGACGGCTCGGGATGCGTGAAGCCCAGCAAGGAGAGCATCCAGAGCGGTAAGTACAAGCCGCTGTCCCGCCCGCTCTTCATGTATCCGAGCAACGAGGCGCTCAAGAAGCCGGAGGGGAAGGCGTTCATGGACTACGTGCTCGAGAACTACAAGTCCATCGCCGAGGCATCGCAGATCGTCCCGATGAACCAGCAGCAGGCCCAGAAGGCCACCTCAGCGTTCGGCGCCAGCTAGTGGAAGCCGGCGCGAGAGCGGAAGCGCGCGGCCGTCCGGAGGTCATCCTCCGGGCGGCTAGCCCGCGTTACGGGGAAAAGCTCATCAAGGTGCTGCTCGTCCTCGCGGCCTTCATCTCGGTCCTCACGACCACGGGGATCGTGGTCTCGCTGCTCGAGGAGACGATCAACTTCTTCCGCGAGGTCCCCATCGGCGACTACCTCTTCGGTACCGAGTGGACGCCCTTGTTCAACCCACCCAGCTACGGCGTGCTGCCGCTCGTGCTCGCCACTTTCATCGTCAGCCTGATCGGCATGGTCGTCGCCATTCCGCTCGGGCTCGGCGCCGCCATCTACCTCAGCGAATACGCGAGGCCCAGCGTCCGCAAGACCGTCAGGCCGATCCTCGAGCTGCTGGCGGGCGTGCCCACGATCGTCTTCGGCTACTTCGCGCTCACCTACTTCACCCCGGAGATCCTGCGCGGCCTCTTCGGTAACGACGTTCAGATCTTCAACGGCCTGTCCGCGGGCATCATCGTCGGGTTTCTGATCATCCCGACGATCGCGTCGATCTCGGAGGACGCGATGACCGCGGTGCCGGCATCGCTTCGCGAGGGGGCCTTTGGCCTGGGCGGCTCGAAGCTCCAGGTGACCCTGCGCGTGGTATTCCCGGCGGCGCTGTCCGGGATCGTCGCCTCAATCGTGCTCGGCCTTTCCCGGGCGGTCGGCGAGACCATGGTGGTGCTGATCGCCGCCGGGCAGCAGCCCCAGTGGGGAGTGAACGTGTTCAACCCGATGGAGACCATGACGACCTTCATCGGCGCCACCGGCAAGGGCGACATCTCCACCGGCTCGCTCGAATACAAGACCATCTTCGCTGTCGGGATGACCCTGTTCGTGATCACCCTGATCATGAACCTGTTCTCGATCCGCTTCGTCCGCAAGTACCGGCAGGTGTACGAGTGAGCGCCCACGGCGAAGCCGTCGCCCCGCCCTCGGAAGCTGTCGGCCGGCCGAGCGCATCGCGGCGGGCCAAGGATCTCGGCTTCCGGATCGGCCTGCTCGGCTGCCTCGGGCTGGCATTCCTGCTGCTGGGCGTGCTCCTCTGGGACGTCGTACGGGATGGCGTCGACCGGCTTGATCTGGACTTCATCACCAGCTTCGCCTCGACGAATGCGGACCAGGCGGGGATCGAGGGAGCGCTCTTGGGCACGGTCTGGCTGATGGGCGTCTGTGCCGTGTTCATCATCCCCGTCGGGGTTGCCACCGCGATCTATTTGGAGGAGTACGCGGACAACACCCGGTGGTACAACCGCCTCATCGAGGTGAACATCCAGAACCTGGCCGCGGTTCCCTCGATCGTCTACGGCATCCTCGGGCTCGCCTTCCTGGTCCGAGGGCCGCTCTCTCTGGGGCCCGTGGTGCTCGCGGGCGGGCTGACGCTGGGGCTGCTCGTGCTGCCGGTGGTGATCATCGCCGGCCGCGAGGCGATTCGGGCGGTGCCGTCCTCGATCCGCGAGGGCTCGATGGCGCTGGGAGCGACGCAGTGGCAGACGATCTGGCGCCAGGTGCTGCCCGCGGCGGTCCCGGGCATTGCCACCGGGGTGATCCTCGCCCTGTCGCGCGCGATCGGCGAGACGGCCCCGCTGATCGTGATCGGCACGCCCGTCTTCGTCGCCTTCAACCCGGACGGCTTGGATTCGAGCTTCACGGCGATGCCGATCCAGATCTTCGACTGGATCTCCCGCCCCTCGAACGACGTGAACAACTACCTCCCGCTGGCCGCCGCGGGAATTCTCCTGCTGATGATCGTGCTGCTCTGCATGAATGCGGTCGCGATTTGGCTACGGAATCGATACGAGCAAAAGTGGTAGGTGATCTAGAGTGGCGGAGCGGATCGTGGACGAGTCGCAGCAGAACGAGCAGGAGACTGAGGCCACCGGCCTGCGGCGCCCGCTCGACGTGCACCACGGGGGCCACCCGGCGCCTGCCGTAGAGGGCGCCGAGCCCAAGCCGAAGGTGGCCCACGAGGCGATCTTTCAGCTCCGGGATGTGATGGTGAGCTACGGCTCCAAGCCGGCCGTGCGAGGCGTCTCGTTCGACATCGGCAAGAACGACATCACTGCGCTGATCGGCCCCTCCGGCTGCGGCAAGACGACGCTGATCCGCTGCCTGAACCGAATGAACGACCTCATCCCGAGCGCCAAGGTCGAGGGAGAGGTGCTGTATCACGGCCAGGATCTGTACGGCTCGGAGGTCGACGCGGTCGAGGTGCGCAAGCGGATCGGCATGGTCTTCCAGAAGCCGAACCCCTTCCCGAAGTCGATCCACGACAACATCGCCTTCGGGCCGCGCGTGCTCGCCATGAAGGGCAACATGGACGAGATCGTCGAGCGCGCCCTAACCCGCGCCGCGCTCTGGGACGAGGTGAAGGATCGCCTCAAGACCAACGCCTTCGGCATGTCCGGCGGCCAGCAGCAGCGCCTCTGCATAGCCCGCTGCCTGGCGGTGGAGCCGGACGTGATCCTGATGGACGAGCCGTGCTCCGCGCTCGATCCCATCTCCACCGGCAAGATCGAGGACCTCATGATGGAGCTGAAGGAGGAGTACTCGATCGTGATCGTCACGCACAACATGCAGCAAGCGGCGCGCGTCTCCGACAAGACCGCGTTCTTCACAGTCGAGCTCGGCGAGGACGATCACCGCACCGGCCGCGTCGTCGAGTTCGACGACACCGAGAAGATCTTCACGAACCCGTCCGACTCGCGCACGGAGGCCTACGTCACCGGCAAGGTCGGCTAGTGGCGGTTCGCTAGCGTGCCAGCAACGACACGGACTCACTTTCAGGACGAGCTTTCGGCGCTCGAGCGACAGGCCCTCGGAGGCCTCGACATGGTGGTCACGGCGCTCGACCGCGCCCTCGAGACCGTGCAGCATCAGGACATCGAGCTCGCCAGCATGGTCATCGCGGACGACGACCGCATCGACGGCCGCTACATGGAGGTGCACCAGGGCGTGCTCTCGCTGCTGGCGCTACAGGCGCCGGTGGCGACCGACCTGCGCCTCGTCGCCGCCATCCTGCACCTGATCAAGCACATCGAGCGCATGGGGGACCAGTGCGTGAACATGGCCAAGCTGGTGCCGCTCGCGGGGCACGAGCCGCCCCTCGACGAGCGCGTCCTGGACATCATCCGGCGCATGGGCGACCAGGCCCGCCAGCAGGTCATCCAGTGCGGGCAGGCCTTCGAGCGCCGTGACGCCGCGCTCGCCCGGGACCTCGTCCGCCAGGACGACGAGATCGACCGCCTCAACCGCGACCTGTTCAAGCTCGCGCTCGAGATCGGCGACGACGCGGATCGGCGCGAGTGGGCCATGCACATGATGCTGGTCGGCCGCTGCATCGAGCGGATCGGCGACAATGCCGTGGACATCGGCGAGCAGACCGCGTTCGTCGTAACCGGCCTGTTCCGGGAGTTCGAGGATGCGTCGCACCCGGAGCTCGCGCCCCCCACGGCCTCGGGTCCGTGACGGACCCTTGATCTGCGCCTGCATAGACATCGGCAGCAATACGACGCGTCTGCTGGTGGCCGATGCCGAAGACGGGCGGTTGCGCGAGCTGGTGACTCAGCGCGCATTTACTCGCATCGGGAGGAGCCTCGGGAGCAACGGGGGCTCGATTCCCGCCGAGAAGATCGCCGAGACGGCCGACGTGGTGCGTACGCAGTCGACCGTGGCGCGCGAGGTCGGGGCCGAGGAGATCGTCGCCGTGGCCACCGCGGCGATCCGCCTGGCGGCGAATCGCGAGGAGCTGGTCGCGGCGGTGGAGGACGCGGGCGGCATGCCGCTGACGGTGCTCTCGGACGAAGAGGAGGCGCGGCTCTCGTTCGTGGGCGCGACCCGCACTCTGCTCCAGCCGGCTGACGGGACCATCGCCGTGATCGACGTCGGCGGCGGCTCGACGGAGCTCGCCGTCGGCGAGCCGGACGGGAGCATGGCCTGGTCAGCCTCGTTCCGTATCGGCTCGGGCTTCCTCGCCGATAGCTACCTGCGCTCGGATCCCCCGTCGATCGACGAGCTCGAGAAGGTCCGTCGCCACGTCGTGGGGACTTTCGAGGGTCTCGATCCGCCCCCCGCGGACAGCGCCGTTGCCGTCGGCGGCACCGCTACCTCGCTGCGCCGACTGGTCGGCGCCGAGCTGTCGCACGAGACGCTCGGGCGCGGCATCCGCGTGCTCTCCCTGACACCGATAGACGAGGTGGCCAGGCGCTTCGAGCTCGACACCGAGCGCGTGCGCCTGCTCCCCGCCGGCATCCTCGTCCTCGAGGCGCTCTCGGACGTGCTACAGCTGCCGCTTCGGATCGCGCGCGGCGGACTGCGCGAGGGAGTGCTGCTCGAGCTGGTCGAGGGGAGGCAGCTTGCCTGATGCGGCACCATTAGTGAGCGGCATGGAAACGGCAACCGCGGTTCCCGAAGTACCGAGCCTCGACTCGCCCGAGCTGTTCGCGAACCGTGAGCTCTCCTGGATTCAGTTCAACGAGCGCGTGCTCGAGCTGGCCGAGGACGACGGCGTCCCGCTACTGGAGCGCGTCAAGTTCCTCGCCATCTACGCATCGAACCTGGACGAGTTCGTCATGGTGCGGGTGGCCGGACTCCACGACCAGGTGGATGCGGGCATCGATGCCCGTGGTCCCGACGGCCTCTCGCCGAGCGAGACCGTCGAGCGGCTCATCGAGCGGACCCGTGAGCTGGGGGCGCGGCACGTTCGCGAGTGGGAACAGCACGTGCGGCCGGAGCTGGCCCGGCACGGCATCCGCGTGATCGACTGCGCCGGCTGCGATCCCGCCGAGCTCGAGACGATCGATCGGATGTTCAGCGAGCAGATCTTCCCGGTTCTCACCCCGCTTGCCGTCGGCCCGGGCCGCCCCTTCCCGTACATCTCGAACCTCTCGCTCTCGATCGCGGTCTGGCTGCGCGACCCCGTAACCCGCGCGGAGACCTTCGCCCGCGTGAAGGTGCCGAAGGAGGTCGTGCCGCGCTTCCTGCCGATCGGGGATCGCACGTTCGTTTCGCTCGAGGAGGTGATCGCGCGCCACCTCGACGAGCTCTTCCCCGGAATGGAGATCCTGCGCCACGACTACTTCCGAGTCACGCGCGACGCCGACTTCACGGTTTCGGACGAGGCCGACGACCTGGTGCGCGCGGTCGAGGACGAGCTGCGGCGCAGGCGCTTCGGCGAGGTCGTGCGGCTCGAGGTCGGCTCCACGATGGACGCGGACATGCGCACCTACCTGATCGAGCAGCTCGGAGTGGACGAGGGCGAGGTGTTCGACGTCGAGGGCCAGCTCGACCTGGAGGACCTGTGGGCGGTCTACGACGTGGAGGGCTTCCGCGAGCTGCGGTATCCCGCCTGGTCGCCCGTGCCCCATCCGGCCTTCATCGACCCCGACCACGGTAAGGCGGACGTGTTCGCCGCGATCCGCGCGGGCGACATCCTCGTTCACCATCCCTACGACTCGTTCGCCACGAGCGTCGAGCACTTCGTTCAGCAGGCGGTCGCCGACCCGGACGTGCTGGCGATCAAGATGACCGTGTACCGCACCTCGGACGACTCGGCGCTGGTGCCGTCGCTGATCGAGGCCGCCGAGCGAGGAAAGCAGGCCGTCTGCCTCGTCGAGCTGAAGGCCCGCTTCGACGAGCGGCGCAACATCGGCTGGGCGCGGGCGCTGGAGGAGGCGGGGGCGCACGTGGTGCACGGCCTGCCGGGGCTGAAGACGCACGCCAAGGCGCTCCTGGTCGTCCGCCGCGAGGGCCGCGGCGTACGGCACTACGTGCACATCGGCACGGGCAACTACCACGCGAAGACCGCGCGCCTGTACGAGGACTTCGGGCTATTCACCTGCGACCGTAAGCTCGCCACCGACGTCGCCGAGTTGTTCAACGCGCTTACCGGCGCGGCGCGCACGCCTACCTACGAGCGGGCGGTTGTCGCCCCCGACCACATGCGCGACTGGGCGATCCGCGAGATCGAGCGCACCGTCGAGACACACCGGGCCGGCGAGGAGGCGCGCATCGTCATGAAGATGAACTCGCTCGTTGACAAGCGATGCATCCAGGCCCTCTACGAGGCCTCGCAGGCGGGCGTCCGCATCGACCTGAACATCCGCGGAATCTGCTGCCTGCGGCCGGGCGTGCCGGGCGTCAGCGAAAACATCCGCGTGATCTCCGTCGTGGGCCGCTTCCTCGAGCACTCCCGCATCTACGGCTTCCATCGCGGAGCGGAGCGAGCGTACTGGATCGGCTCGGGCGACCTCATGCCGCGCAACCTCGACACGCGCGTCGAGCTGATCGCGCCGGTCACCGCGGAGCCCCTGAAGAAGGAGATTGAGGACACGCTCGATCGCTGCTTCGCCGACGACACTTTCGCGTGGGAGCTCGGTCCGGACGGCTCGTGGACGCGCCGCCGCGGCGGCACCCGGTCGGTTCACGCCGAGCTGATGGAGCGGGCGCTCGAGCGGGCGTCAGCGGAGTAGGCGCTTCAGCTCGAGGACGCGCGCGGCGCTCTCGCGTACTCGCCGGCGAAAGCTGGGCGACTCCCGTGCTCGCTCCAGTAGCCGCGGGAAGACCTCGTTCCAGCTCGCGGAGCCGGTCATCAGGATCAGGTCGACCCCCGCCTCGACCGAGCGCTCGGCGCCGGTGGCGATCCCGGAGCGGTCGAGCACCGCCTGAGCCTCCAGGCTGTCGGTGACGGCCACGCCGTGGAAGCCGAGCTCGCCACGCAGCAGGTCGGTGGCGATCGCGGTCGATTGCGACGCGATCCGCTCGTTGTCGAGCGCCGGGTACAGCGCGTGAGAGATCATCACGAGCGGCACCGCTTCGGCCACTGCCGCTCGGAAGGGCGCCAGCTCGCGCTCTTCGAGCGTGGGCCGAGGGACGTCGACGGTCGTGGAGGCGTCGTCCGTGTTGACCGCCGCGGCGCCGAGGCCGGGGAAGTGCTTGGCGGTGGCGGCCACGCGCGCGTCCCGCATCCCGGCGATCGAGGCACGGGTGCTGGCGGCGATCTCGGCGGCATCGCCGCCGAAGGCGCGCCCGCCCATCGCGCCACCGGCGATCGGGACGTCCGCCACCGGCGCCAGGTTCACGTTCACGCCGACCGAGCGGAGCTGCTCGGCGGCGTCGCGCGCCCCGCGCCGGACCGCGTCCGGGTCGCCCTGGAACGGCTGGGCGGCGGCGGGGCCGGCAAAGCTGACGGTCCGGACCGGCCCGCCTTCCTGATCGACCACGATCAGTGCGTCGCCTCCCGCGGCACGCTGGAGCGAGCTCGTGAGCCGCCGCCAGTGCGACTCGGTCCCGCCGTTGCGCCCGAAGAGGATGACCCCCGCAGTCTCCCCCGCCCGCAACCGGCGGCGGATGTAGTCCGGCATGGCGGTTTCGTCGAAGCTCGAGACGAGCAGCTGGCCGACCTGCTCTCGAAGGCTCAGGCGGTCGACTGCGCGCCGCGCGGCCTCGCCGCCGGCGCGCTCCGCCGAGGCGCTGGTATCCGTACGGGAGTCCTCATCCGCCCCGCGCCCGATCAGCAGGCCGCCGATCAGCGCAACGGCGGCGGCCAGGACGAGCGCGAAGAACCGCCGCCGCGCGGCGGGGTCACGAGATAGGCGCAGCCTCAGCCTGGATCCCCGGTCAGTCGGCGGGGCGCCGCGCCTCGAGCACCGCGCGCACGCGGGCCACTGCCTGAGGCACGGTGCGCTCGATTCGCCGGAGGTCCCAGCCCGTGAGCGTCACCAGCTGCATGGGCGTCTTCGCCGTCACGGTGGCGTTGCGGAGCGTCTTCTCGAGCAGCCCCATCTCGCCGAAGAAGTCTCCGGGACCGAGATCCGCCACGTGCTCGCCGTGCCGGGTGACCTCGGCTTCACCCTCCTCGATCGCCATGAACTCATAAGAGAAATCGCCCTCGCGTACGAGCTCGCGACGCGCCTCCACGCTGATCTCCTGCGCGAACGTCGCGATCTGGGAGAGCTCTTCGTCCGACACGTCAGCGAACAGCGGCAGCGACCTCAGGCGATTGGGATCCACGGGTCCTCCTCGATCTCGATCGCGGCGACTCTACCCCAGCGCGCCCATCCCACGGCGGGCACGCCGCCAGAGGACGACCAGCGCCGCGAGCAGGGCGATCACCAGCAGGATCGCGAGCAGCGGAACGACGAAGGCGAAGAGGGTGAGCAGTCCCGACCCGACGTCCTCGATCACCGACAGGATCGGATTGCCAAGGCCTCCGGTGGTCGCGGTCGAGGCGGGCCGCACGGCGGCGCGGCCCGCGTGGACGGCCTCCGCCGTGGCTCCACCGGCGATCGCCGCAACCAGTGTGGGGATGTCGGTCTCGGCCCCGGTCTGTCCGGCGAACAGCGCGGCGCCGGAGAGGGGCGCTATGACGGTCCCGATCGCGTGCAGCACGTGATCGACCGCCGGGATCTTGTCGCCGACGAAGTCCGCGACCGTGAGCAGCCCGAGAACGACGAGGCCGGTGGCGGACGAGAGCTCGTCGAACGGCGCGGCGAGATCGACGGCGTCGACCCGCTCGAGGAGAGCGCCCGCGAACAGGGCAGCCACGCGTTCAGACCGGCCGCTCCGGACAGGCCGAACGCGGCGAAGACGCTCGTCACGTCCATGGCGCGAGCGTAGGATCGCGCACCCGCGGTCCCGGAGGAAGCCATGACCGACGATCTCGATGAAGTCGTCGCTGCGTTCCCCGCCGGCGCTGAGCGAGATCGGCTGCGAAAGCGCGGGCAGCGCGCCCCGAAGAGGCCGGGAGCGCGGCGCTAGACTCGCGCAGCCGGGCGCTTAGCTCAGTTGGGAGAGCGCGGGCCTTACAAGTCCGAGGTCGCAGGTTCGAGCCCTGCAGCGCCCATCGCTGAGCAGATCGCCGGACGCGCGAGTCTAGTATCCGGCTGGTGAACGCCCGGCTGTTCTGGAAGGCCCTCGGCGTCCAGGCGGCCGCGGTGGTCGTCCTGTTCGGTGTCCTCGTCGCGCTCCCGCTCGGAGATGATTTCTTCGACGACTGGGGCTTCGTGGTCGGCCCGATCGCGTGGTTCGCGTGCTCGCTCGCTACGGCACGTGTCCTCTCCCTGCCGCTGGCCTACGTGCTCTTCTCCGCCGTGGCGGGCGGAGTCGCCGGGGCGATCGTCCTGGTGGTCGCGAACCACTGGGCGGGAATGGTGGCGGCGCTGCTGGTCTTCGCCGCCTCCTGCGGGAGCTACGACCCAGCGGCGGAGAAGGCGGCGGCCGAGTAGGTCCGGCGCGCCGGGGCCCAGACTGCGGGCGGCCGTCGGAAAGTAGCCCCGACGAGAATCGAACTCGCGCTCGCTCCTTGAAAGAGAGCCGTGCTTCCACTACACCACGGGGCCGCTGCTCCAGCCGATTCTAGGCGCAATCCGTCCGGGCTCTGCCGGAACATGTGTTCGATGAGACGGAGCGTCCAGGAACGCGAGCAGGCGCGGCGCTTACGCAGCGAAGGAACGCCCTACAAGCGAATTGCGGCCGAGCTCGGGGTCTCCGTGGGCTCCGCGTTCGTGTGGACGAGGGACATCGAGCTGACTAGGGAGCAGCTGGAGCGAAACCGTCGGGGGTGCGGGCGGCCCCCAGAACCCCGAGAGCCAGCGGCGCAGAGCAGCCGCATGGGTGGCTCGCTCGCGGGACGGACGGCGAGGGAGCCAACTGGACGGCCGCGCCGCACCCCCGGAAGGGAATCCGCTGCACTCTTCTCGACCTGCCGCGGAGCAGCGTGACGAAGCACACCGTCAATCACATGCCGACTTCGAGCAGCGGGCGCGCAAGGAACAAGCTCCCCTACGGCGTGTGCACTCTCCGAGTTCACAGTACGTGGATGGGTCCAGCACATCTACGGGGCGATTCAGGAGTTCGGCGGCTTCGAAGAGCCGGGCTGGCTCGATTGACTCGGTCGGGACGCCGCCGAGCCGGCAGCGCACGACCGCTCCCGGCGCTACGAGCGCTGCTTCAGCTTCAAGGCTCGGCTGCCTGATTGAGACGGCCTTAGAGTCAACCGCAGCGCAGTTGCCGGCGAAGCACGATTCAAGAAGGCC
>DATDLN010000131.1:0-34650 GCA_036519295.1 Thermoleophilaceae bacterium
GAGGAGGACGAGGAACCCGAAGCCGAGGAAGACGAGGAACCCGAAGCCGAGGAAGAGGTAGAGCCCGAAGCCGAGGAAGACGAGGAACCCGAAGCCGAGGAGGACGAGGAGCCCGAAGCCGAGGAGGACGAGGAGCCCGAAGCCGAGGAGGACGAAGAACTCGAGGCATCGCGTCCGTCAAAGCGCCGCCGACCGCCAGCGCGCGATCGCAAGGGGGGTCGGAAGGCGCGGCCCCGGCCGGCGGCCCGGCCGCCACGGCACCCGGAGAACGGCGACTCGGATGAGGTGGCCGCGCCGCCCCCACGGCGGCCGAGCCGGCGCCGGGCGCCTGTCGGCCGGACCTGACCAGCGGGAGGACCAGCATGGCTGAGAACAAGAAAGGCAGCCGAGGCGATCAAGACCGAGACTGGGAGGTCGAGCGCTATCGGCGGGCTGCGGAGGACGCTCTCCAGCAGCTCGACTGGTGCATCGGGTACCTGCACGGGATCCGGAAGCTGCAGGTCTCGAAGGCATTGGCGAAGAACCGCTCCTACATCCGCAACAACCTGCTGGAGCGGGAAGAACAACCCCTACCGGCTCAGCAGACGAAGCAGACCTAACAAGCGGGAGGAGTCAGGGAAATGACAGTCGCATCAGCAACGTCGCCGAGAGCCGGAGGGGGGTACCTGCAGCGACCCGGCGGGGGCAGCCTCGCCGAGGTGATCGACATCATCCTCGACAAGGGGCTGGTGATCGACGCGTACGTGCGCGTCTCGCTCATCGGCATCGAGATCCTCACGATCGACGCCCGCATCGTGATCGCAAGCGTGGACACCTACATGCGCTTCGCGGAGGCGGTCAACCGTGTGGACCTCCAGGAGGCCGGCGACTCCCCCGGGCTGCCGGAGCTAATGGAGTCGGTCACCTCCGGCGGCGCGAAGTCGAAGACAGAAGGGGCCATCGAAGGCGTCAAGGAGAAGCTTGGCATCGGCGACGGCGATGACGAGGAGCGCGAGAAGCAGGAAAGCCGCCCGCGTCGACGTTCGTCTTCGCGCTCCCGAAGCCGGAAGGACGACGACGAGTGACGGACGTCAGGAGCGCGATCTACGTCTATGGAGTGGTCCTTGCGTCCGACCGGACGGTAATGGCCTCAGAGGGCGTCGGCCGCGAGAAAACGCGGGTCAGGCGTATCACCCACGATGGGATCGCCGCTCTCGTCAGCGACCTCCCGGCTAGTGCGCTCGCCGCCGCGCGCGACCTGCGCGCTCACTGGAGCGTGCTGGAGGAAGCGGCAGCGCGAACGACGGTGCTGCCCGTGCGCTTCGGCACGGTGATGGAGAGCGAGGAGGCCGTGGTGGATGAGTTCCTCGCCCCGAACGCCGAGCGGCTCGCCGCCGTCCTCGCCGAGCTCGACGGCAAGGTGCAGCTGAGCGTCAAGGGCTTCTACGACGAGGAGCGCCTGCTCCGCCAGGTCGTCAAGGAGACGCCCGAGATCGCCCGCCTGCGCGAGCGCGTGCAAACCCTGCCCGAGGCCGCAACCTATTACGCCCGGATCCAGCTTGGAGAGCTCGTGGCCGCCGAGGTCGATCGACACCGCGCCCGCGACGCCGACCTGGTCCTGGGCCGCTTGGAGCCGCTCGCCGTGGCGGCGAAGGCTGAGTCGCCCACGACCGAGGATGCCGCACTCAACACCGCGTTCCTCGTGAGGCGCGACGGCGTGGACGCCTTCAGCGACGCCGTACAGCGGCTCGTCGGCGAGCTGGGCGATCGCGTTCGGATCCGATACGTGGGGCCGCTGCCCCCCTACAGCTTCGCGGACGACGAGGCGACCTTGGCGAGCGGGGCATGGGCCTGATCACCGGACTGCTGACCCTTCCGCTCGCTCCGGTTCGCGGCACGGCATGGTTGGCCGAGCGCATCCAGGAGCAAGCCGAGGGCGAGCTCTACGACGAGGGGGCGATCCAACAGCAGCTGATGCAACTCGAGGAGCAGCACGCGGCGGGCGAAATCGACGACGAGGAACTGGCCGCGGCGGAGGATGCCCTGATCGAGCGTCTCGTCGAGGCCCGAGGCCTCGGGAGGTGAGAACCATGGCGGAGCCGACGAGAAATAGGAGCCGCAACAGTCGCAGCGATCAGGATGGCCGGCCGCCGCAGGACGAGGAGGAACAGCGCGACGAGAGCAGGTCGGAGAACGATCGCCCGGGGGGACGGCTTTCGGCCAAGGAGCTGACGGAGGCGGCCGCCACGACGATCGCGGACCTAACCGGCTTCGAGCCTGAGTCCGTGGCGGGTCTCCAGTGGGACGGCGAATCCTGGCTCGTCACGGTGGACGTCGTTGAGGTCGCCCGCGTCCCGAACACCACGGACCTGTTGGGCAGCTACGTCGTGCAGCTCGACGACGGAGGTGGACTGCTCGGCTACAAGCGCACACGCCGTTTCGTACGCGGCCAGGTGGATGAACAATGAGCGTGGCCCCGGAGCGAGACGTCTCCGTGCGCCGAACCGCCGGCCTTCCCGGGCGCCCGTCGGAACCGGCGAACCTCGCCGACATCCTCGAGCGGGTGCTCGACAAGGGCATCGTCATCGCCGGGGACATCCAGATCAACCTCCTCGAGGTCGAGCTGCTCACGATCAAGCTGCGCCTGCTCATCGCATCGGTCGACCGTGCCCGCGAGATGGGGATCAACTGGTGGGAGGGCGATCCCTCGCTCCAGAAAATCGGGCCGGAGGAAGAGCTCGACAGCGGCCGGCTCGAGCGCGAGAATCGCGAGCTCCGCGAGCGGCTCGAGCGGCTCGAGCGGCAGCTCGGCGTAGGGGACGAAACGGAGTCGGAAGAGCCTTCGCGTCCGTCTGAGAGCCGCCATGGCTGACGAACTCGGCCGCTGGGCAGCGGAACGCGCCCCGGGCCTGCTCGCGCGTGCCGAGGCGGAGGCCGTCGCAATGCTTCGCGACGCCCTTGTGGGCGGCGTGCTTCGGCAGCGGAAGCGCGGCACCACTCCCCGGGGGAGTGTGCCGCGCCCCGAGGCTGCCGCCGGCTCCGAGCCGGAGGCGGGGGATGCGCTCTGGACCTACTGCGTCCTGAGCGCCGATGATCCGGTCCCCGCCGGCCTCAGGGGCGTTGCGTCGAACCCGGTGGAGCGCATCGATGCCGGCGACCTGGCCGCGCTGGTAAGCCGGGTCCCGCTGTCCGACTTCGGAGAGGAGCCCCTGCGCCGCAACCTGAACGACCTCGAGTGGCTCGAGCGCGTAGCGCGCGGGCACGAGGCGGTGCTCGAGCGGACGCTCGATCGGGCCACGATCGTTCCGCTGCGTCTTTGCACGATCTTCGAGGACGAGGATGGGGTACGGCGCATGATGGACGAGCAGCGCCCCACGCTCATGGCTGCGCTCCAGGTGCTCCACGGGCACCAGGAGTGGGGCGTCAAGCTGCTCGCAGATCGCGAGGCGCTGGAGGCGGCAGCCCGTTCTGACAGCCCCGAGACCGACGCGCTTGCCGACGAGCTCGACACCCGCAGCGCCGGCGGGGCCTACATGCTCAGGCGGCGACTCGAGCGCCAGGTGCGCGAGGCGGCCGACGAGCTCGCCGTCGGCATCGCCGACGAAGTGCACGCCCGCCTGCAGGACTGGGCGAGTGACGCCGTCCTCAGCCCGCCGCAGAACCGGGATCTCTCCGGACACGAGGGAGAGATGCTCCTGAACGGCGCATACCTCGTAGAGACGCCGAAGGTGGGGCGACTCCGCGAGCTGGTCGATGAGCTGCACGAACGCCACCGCAGACTCGGTGTTCGGCTCGAGCTCACGGGGCCGTGGCCGCCGTACAACTTCGTACCCAGCGACGCCGCCGCCACGCGCGCGACGCCGGCATGACCACTACCGTCGCCGAGCGCGAAGTCGCGCTGGTCGACCTCGTCGATCGTCTGCTCGGCGGAGGCGTGGTGATCGCCGGCGACATCACGCTCTCGGTCGCCGACGTGGATTTGGTCTACGTCGGCCTGCGTGCGCTCGTGTGCTCCGTGGCGACCGCCGAGGAGAAGGGCGCGCTCCCGAGGATGGGGGACGCCCTGTGATCGAGCTGTACGCGATCACGGACGACCCGAGGCCGCCGGACCCCCCGCTGCGGGCCGTCCGCAGCAACGGCCTGGCGGTGCTCTACGCGCCCGCGGAGCGACGCGAGGTGACCTCGGAGGCGCTCTGGCGCCACGAGGAGGTGGTCGAGGCGCTGATGGCGGAGCGGAACCTGCTGCCGGTTCGCTTCGGCACGCTCGTCCGGGACGCCGGTGCGGCGGTGCAGGCTGTGTCGGAACGCCGCGCCGAGCTCGCCACCTCGCTCGACCGCGTGCGCGGCGCGGTGGAACTGGCGGTTCGCGTCGAGTCGCGCGAGCCCGAGCCGGACCCGGCCCGAGGCGCCACGAGCGGCCGCGACTACATGAGCGCCAAGGCTCGGCGGCGAGCGAAGGCCAATCTCGTGCACGAGCCCCTGACCCTCGTTTCGCGTGAGAGCTTCATGCAAAACGGTCCCGAGCTGCTCCGCGCCGCGTACCTCGTGGACCGTGTCGCCGTGGAGGCCTTCGTCGACGTGGTGCGCCGCCTGCAGGAGACCCATTCCGAGCTCGATGTGCTCTGCACGGGGCCGTGGCCGCCCTACTCTTTCGCCGGAGGGACCTCGTGAGGGACAAGGTCCTCGCGGGCCCCCTGGAGCTCGATCCCTTCTCCCCCGATCGAAGGCGGCTCGAGAACGCCCTCACCCGGCGCGTGAACGCCGACCCCGAGTCCGTCGAGCGCGGCTTGGCGCAGCTCGTATTGACGATCGTCGAGCTGTTGCGTCAGATCATGGAGCGCCAGGCGCTGCGCCGGATCGACGGCGGAACGCTCTCGGAAGAGCAGGTCGAGCGGCTGGGACGAACGTTCATGGAACTGGACCGGCGGCTGGAGGAGCTGAGGGAGGAGTTCGGGTTGACGGAAGAGGACCTGAACCTCGACCTCGGCCCGCTGGGTCGCCTGCTCTGACCGATTGGGCACGATCTCGAGACACGGGACTCCCCACGCTAGGCGTGGCGGAGGAACGCGGAGGAGCCCATGCCGAGCACACTCGAAGAACAGCGCACCAAGTATCTGACCGACGTCCATTCGATCGAGGAGCAGGCGCTCCCAGCAGCTGCGAACCGCGCCGAAGATCGCGGGCGACCCGGAGCTCGCGCGCGCTTTCGGCGAGCACCTGACAGAGACGGAGGACCAGGAGCGGCGCGTGCGCGAACGGCTCGAAGCGCGGGGCGCCAACCCCTCGAAGACCAAGGACCTGGTCGCTAGAGCAGGCGGAATCGGGATGCTCCTGTTCGCGCGATCCCAGCCGGATATGCCCGGAAAGCTCACCGCCCACGCCTTCTCCTACGAGCACATGGAGATCGCGGCATACGACCTGCTGGCGCTCATAGCCGATCGTGCCGGCGACCGGGAGACGGCGCACGTCGCCCGCTCGATCCGAGAGCAGGAGAGCGACATGGCCGCGCGCCTGGCGGCCGGCTTCGACCGCGCCGTGGAGGCGTCTCCGAGCGGAGAACTGCCGGACTACCTCGCGGACGCGCATGCGATCGAGGGGCAGGCGATCGAGCTGCTCGAGAAGGGGCAGGGAGTCGCCGGCCAGTCCGATCTCGCCGGCGTTTCTCAGACGGCGGCTACGAGCTGCTCAAGCGAGTCGCCGAGCGGGCGGGAGACCGGGAGACCGCGCGCGTGGTGGAGCGGATCGTCAGGGAAGAGCGGGCCGCGGCGATCCGGCGGCAGTTCGACGCGGCCATGGAGGCGACGCTAGAGGCGCAAGGCGTCGCGTGAGCGAGGAAGCTCCGGGTACCGGGACATCGTGCCGACCGAGCCATCACCAGTCACGCTCGCCGAGGTCGTCCGCCGCGCCGTCGAGATCTGCGACCCGGCCGGCGAGGCCGAAGCGCTCGCCGACCCGCCGCCCGACGTTGCGGCCTGGCTGAGCGACCGCGGCGTGGAGCTGTGAGCACGAGCCCCGAGCGCCCCCTCGGCGGATACGCCGTCCTGAGCGCCGGGTTCGGAGGCGCCGTCGGCGGAGCGCTCGTAGCGCTGCGCGCCACGGGCAAGCCGCTCCCGAAGGGGTTCGGGATCGGCGATGTGCTGCTCGGTGGGGTGGCCACCCATAAGCTCAGCCGCCTGCTGGCGAAGGACAAGGTCACGAGCTTCTTGCGGGCGCCCTTCACCGAATACCAGGGCCCCGGCGGCCCCGGCGAGGTCGAGGAGAAGCCCCGCGGGTCCGGGCTGCGCTACGCGGTCGGAGAGCTCCTGATCTGTCCCTACTGCCTCGGCCTTTGGGTCGCGGCGGGCTACGGGCTGGGTCTCGTGAGTGCTCCGCGGGCGACCCGCCTCGCCGGCTACGTGCTCACCGCGCTCACGATCTCGGACTCGCTGCAGATTGCGTATAAGGCAGCGGAGGAGAAGGGGCTCTAGCCCCGTCTTCCCCGTCGGGCAGGACGGCCTCGTAGTCCCGCGAGAGCTGGGCGCGGAGGAGTCCATCTCCCCCTTGGCCACGACCTCCGCAAGGGTGCTCATCACCGCGCGGGTGCTCTTACGGGCCGAGTCCGCGGACACCCTTGTCGCTCGTCCACCCGGCGCAGGAACTCCTCCAGCGGGAAGTCTTCCGCCCGCCGACCGCCCGCCTTGAGCGCGGGCCGGAGCCGCCTCGGGAGGTGCAGCGCGAGCACCCGCCTCTCCTTCCTCGTGATCCGCTCGGAGAGCGTCTCGAGAACGGCGTCGCTTGCCTCGGTGGCCTCGGCCGGAGAGAGGCCCGAGCGGCTCGCCACGCGCCCCGCGAACTCGTCGAGGGACAGTGCCTGGATCCGGCGCCCAGCTGAGCTCGCCGAACAGGGAGATGAGGCTGGGGATGAGGAGCGGTCGGACCACGAAGGTGTCGATGGCGATACCCGCGGCCATCACAAAGGCGAACTCCCGGAACGAGCGGAGGGGCACGATCGCGAGCAGGGCAAAGCTCGCTGCGAGCGCGATCCCCGCCACCCGGATGGTCCGCGCCGCCGAGGGCGTGGCGACCGCGATTGCCTCGCGCAGACGCCGGCGGCGGGCCTCGGTCCAGATCCTCCCCGCCACGAAGATGTTGTAGTCCGAGCCGAGCGACACGAGCAGCACCGCGGCGGCGAAGGGGACGTAGTAGGTGAGCTCGTCGCTGCCCAGTACGAACTCGGCGAAGTAAGGGTCAGGCCGAGCGTGGCCGCGAGGCCGAGCACACTGGCGGCAAGGAGGAACAGGGGCGCGACCAGCGCGCGTACGAGAGCGCCAGCAGGAGGAAGTTCACCGCCAGCGCCACGAGGGCGATTCGAGCGAAGGTCGTTCGCCATCAGGTCGATCGTCTCGTCGGCCAGCGCCGGTCTCGCCGCCGTAGCGCACCCGCGTGCCTGGGTCGAGCCCGGCCTCCGCGAGGAGTCTCGGCATCCGTTCCTGTAGCGAGTGGAGGCGGTCGATCGCTCTCGATCCGAGCGGGTCCTCGTCCAATACCACCGCGAACCGGGCGGCCGAGCCCGTCGTCCAGCTCACGAACCGCGCACGCGGATCCGGGGCCTCCTCCCGCGGTCCGACCACGGCGGCCACTCCCGGCGGGTCGGACAGCAGCTGTTCCAGGCGGTCGAGCTCCTCGCGCTTGCCACCCAGCCCCCGCCGCTCGAGCAGGATCTCCGTGGGGGAAACGATGCCGGGCGCGAACCCCTCGCCGGCCGCTGCCGCGGCGCGCCTTGGCTCGCTGTCGTGTGGCAGCGCCCGGATGAACGTGAGCCGAGGTCGAGCCGCGACAGGCCGGTGGCCGGTATCAGCAGGAGCAGCACCGCGAAGACAACCGCCAGGGCCGCGAGCGGCCGGGCGCTCAGGACGCGCGCGAAGAGCATGCTCCGCCGCGATGTACCGGCCTCGCGGGCGAGGCGCGGAACGCGCCGCGTGGCGGTGAGGCGCCGGGTGAGCGCTCCTGCGCGGCGGCCCTGGCCCGACGTCTCGGCCGCGCGAGCGGACGCGCGCATCTTCCCGCCAAACAGGCGCCCGCCGAGCAGAGCGAGCGCGGCGGGGATCAGGGTGATCGACACCGCGAGGGCTATCAGGCTCGTGATCGCGAGGCTCGGTCCGAACGTCTGGAAGAACTCGAGCCGGCCGACCACCAGCGCCGCAACTCCGCCCGCCACGATGAGCCCCGCGGCGAGGATGACGGGCACCGTGCGCGCGGCCGCGGCGCGGGCTGCGGCAGTAACCCCCTCCCCCTTTTCGAGTTCGCGGCGCATCGCCGACATGAGGAAGACCGAGTAGTCGGTCACGAGGCCCAGGAGCAGGACCAGGACCAGCGGCTCGACCTCCTGTGCCACGCGGAGGTCGAGCCGCTCGCCCCCCAGGCGAGCACCCGGATCGCCACGAGGTAGGCGATGGCGGCCGCAAACACGGTCACGAGCGGAGCGGCCAGCGAACGGAAGTGAAGCCCACGATCAGCGCGATCAGGAGCACGCTGGCGATCTCGATCAACGGCAGGGAGTCGTCGATCTCGTCGAATTGCGCGAGCTGCGCGGGCGCGGCCCCCGTGACGCCGACGACGTGCGCCTCCGGTCGCCCCAGGTACCGCTCGGCGTACTTGTGGGCGTCCTGGTCGCGCTCCTCGAGGCCGGCCTCAGTCGAGAAGAACAGGTAAGTCACCGCGGTCGTTGACCTCTCCCCCCGCTCCGACAAGAGGCCGAAGGCGGTCCTGATCGGAAGCGCGCCCGAGATCAGGGCGAGATCTCGCTCGGGGCGCTCGCTGACATCGCACGAGGCGAGCAGGGTTCGCCGCTGCTCGGCCGCAGGCAGCCCCCGGGGTCGCGCTGAACCACCATCGTGTCGGTGACGAGCGGGGTCCCGAACAGCCTTGCCGAACGCTCGGCGACGTCCGTGGCCTCGGCGTGCTTCGGCACCAGGTCCCCGAGCGGGCTGCTGGCCGCGCCGCCGAGGCCGGGAAGGTACAGCGTGGCCGCCACCGCGCCGGCGATCCAAGCGAGCACGATCACGTGTCGCAGGCCGACCACCACCCACGCGTAGGCGCGTGCGAGCCGCCCGGGTGTCATCGCCGGCTCACCGGCCGGACGGCACCCTGGGCCGCTCCCCCTCGAAGTCGCGCGCCTGCCATCGCTGCAGATCGCATTCCCGGCCCGACGGCGCGGAAACAGCGCGGCGCCGTCAGGCGGCGGCTCAGCGCCAGTTCTTAAAGGCCGCTGTGCGCTCCTTCAGCATCAGCACGTCAAAGCCGTGAAGCAGGACCCGGTATCCCTTGGCGGCGAGAGCGGCGCTCTGCTCCCGGGTGAACGCGACGCCACCGAGGGGAATCTTCTTTTGGACGGCGCTTTCGACCCGAGCAACCGCTTCGACGAACACCGGCGAGTCGAATTGCCCCTCGACTCCGAGGGCACCGCTTAGGTCGAAGGGTGCCACGACGACGAGATCGAGGCCGGGGATCTCCACGATCGCGTCGATGTCCTCCACCGCCCCAACCGTCTCGATCAGCACGCAGCAGCTGAGGTGCCCACCCACCGCGGCGGAGTAATCGCCAAGCGGCGTACCGAACCGAGAGTGGGCGACGAATGGCCCCCACCCACGCGACCCGGCCGGCGGGTATGCCATGTAGGCGACGCACCGCTCCACGTCCTCCGCCGACCGGATAAGCGGATAGACAATTCCCTCGGCCCCAGCGTCCAAGGCCGCCTTGACCTCGGCCTCGTCGATCGCCGGGACCCGTACGAGTGCTGAACAGGCGGTGCCGGTGGTAGCGGCCATCATCGCGTGCATCGTTTCCCGCTCGATCGGCCCGTGCTCGCGATCGATCAGGATGAAGTCGGCTCCGGCGGCGGCGATCGCCTGCGCCGCCACGGCGGAAGGAATCACGCACATCACGCCTCGCAGGACCCCGTCGTGGCCCCTCAACCGTTCCTTGAAGAACATCGACTGAGCATCGCACCGTGGCCCATTTCGCGCCGCCTGGTCCTATCGGGGCGAAAGCTCACCGTTCGCCACCTCGGTCTCGCCCTCCAGCGTCACCCCGTTGACGCTGAGCGCGACGTCGATGTTCCCGCGCGTCGCGCCCGAGTACGGACAGATCCCGTGTGCGGCGCGGACGAGCTCGGCGGCCTGCCGGCAATCCTCGACCGGGGGAGTCGGACGGCGAGCTCGACGCCGAGCTTGAGAGCGCGGTCCCCGGCTGGGATGAGGATGACCTTCGAGTCGATGGCGACGTCGCCCACCTGCTCGACGGGGAGCTTGATGCGCTGCGCCGCCAGCATCATGGCCCCCTCGAAGCACGCGGCACAGCCGACCGCGAAGAGCTCCTCGGGATTGGTGCCACCACCCTCGCCACCACGGCCTTCCCAGCATCTCCTCGATGACGCCCGCCCGCAGCATCCCGCTAATCCACCAGCTCAAGCGCACGAGCCGCGACGACGCCGACGCGACGCTGGCCGAGCTGATCGACGAGGTCGAGTCCTACCTCCCGGCCGAGTCGCCGGCCGGCCTCCCGATCACCCCGCCGATGGCCTCGCTCGACCTGCACACCCCTCTAGGCGACGTCAGCCTGTTCACGATCATCGCCACCCCTCGGTGCGCCCGTCGAGGTCACCGCCGCAAGCCTCGCGATCGAGACTTCCTGCCCGCGGACGCCGACAGCGCGGCGAGACTGCGGGAACTGGCCGAGCTTCGCGAGCAGGTCGCGGCCGTCGCGTCAGGGTGACGCTGACTCGTCAACGAGGGCCCCGGCGCCGTGTAGCAGTCGCCCGAGCGGGTAGGAGGCAGGCATGGACGAGAAGAAGACGAGACCGGACGAGGACACTCCCGAAACCGCGGAGCCACCGGCGGCGGAGGAGCTCTCCGAGAAGGTCCCCGAGGAGGCCAGCGGCGAGGGCGACACGCCGCTCGGCTCCACCGACCAACACTCTGACGCGCCCGGGCCGCACGGGACCGGATAGCCCCCGCCGCCGTGTCGCCGGAAGGTGACCTGGCAGACCCTCCCGGACCGTTCCATCTCGGCCGCTCGACGCGACTCCTGGTTGCGCTAGCTTCGCGAGGGGTAGAGGTACGTTGCGGCAGCGACGCTCACATCGAGGAGGAACTCGTGGCTGGATCGGATGATCGTGGTGGAATCGCAGGCATCTCCCTCGGCGGCATCATCGTCATCGTCGGAGTCGTCCTGATGATCGTCTGGAGCTTTTGGATCGGACTGATCATCGTGTTGGTAGGACTCATCGCCTTCGGCGGGTTCGCCCGCGGCAGGTGGTACTGAGCACAGCGCCTGCTCGCCGGGCAGCACACCGGGCTAGCCGCGCAGCCTAGGTCTCCGCCCTAGCGCGGGCTCCCCCGCCTGCGACTCCGTTTCTTGGGCTTGGCCCTCACTAGCACGGTCTTGCTGGTGCGCTTCCCTGCCTTCGGACGAGTGGAGACGACGAAGCCCCGACCGCGCACCCGGTACTTACAGCGGGCGCGCTTCAGCTTCCGCTTGGCCTTCCGCACGCTGAGGCGCTTCACCTTCGGGACCTTGCAGGCGCGCTTGGTTGTCTTCGTCGGGGCAGGGGCCACCGGCAGCGGAGCTGGTGGTGGAGGCGGTGGAGCGGGAGGGGCGGTCTCGATCCGGCCGATCTTGTCGCCCAGGAACTCGGTGAACCAGAGCGCCCCGTCCGGCCCGGTGGTCATATCGGACGGGTCGCTCGCCGGGGTCGGAACCGGGAAGTGATTCGTGATAGCGCCTCCAGTCGTAATCCGGCCAATCGAGTTCCCGCCCGACTCGGTGAACCAGAGGGCTCCATCGCGCCCGACGGCGATCGCGGACGGCCCGACCCCCGTTCCGGGGTACTCGGTAACGACGCCACCGAGCGTGATTTGGCCGATCTGGTTGGCGACGAATTCGGTGAACCACAGCCCCCCGCCCGGAACCTCCGTGATCCCGGATGGGTCGCTCGCGGCGGTCGGGACCGGGTAGTGGCTGATTGCACCGCCGGTGGTGATCCGCCCAATCGAGTTGCTGCTCGTGGCTGATTCCGTGAACCAGAGCGCGCCGTCAGATGCGGCGATGATGTCGGAAATTCCCGCGCCGGCAATCCCTGTAGAGGGGAATCCGCTGGAGGGATCGAAGGCACCGGCGGTCGTGATCCGCCCGATCTTGCCGATGCCTGCCGCGGAAAACCAGAGCGCCCCATCCGGTCCCGCGGTGATCCCCTCGGGCTGGTCCAGCGGGCTCGGAAGGGTGTACTCCGTGATGGCGCCGGCGGTCGTGATCCGCCCGATCTGATTGTCCCGTGGCTGGGTGAACCAGAGGGCGCGGTCAGGCCCGACCGTGATCTGATCGAGCGTGTTCAGGCTCGAATCCGACCCGGTGATGGTCACCGGGAATCCCGCCGGCGGGTCGAGGACGCCGGCGGTGGTCATCCGGTAGATCGTGCTCGTCCCCTCTGCGACGAACCACAGCGCGCCATCGGGCCCGGCCGTTATCCCGCCGGGGTTGCTCCCCGGCGGCACGGGGTACTCGTCGATGGCGGCCGCCCCCGCCGGCACCAGGAGCATGGCGACGAGGCCCATCGAGAGTCCGAGAAGACGACGGACGAGCGATCGGCTCAAGGCGCGGTTCGACCGCGCCCGAATCCAACCCCGGCCGCTCACGGCCCCACGTGGGCAACGCACGGGAACCTCCTTTCGGCGGATTCACCGCAGACAGACCAGCACCGGAAACGTCCAGACTACCGGCCCGTGTTCGCGTCCCCCAAACCGACGCCGGGAGCCCGTGTCCAGTTGAACAAGCTGAACACGAAACCGGGCGAGATTCATCCCCAATCCGAGGGTTTCTCATCCCCCGAAGGGGACATCAAGGCGGTAGTGCTCCGGCGAGGCGGCGAGCGCACTCAGCGCGCCGCTGCGGCCAGCAGCTTGGGCGCGACCTGCTTCTTGCGGCTGATGACGCCGGGCAGGCTAAGTCGCCCGCCGTCCGCCGGGTGGCCGAAAGCCCGCTCGAGCGGCGTCGTGTCTCCGGCGACGAGAAGCTCCGTCCCCTTGGAAAGGATGTCGGTGACCATCAGGGCGGAGAGCACGTGACCCTCGCGCTCGCGCAGCGACTTGAGCGCCTCCAGCAGCTCGGCTTTGCGCTCGAGCAGGGAGTTGCCCACAGTCTCGACCTGAGCGATGGAGAGAGTCCTCCCCGGGCCCACCTCGTACTCCTTCGCGTCGCGCACCAGGATCTCCTCGGCGGGCACTTGAGAGACGTCGGCGGTCCGCTCGAACATCTCGCGTCCGAACTCAGTGGCGTCGACCGCGAGCACCCGCTCTAGGTACTCGATCACGGTGTGGTCGCGTTCGGTGGTCGTGGGCGAATTCAGGATCACGGTGTCGGATAGAACCGCCCCAAGGAGCATCATCGCCGTCGAATGGGTCGGCTCCAAGCCGGCCTGCCGGAAGCGCTCGACCACGAGCGTCGCGGTAGAGCCGACCGGGTCGAACGTGGCTGCAACCGGGATCCGGGTCTCGATCGAGCCGATGTGGTGGTGGTCGAGGATCTCCACGATCTCCGCCTCCCCCACGCCGGCGACGCTCTGGGCCTGCTCCGCATGGTCGACGAGCAGCACGCGTCGCGGCTGCGGCGCAACGAGATCCGAGCGGGTGATGAGCCCGACCGGCCGCGCGGACGCGTCGACCGCCACCGCGGCGCGATAGTGCACGTCCTTGACCTCCTCTGAGATGTCGCTGACGAGGTCGTCGACGCGCACCGTCAGGGGATCCGCATCCATGAGCGCATGACAGGGAGCGGCGAGCGTAATCATGCGGGCGCTGACGTAGGAGTCGAGGGACGAGGTCGCTACGCACGCGTCCCGCGCGCGGGCGATTTCGAGCACGTCGTCGGCTGGGTCGGTGCCATTGCTCGTGATGAGCAGGCCGGCGCCGCGCTCGAGCGCGCGGCGTTGAACGTCGGGGCGGTCTCCCACGACGACGACGTCGCCGGCCTCCACCTTGGTCGGCGAGGACACGTCCATGGCCAGCACCCAGACCCGGCCCGCGACCTCGCGGTCGGGGTCGCCGGCGACGAGCCTGCCCTGAAGGACCTCGACGATCGCGCTGACCGCCGTCGCTGCGTCGAGCCGCGACGCCTCCCGAGACTCGCGGATGTAGCGCCGCGCCAGCGCGCGCTCAGTCATAACGCCCACCAACTCGCCCTGGTTCACGATCGGGACCAAGTCGAGCCCCTCGCGCGCCATGGTCAGGCCCACCTCCCGGACTGGCTCGTCGTGGCGTGCGACCGGGAAGCTCTCGCGCATCACGTCGCACACCCGCAGGAGAACGTGCGGCAGGAAGTCCGGCAACGAGGCGCCACTCCGTTCAATCAACCAGGAGGTCTGCGGATTCGGCTCACCCAGCCGCACCGGCACATATCGATTCCGTCGATCGAGCCGGGCCTTGAGCTCCGCGTACCCGACAGCAGACGCGATCGAGTCCGCGTCCGGATTGCGGTGGCCGGTGACGTAGATGACTGACAACCGTCCGAGCTCCTGCGCGCGCAAACCCTACGCCGCGCGCCCCCATCGGTCGAGCGCGCTCCCGACAGAGCCGTCACTCTTGCAGGCCGGCTAGCCGCCGAGAACCTGGTGGGCGAAGCGGACGGCGAGCGCGCCGTCGCCGACTGCTCCCGCCACCCGCTTGGTCGACTACGAGCGAACGTCGCCGGCGACGAAGACGCCGGGCCGGACGGTCTCGAGCAGGTACGGCTCGCGCGAGACGTAGCTCCAGCCGTGCTCCCGGGCGGCCGAGCCGCACAGCACGAAGCCCGCCTCGTCGGCTGCCAGCATCGAAGACGGCCGGCGTCGGAATCCGCTGCACGCGGCCGTTGTCGCTATCCCGCAGGCTGACAGCCTCGAGCTTCCCGTTTCCGTGCACGGCCGCGATCTCTGTGTTTGGGAGGATCTCGACGTTCGCCGCACACTCGATGCGGTTGAGCAGATAGCGGGACATCGTCGGCGCCAAGCTGTCGCGCCGCACCACATGCGGACGCTTCGAGCTTGCCGCGACAAGTGGACCGCAGCCTTGCCGGCGGAGTTGCCGCCTCCCACCACGATCACGTCCTCGCCTTCGCAGCGGCGCGCGCTGATATCGGTCGCGACGTGGTACACACCCGCCCCGGTGAAGCGGTCGATCCCCTCTGCGTCGAGCGTTCGCCGCTGCGCTCCGGTTGCCACCAGCAGCGTCCGGGCGACCAGGTGCTGACCGTCGTCGAGGTCGACGCGCACCATCCCCTCGGGGCCGTCCACGAGCTCGATGGCGCGGTGGAAGCTCGACAGGACCGCGTCGAAGCGCTGGGCCTGGAGCGTCGCCTTGCGAGTCAGCTCGGTGCCGGAGATGCCGGAGGGAAAGCCGAGGTAGTTCTCGATCCTGGTGCTGGTGCCGGCCTGTCCGCCCGGCGCCCACGCCACGGCCACAAAGGTCCGCAGCCCCTCCGACGCGCCGTAGACGGCGGCTGCCAGGCCGGCGGGGCCGGCCCCCGAGCACGACGTGGTCGAACGTTTGTCAGTCGATCTCGGCCCGTAGCCCGAGCGTGCGCGCCACCTGGGCGGCCGAGGGGTTGCGGAGCATACCGTCGATCCGAATCAGCACAGGCGTTTCGGAGCGCGGGATGGCAAGCGTCTCCAGCAGCGCCGCACTCTCGGCGTCGGTGTCGACGTCGTACCAGCGCACCGGTAGCAGGTTCCGCTCGAGCAGGTCGCGGACCTCGAAGGCGCGACCCGACCCGCGCGACGCGATCAGGCGCAGCACGCCCACCTCGTTTCCCTCGAGCCAGGCCCGCCTCGCCGTCATCGTCTGCAGGACGAGCTCGCCGAACTCGGGCAGCTCGGCCAGCATTTCGCGCAGCTCGGGCCGTTCGAACGCGATCACGCTGGTCGGCTCGACGGCGACGCCGGCCGCGATCGTCGGCTCGCCGGTGAACATGGAAACGTCCCCGATGAACGTGCCGCCGTCCATCCGCGCGAACCACACGTCTTCCTGGGGGCGGCGGTCGAGGATGTCGACCGTGCCGTGCTCGATGATGAAGAAGGGCGCATCGCGCATGCCCTGCTCGAACAGCAGCTCGTCGGTCTCGAAGGTCCGACGTTCCCCGCGCTCGGCCAGCTGCTCGATCTCGGCGTCCGACAGTCTCGGGAACAGGACCGGATCGCTGAGCTCGGCGAACACCTCGGTCTTGACGCGCTTCCGCACGCCGGAAGGGTAACCCGCGCGCAAGCCGGCGCCCCAGGCTACCTGCGCCGTGCGCAGGAGCCCGCGCGATCTCCTCCGATCGGAGACCCTCAGTCGGCCGCTTGGGCCTGCGAGTACATCAGCGAGCCGGGCGTCGTGAGCGACTCGCCGGTCTCCAGCAGCGTCTTCAGGCCGGAGAGGATCATCGGCCATCCGCCGTAGAGCTCCGGGTTGGCGCCCTCGGGCAGCTGGTCGTGGATGACGGTCAGTTGACACGAGTCGCCGACCGGGATGATCTCCCAGCTGACCCTCGAGGTCCCCGCGGCCTTGACGTCGTCGCTCCAGAGCGCGTTGAAGCTCTGAACGAGCCGGCGCGGCGGATCGACCTCCAGGTTCTCACCCGAGGCGATGTCGACGACGCCGGGGACTGCGGCCGTGTAGCTCGAGCCGGGCGTCCAGTCCGAGTGGGTCTCGACTCCGAAGCTGTAGCCGGCCCTCAGCCCCGGATCGGTGATCGCCTCCCAGAGGCGCTCCGGCGTCGTCTTGATGTAGATCTCGAACACCGCCATGGCTCCCTCACCGTCGGGGCTGGGGCTGAGGGGCACCCGGTGTGGGACGTCTGCTGCGTCCATTGTTTCCTCCTCGAGTTGTCGTTTGAGCCCCGTGAGCGTCGCGGCCCAGGGCTCGGCGTACTTGCTCACCCAGCGGTCGTGGACGAGCCGGATCGGGACCGGGTTCAGGAAGTGGAGCTTCTCGCGCCCGCGCCGCCGCGTGGCCACGAGGCCGGCCCCCTCGAGCACCCGCAGGTGCTTCATGACGCCGATTCGCGTCATCGGAAAACGCTGCTCGAGCGCGCTGAGGGTCTGCCCGTCGTGCTCGAACAGCTCGTCGAGCAGGCTCCGGCGTGTCGGGTCGGCCAGCGCCTTGAACACCGCGTCCATGCGGGCGATGATACGTAACCAGACGGTTACTTGTCAACCGCCACGCCGGCGAGCATTTCATCGGGCGGGTCTTGCGTGACAGCCCGCCAGGTTTTTGTCCGGCTCACCGGTGAGTTTGAAGCGTGGCCGTGGTCTCTTCTGGAGATCCGAACGATGCCATGGACCCGGGAGCTGAGGAGGCCGGCTTTGCGTACCCTCGCGATCACCCAGAACGTCACGGTCGACGGCGCTATCGAGATGCTCGGCGACTGGTTTGACCCTCAGGGGCAATCCGACGTCGACAACTCAGACCTGCTCGCGGAACTGCACCGCCAGGACAGCGAGGCGGACGGGTTTCTCGTGGGCCGGCGGACCTTCGAGGATCTGCGCGGCTACTGGCCCCAGCTGTCCGACGACCCCACGGGGATCAGCGACTACCTCAACCGGGTTCAGAAGTACGTCGTGTCCTCGACCATGACGGACCCCCAGTGGCAGAACTCCACGGTCCTCTCCGGTGACCCCGTCGAGGAGGTCCGTGCGCTCAAGGAGCAGCCGGGCCAGGACGTCGTTGTCACCGGCAGCATCACGCTGTGCCACACCCTGATCGGGGCCGGTCTGGTCGACGAGTATCGGTTGTTCGTCTATCCCGTCGTGCAGGGCCGCGGCCGCCGGTTGTTTCCCGAGGGATTCGAGTGCCCCCAGCTGAGGCTGGTCGAAGCCAACGCCTTTCGAAGCGGCATTACGTACTCGCGATACGCCCGTTCCTGAGGTCGGTGAGTCCCGGTCGCGGAGCCCCTTGCAGGAGCGGCGCGGCGGCCGCTCGCCGGGATCCTGAAAGGATGCAGGCGGATGGAGCGGGTTGAGGGTCTTGAGATTTCGCAGACGCTGGAGGACGCCTGCGACCCACAGCACCTGGCGCTGCTCGTCTATGACATGCAGATCGGGATCTTGCGCGAGATCGAAGACGGCGAGGCGGTGACCCGGCGGGTGCGGGAGGTGCTGCAAGCGGCGCGCAGGTCGGGCGTGCGCACGGTGTTCGTCCGCCACGTCACGATGCCGCGGCGCTTGATGGGCGCCGCGCAGCTGCGGATGTGGAAGGCGTGGCAGCGGCGTGAGTCCGCTGCCGAGGTCGTTTCGGCCTTTCCGCCCGGCGCCGACCACGCCCGCATCGCACCGGAGGTGGAGCCGGCCGCCGACGAGGCGGTCTTCGACAAGGTGACCATGTCGGCGTTTGAGGGCACACCGCTCGACCTCGTGTTGCGTGGCTGCGGCGTGACTGCCGTGGCGGTGGTCGGCGTGGCGCTTGAAATTGGCGTCGAGCTCACCGTCCGCCACGCCGCCGACCTGGGATACGTCCCGATCGTGGTGACGGATGCGTGCGGCGCGGGTGACCGGGCCGCAGGCGCGCGCTCGCTTGAGACGCTCCGCTTCGCGGGAGACGCGATGCTCACCGATTCCGCCGGCTTCGCCGAAGCCCTCGCGGGTCACCGCTGACGACGGGCGGCGCGAGCCGACGATCAAGTGCCCGTGGTCGTCGCGGCGCGTCGGTGTGGAGGCTCGATCGAGGTCGAGCGCCGGGTCGCTTCGCCCGAGCTTGTGATGGTTGTTTCGAACTTGTGAGCCCAGGAACTGGTCCGTAGACCAAGACCGAGCAAGGGTGCGGGGAAGATCGAACCAGGTAACGGGCCTGGGAGCGGCGCGGGGCGAGGGATTCGTGACGCTGAGCTGGGATCCCGTGGAAGGGGCCACCGACTACCAGATCGCGCACGCCTGTAGATGGTGCTGATCAGCCCACCGGCGCGGCCCAGATCGTCGGGCTTTGGGAGCCGACCCGCACGGTCAGGCCGGACGCGCCGACGTTCGCGGAGTCCGGTTTTGTTCTCGGCGAGCGCTTCCGCTGGCGAGTTCGGGCTCGGTTCGGGACGACGGAGCAACCGTACTCCGAGCCGGTCTTCGGAACGACGAACCCGCAGTGGGGGGTCGGGCCCGGGGCCTCGCTACGAACGCAGTTCGAGCAGATCAGCGGGGCGTCATACACCAGCGATCTCAACGAGTATGCGTACACGGGCGCGATCGATGCGGCCAGCGAGCGCGTGCGCGTCTTCGAGATCGGCCGCACGCTCCAGGGCCGGCCGATCAACATGTTCATCTTCGGCTACCCGGAGCCGCTTCCGAGCGCTGCGCGCATCTCGGCCACGCCGACGGTGCTGGTTCAGTGCCACGTGCACGGCAACGAGCCGTCGATGTGTGAGTCGTGCCTGATCCTGGCCCGCGAGCTCGCATTCACCGACGACCCGGACCTGCTCGACATCATGTCGCGCGCAACGTGCTGATCGTCCCGACGCTCAACGGCGACGGCCGCGCCGCCAACACGCGCGGCAGCTCGACGGGCCAGGACCTCAACCGCGACCACTCGCTGCTTCGCGAGCCGGAGACGAAGGCGTTCGCCGCCATGCTCCGCGACTACACGCCGGAGGTCGCGGTCGATGGCCACAATGGCGACACCGAGGACCTGCCGGTCCTCGGGCCGCGCCACCTCAACGTCTACGAAGGGATCTACTCCGAGGCCAAGGACGAGCTGACCGAGAGCAGGATCTACGACAATGCCGCGCTCGCCGGCTGGTGGGCGGGCCCCTACAGCAACGGCGGCGCCAGCCAGGAGACCATCCTGCGCAACACGTTCGGCCTCAAGAGCATCGTCGGGATCTGTCCGAGAACCGCCCCGAGGCGGGCGTCACCCGGCCCGGAGCCACGCCGGCGCAGAACGAGAACCGCAAGACGTACAGCCAGTTGTGGCTGATCAAGCAGCTGCTCGATTACCATCGCGACAACCTGCCCAGGATCCAGCGTCTGATCCGCGAGTCGATCGCGTCCCAGACCGCCAGCGTCGGCCGGATCGTGTTCCGCGGCTCGTACCCGTGGCCGCCGTTCCCGCCATTGCCGAGCGCGCCCGACGTGGACGCACCGTCCCCCGACATGATCCTCCAGGATCCCCCGTGCGGCTACTTCCTCACCGAGGAGCAATATTCAGGGAAACGGCCGGAGGGGACCGTGGAGCGCCGGCTGCGCCTGCATGGGATTGCGGTCGAACGCGCGCCCGGCTACATCGCCCGTAGACCCGGCTACCTCGTCCGGATGACGCAGCGCCTGCGTGGACTGATCCCGCCGCTGCTCGACGCGCAGGCCGCCGAGCCGATGGTCGAGGGCGTGCGGTTGCAGAAGCTCCGGCGGTCACAAACCGGGCCGGTGGTCTGCGGCCGGGAAGGCTGACGCTCGTTCGTCGATGATCTCGGCATACAACCGTCGGGTTGGTCGGAGCCGCGCCTGGGGGTGCGGCTCTGACCTTTGCGTCACGCCCCGGCGGGCGCGCACGCCGGAAGGCGCGTGAGGATCTCTGCGTTCCTGTGTCAGCCGGGCGCGACGGCGAGACGTTCGATCTCGTAGTGGAGAGTCAGGAACCGCTGACCGGCGAGGTAGAAGCTGTGATCCGTCTTCAGCTCGCCGTCCGCGACGTAGACGAAGATCTGTTCCTGGAAATAGAGCAGCTTGAGAACGGTCAGGGCGTCTCGCTCGCTGTCGACGGAGCTCAGGTAGTGACCCGGGTATGCGGGCTCGCTTCGCGAGGTCAGTAAGGTCATGCTCCCCGACGTTGCGGGGAAGCAGGGTGGCGGTGAAGTTGGCGCTCGGGATCGGGAAACCGACGCTCACGTAGCCGCGGTCGTCGTGCCTGAAGCTGGTGTAGATGCCGACGTAGATCGGCTTGCCCGAGTCCGCAAACGTCCGGATCCAGCCGCGGATGTCGAGCTCCTCGTCGCCGTCCAGGGCGATCGTGTCGATGGTGCTCACCATTCTCCGCTGGGCCTCTTCGATGTTGGAGGGGATCGTGGCCTGGCCGAGCGGCTGAGCGATCAGTCGCTTGAAGAGCTCGTATCCCGGTTTCACCGGCTCCGCCACTCGGGGATGATCGAGAGGCGGAAGCGGCTGGTGTGCTCGTAGAACTCGCGGATCAGCGGGTGCACGCGGCCGGCGTCGAAGGTCGGCCCGTCCAGGTTGTCGAGCGAGGCGAGGATCCCGACGTCGGGCGGGTTGCGGCGAAAGGTGCCGCCGCGCGCTTTCGCGAGCTGCTCGACGTAGTCCGCGCCGACGTACCTCGAGCGCGCCTCGAAGGGCACGACGTAGCGCAGCTCCGACGCCGGCACCTCCTCTGCCATCACCCGGACCAGCGGCCGCCCGCGATAGGCGACCGCCGCGATCAGGCGATAGGCGAGCGTGACCGCCGCTGCGATCAGCGCTGGTTCGGGGGCGCTGTCGAGAGCTTGGAAGACAGAGCCAAGCGCGACGCCGACCAGGAGCCCGAGGGCCGCCTTCGCCGGACGCAGGCCAAACAGACCGACGAGAGCACCGCTCAGGATCCCGGTGAGCAACGGCTCGTCGGGACCGTAGACGAGCCCCAGCAGCCAGCCGAACAGCGCCATCAACAGGGCGCTGCTGAGGATGCGGTACCAGAGCGGCTTCGGCTCGGCGGGGCCCCTCGTGATGCTGGTGATCGCTTCGGCCGGCGCGTACAGGACGGCGCCGATCACGGCGCCGGGGCCGGCCCCGACTCCGTCGATCGCATCGCCGAGCACGGCGCCGGACGTGGCGCCGAGGGCCGTCCCCCAGATCAGCGCGTCGAGTAGGCGGCCGGAGCGGCTTCGTCTGCGTCGGTCCGGATCACCCATGACTGCGGAGTATCGCGGCGTTGGAAGAGGTCGCCACGGGGGACGAGGCGGTCCTGTAGCAGGCGACGGCTGATCTCGTACGATCCGGCGATGGAGGAAAGGGACCTGGCGGTCGGCCTGGCGCGCGGCAGGATCGCCATCGGCGTCGTGTCGCTCCTGGCGCCGAAGTTCGTGGGCAGCACAATGACCGGCCGTGACGGGTCCGAGGGCGCCACGCGCCTCTTCGCCCGCATGGTCGGCGCCCGCGACCTTGGCCTGGGGCTCGGGCTGCTCGTGGCCCTGGACCGCGGCGCGCCCGTGTACGGCTGGCTCGAGGCGTCCGCCGCAGTAGACGGCCTCGACGCGGCTGCATGCCTGCTCGCGCGCCACCACATCCGCCCCAGAGTGTTTCCAGCTGCCGTCGCTCTGGCGGCCGCCGGAGCGCTGCTCAGCGCCTGGCTCGCACGGCAGCTCGAGCCGGAGCAGTCTCCACTGTCCGGACCGGGGCGCTAACGGCCAGCCCCTCCGCAGCGCCACACACTTGACGCCGACGTCGCGGGCGCCGCCGTTCCGGCTGGCGCGATCCCAACGCCCGGCGACGGCAGCGGCCTCGTCGGCCATCAGTTCGGCGTAGCTCGCGATCTGTTTGCGGGTGAAGAACAGCTTGATGAGACGTCGCTGCCGCTGCCAGAGCTCGCCCTCGCTCGTGAGCAGCCCCCAGCCGAACGCTTCCGCGATCTCCTCGTAGAACCGGTTGCGCCTCGAATAGCCGTCACGCGAGCCGGCCAGCACGGCCCTGACGCCGTCCGGATGGAACGCGCAATACAGCTCGAACCGCACGCCGGGCGGACCGACGACCAGACGCACCACGTCCCCGTGCTGGCGCATCACCCGCTCGTACGTGCGGATCCGGCTCCTGCGCAGGTCGAGCGCCCAGCCGAGCATCGGGTTGGCCCGCGGACGTGGTGGCGCTGCAGTGATCATGGCTCCAGCGAGCGCGCTCCGACGACCCAGGTGGAGGCCGGCGCCCGTACCCCGGTTCCGTCTGGTCTTTGCAGCTCGGTGAGCGCCTCATGGAGGGCTGCGACGATGGCCGAGCGACGCGCCTCGGCCTGGGTGCCCGCGACGCGGATCAGCTCGCCCGCGGGACCGAGCGCCATGACGAACTCGACCGCCTCGTCGAGGTCGGCGCCGATCGCGATCTCGATGTCGCAGCGATGCAGAGAAATGTCCTCGAAGCCCGCACGCACGAGCACGTCGGTCGTCGTGTCCGCACTTGCCATCGAGAACGGGCCTGGTCCGCAGGTGGGTTCGTCTGTGGACTCGGGCCGGGTCAAGAACCGCTCGACCACCCGCTCGGCGCGGTGCAGCCACTCGTTGTCGAGCTTGCGCCGCCAAACGACCATGCACAGGCGGCCGCCGGGGGCGAGCGCCCGCCGAACGTTTCGGAGCGCTATCACCGGATTGGCGAAGAACATCGTCCCGAAGCGCGAGAAGGCGTAGTCGAAGCCACCGTCGAGGTCGCATGCCTGGACATCGGCCACGAGGAAGCGCGCGTTCGTCACCCCTCCTTCCGCCGCCTCCCGGCGAGCGGCGTCTACGAACCGCTCCGCGGCATCGACGCCGAGCGCTTCCCCTTGGGGCCCGACGAGCTCGGCGAGCCGCCGGGTGGTGTCGCCAAATCCGCAGCCGACATCGAGCGCCCGGTCGCCCTGTCGGGGTGGGTGCAGGCGGAGCCCCTGCTCGCCGTGCGCACGGAGTCCGGTGGTGACGATGTCGCGGAAGCGCACGAAGCGGTCGAAGAGAACGCCGTTCCAGGCCTCGATCGCCTCCTCGTTCGAAGGGACTACCGGCCCGCGGGGCACCGGGGCACCGCCGGAGTTCATGGCCGGGCCTCCTTAGGCGTCGGCCGCGGTGAACTCGAACCGCGTGCCGACGCTGTTTTGGATGAACGCTTGGGGAAACCGTGCGGCGAGCGCGTGGGTGGCCTGCCAGCCCGTGCAATGCGCCGGCACCAGGAAGTCGGGCGAGAACTCACCGAGCGCCTCGCAGGTTGGTCCGATGATCGGCTCGAATGCCTTCCCGCCCAGGTGGAAGCCACCGACCACGGCGTGGATCTGGTCCTCGCCGGTGAGCTTTCGCACGCAGCGCAGGACGTTGATGATCCCCGAGTGCCCGCAGCCGGTCAGGACCACGAGCCCGTGTCCGCGGACGCTCGCCACCAGGGCCTGGTCGTCGAGGATCAGTGGATCGGCCCCCCATCCGCCGTGCCGGTAGGCCTCGTGCCCCGGGAACCCGCGCTCGAACTCCGTGGTGCGGTCGACCTCGCCCGTTACCAGCAGCGAGCCGTCGAGCAGGAAGGAGGGCCGTCGCTGCTCGACGATCTCGAACCCCGCCCCCCGCAATGCTCCCTTGCTCGTCGTGGGCAGCTCTACGGGGTCGCGGCCGGGGAACGCCAGACGGCGGCGTCTCCAGAACTCCGGGTGGATCAGGACAGGCATGTTCGCGCTGCCGAGCCGGCGCACGAGCCCGTCCATCCCGGTGACGTGGTCCCAATGACCGTGGCTGAGGACGATGATCTCGATGTCGGCGGGTGAGAGGTCGAGCCGGCGCATGTTCTCGACCAGCCCGTCCGGCGTTCGTCCCGCATCGAAGAGCACGCGCGTCCCCCGGCCGGCCTTCTGGACCGTCACGAGCGCGGAGAACCCGTGCTCGGCGCGCAGGGCGTCGTCGGTGTCGCCGCCGACGTGGAATCTCGCCGCGATGCGCGGCGCGGCCGTCATCGACGGCCGCTTGGCGGGACCCTGATCCGGCAGCAGCGTGTCCGTCACGTTGTCCACGAGCGTGGTCACCGTGAGCGCGTCGACGGGCTCCAGCGCGATCGCCTCCGGCGCGCCGTCGGAGCTCACGGCCGGGCCTCCAGCACGAGGTTGAAGGGGGTCTCGGTGGCGCGCCTGAAGCGGGTGAAGCCGCCCGCGGTGACGACCTCGCGCAGGCGCGCCTCGCCGGCTTGCGCCCCGAGCGCCAAGCCGCCGTCCTGAGACAGCGAATTCGGAGTGCACAGCATGGTGGAGAAGGCGTAGTAGGCCCGTCCCACGGGGTTGAGGTTGTCTTCGACGCGGTCGCCCGCGTAGGGGTCGACGATCATCCACGTGCCGTCGTCGGCGAGCGTCTCGCGGACGTGGCGGGCCACGGCGACGGGGTCTCCCATGTCGTGCAGACAGTCGAAGGACACGACCAGGTCGTAGCCCGCGCCGGGGAACGCGTCGGCCGCCGCGACCTCGAAGCGCACGCGATCGGACACCCCGGCCGCCTCGGCGCGGCGGCGCGCCTGCGCGATCGACTCGTCGTGGTAGTCGAAGCCGATCACCTCGGCCGCGGGGTAGCCCTCGGCGATCACGATCGACGAAACGCCGTGGCCGCAGCCCAAGTCGGCCACCGATCCGCCCGCCTCCAGCCGCTCGTGCACGTCCTCGAGGGCGGGAATCCAAGCGTCGATGATGTTGGCCCGGTAGCCGGGCTCGAAGAATCGCTCGCAGCCCTCGAAGACGTCGTGGCTGTGCTCGTGCCAGCCCATGCCCGCGCCGGTCAGGAACGCCTCCTGGATGCGCTCGAGGCCGGCGGCGGCGCCCAGCGCGACCTGAAAGCCGCCGCCGACGAAGGCCGGGCCAGGCCGGTCGGCCAGGATCGCGGCCTGCTCTGGGGTCAGCGCGTAGCGACGGCTGGCGGCGTCGTACTCGACGTAGCCGCTCGCCGCCTGCGCGTTGAGCCACTCACGTACGTAGCGCTCGGCCGTTCCGGTTCGCTCTGCCAGCTCGGTGGACGTCAGCGCCTCCGCCTCGGCAAGGGCGCGGTAGAGCCCGAGGCGATCGCCGATCACGACGAGCGCGGCGTTGACCGTGGCGCCGAACTCGACGACGGCTCGGCTGAGCAACGCGTCCAGGCGCTCGGGGTCGAGCGTAGTGGTACCCGTAGACATCTGTCGCCTCCTTTGCCCACGGCCGGGCAGCGCGCGTGGACGCGGGTCGCGCTAGTCCACGACCTCGATCCAGCCGGCGATCTCCTCGCGAGTCTCGGTGTCGACGAGCTCGGGGTGGTCACTGCGGACGTGGTGTTCGAGCAAGTCGATCACCTCGTCATCCGTCTCGGCCCGCGCGACGTAGCCGCACTCGCACTTGATCTGCCTGGCCATTGGGCTTCTCGCTTTCCGGCGATTGTCGGAGACGCCCCTTGCGCGTATGTTTACCAAAGCTTGGAGGATGGTTGGAGACCCTCCCGCCGACAAGAGTCCAGCTCTGCGGCCTGCTCGTCGTCGAGCTCAAAGGCCGCCGGATCGAAGGCACTCTCCCGAGCCGACAGGGTCGGCTTCTGTTCGCCTACCTAACGCTCAATCGCGGCCGCCCGCTCGCCCGCGACGAGCTAATCGAAGCGCTCTGGCCGTACGCCGTCCCCACCGCCGCGCCGGCGGCGCTCACCGTCCTCCTCTCGAAGCTGCGTTCGGCCGTTGGCCCAGAGGTCCTGCGAGGCCGGGGCGACGTGACTCTCGCCCTCCCCGCGGCCGCCAGAGTCGACGTCGAGGACGCGCTCGCGGGCGTCCATGAGGCGGAGTCGGCCGTAGCCCTCGGCGAGTGGAGACGCGCCTGGGGTCCGGCCCTGCGCGCTCAGTTCATCGCTGGGCGGCGTCTCCTACCCCAGCACGAAGGCCCGTGGATCGACGCGTGGCGCCGGCGCCTGGACGATGTGCTGGACCATGCCCTCGAGGCATACGCTGCGGCCTGCCTCGGAATCGGCGGGGCCGAGCTGGCCGGCGCCGAACGCGCCGCTCGACGCCTGGTCGAACACTCGCCCCTGCGCGA
Organism: Thermoleophilaceae bacterium; assembly: GCA_036519295.1. Classification (GTDB taxonomy): domain Bacteria; phylum Actinomycetota; class Thermoleophilia; order Solirubrobacterales; family Thermoleophilaceae; genus JACVRW01. The sequence goes on from DATDLN010000131.1 coordinate 26,679, forward strand.
GACCGGATATCGCCTGCTGATGGACGCCCTCGCCGCACAGGGAAACGTCGGCGAGGCCATGCGCGTCTACGATCGCGCGCGCATGAAATTGCGTGACGAACTCGGAATGACACCAGGCCCGGCGATCCAGGAGGCGCACTCCCGCCTGCTGGGCCATGCCACGACAGCACGCTGAATGCGCGGGAGACCGAACTAGCCCACCTGTGGCCCGGCTCCGGATCGCGCACCCTTGCGTGTAGTCGCCGGCGGTGATGGCGTGCTCATCGAGCTTTTCGTGGGGATCTGGCGCGCCGCGGGATCCCTGTCCGCGCGCACCGTCGTCGCGGCTCGCCCGTCGATCAGCCGATCGCGGCCGCTCCCGCCGTAGATGGGGTTATTGCCGGGAGGGAGTGCACAATTTGGTGCGGGAGCAAGGGACCACTCGGCCTCGCGTCGAAAGGGTGCCGCTGCATCGGACAATGACCGGCGTTGCCATCTGAAGGAGTCGCACCGTGAGATATCTCGCCCTCGCCTTGATCATTCTCGCCGCCCTCGTGACCGTTTCGCTCGCCACCGCGGGCGCAAACGGCATACTCGCAGGGTGTCCGGGGGCGCGGGCGATTGGAGCATGACCGTCTATGTCATCTGCGCCACCATTGCGCCTTAGGCACGGGCGGCTCGTCCGAGCCGCCGGGTTCGCGAAGGTCGCGGCGGGGGCCGTCGATCGCGCGCTCGCCAGGTAGCGACCATCGAGGTCCCGCACTTCATCCATTTCTCACCGGAGCCCTCGGCGCGCGAGACGGCCCCGGACAAGCGCTGGTGGGGCCTCGGGGTCATCTGCGTGGCGATCTTCATCAGCGCGATGGACATGACGATCGTCAACGTCGCGCTGCCGGATATGTCGAACGATCTGGACGCCGGCATCGGCGAGCTGCAGTGGGTCCTCGACGCATACCTTGTCTCGCTCGCTGGCCTACTGCTCGTCGGCAGTGGGCTCGCCGATCGCTTCGGGCGGCGGCGGGTGTTCCTGTCGGGCTTCGTCGGCTTCGCCGCCGCGTCCGTCCTGACCGCCGCGTCGCAGACGGTGAGCGAGGTGATCGCCGCGCGCGTGCTCATGGGCGTGGCGGCGTCCTGCGTGTTGCCTCCGGCCCTGTCACTCCTCGCCGTGCTCTTCCCGCCCGAGCTGCGACCGAAGGCGGTGGGGGTCTGGTCGGCGGTCGGCGGGGTCGGGCTCGCCCTCGGGCCGGTCGTGGGCGGGGTGCTCGTAGACGTGGCGGGCTGGCGCTGGGTGTTCCTCGTCAACGTCCCATTCGTGCTGCTGGCCGCACCGCTCGGACTGCGCTGGCTGCCCGAATCGCGCCGGCCCGGGGCGCCGCCGCTCGACCTCCCCGGCGTGGCGCTCTCCACCGTTGCGCTGATCGGCATCGTGTTCGCGCTCATCGAGGGCGTAGACGCGGGTTGGACGAGCCCGGCCGTGCTCTGCGCCATGGCGATGGGCCTCGCCGGCGGCGTCGCGTTCTTCGCCGTAGAGCTGCGCCGAGCCGCGCCGCTCTTCGACGTGCGCGTGCTCGCACGCCCGCGCGTGGCGGCGGGTGCCCTGGCCATCCTCGCCGCCTACATCGCGACGCTCGGGATGCTGTTTCTTCTGCCCCAGTACGTGCAGTACGTCCAGGGCGAGTCGGCGCTCGCCTCGGGCCTCGAGCTTGCGCCGTTTGGCCTCGGCCTGGGTGCGCTCTCGCCGCTGAGCGGGCGGCTCATGAGGCGGTACGGGCCGCGCGTCCCCCTACTCGCCGGGCTGCTCATTGCGGCGGCCGGCTTCGTGTCGCTTCTGTTCCTGTCCGGCGGGAGCTCGCCCGTGCGCGTGGTGGTCGGCACGGGGATCGTCGGCTGCGGCTTCGGCCTCACCTTCCCGCCGGCGACGGCGGTGATCATGAACGACGTCGGGCTCGAAAAGGCCGGCGACGGCGCCGCGGTGAACCAGCTCGCCAGGCAGGTCGGCGGTGCCCTCGGCGTGGCGATCGTCGGGAGCGTGTTCGCCGCGATCTATGCCACCCTGGTCACGGACGAGGCCCACGTACCCGCCGCGGCGAAGGAGTCAATCGAGGACGCGACCGACGTCGCGAATCGCCTGGGTGGTGCGGCCCGTGTCGACCTCCTCGACGACGCCATCGCGAGCTTCGACGTGGCCGCCCGCTGGGGCCTAGCCGTGTGCATGGCAGTCCTGCTCCTCGCGGCGGCGAGCGCCGCCATCGCGCTGTCAGGGGTGACTGCCGCCAAGCGATGACCCAACGCCTCGAGGCGGCGGCATCCTCGCCGTCGGCTCGATGACGCCTTCCAACACGGTTTCGGCGAGCACTGCAGCGGCCGCGAGGCCGACGAGCATGAGCACGCTCAGGGCTCCGCCGAGACCAGCCAGCGCCAGCGCCGCGGATGCAAGCACCCCCCGGCAGATGAGCACCGGGAGCGCGAGGCCTCGCGGTGCGGCCCATTGGACGATCGACAGTCCGATGAGATAGCCGGCCAGCGCGATGGCCAGCACCACGGCCGCATCACCCCGTTGTGCCTGCCGACGGACGCCTCGATCGCGAGCTGCACGCCGACCCCGGCGGCGGCCAGTGCGGGGAAGACAATGAGATGGCCGTAGCCGAACGCAAACGACCGCCGTCGCTCGCTCAGGCCTCCCGCGGGTGCCCAGTCGAACACCCTCTCGTCAAAGCGAGCGAAGTAGAGCCACAACAGCCCGGTGTCGCTCGTCCGGGCGCCGAAGCTGAGCAGGCCGGCGTACCCGGGTTGCGGTGCGGCCGGGTCGATCAGCGACCGGGCGGTGGACCGGATGCCGTCGGCTCCGATCAGGATGTCGGCGCTGGCCTCGGTGCCGTCGGCGAACTGAGCAGTGACGCCGTCGCCGCTCTTCTCCGCGCCGACCAGCCGCTTACCGTGCTCGGTGGGGATGGCGCGGCCGGCCGCCTCCTCGTATAGGGTCCGGTAGAGCTCGGCGCGCCACACGAACTGCGTGTCCGGCAGGCCCGGAAGGGTGCCGAACTCGGCGAGCCGTTTGCCGGTCCAGCTCTGGATGACCATGGCGGTCGTCGGCATGCCGATGCGCCGCACGACCTCATCGGCTCCGAGCACGGCCAGTGCGTTCAGGCCGTTGGGCACGATGCTCAGCCCACCGCCGACCCCGTCGGCCGTGCCGCGGTACGCCTCCTACACCGTGGGGCCGATCCCCACCTCCTGTAGCGCCATCGCGGCCACCGGCCCGGCGATCCCTCCGCGGATCACCAAAGCGGTGCGTGTCCCTCCGCCGATCACCTAAGCGGTGCGTGTGTTGGTCATGACTGCCGCCTTACGTCGATCTGGGGCCGCGTGCCCTGCCGCTCTGCGTGAGCCTCCGAGAATCCGCCTCCAGTGCACCGCCCTTCGATGAGCACTTGATGAGAGAGACGCCTGAGAGCGGGAAGCGTCGCCCGGACACAATGAAGGGTCCTACCCGCTCTACAGCGAAAGGCCGGGGGGCCAATCAACGCCCCCGCAAGCCGAGCTCGCCGCGTTGCGCCGGACGGGATCGCGCGCAAGAGTGGTGCGATGAACGCGGCCGCCCGGGACGAGAGCCTCGGCAGCGTCCTCACCGCGCTGGCCGCCAATACGGCGATCGCGGTGGCGAAGGGCACCGCCGCCGCCTTGACCGGCTCGCCGGCGCTGTTCGCGGAGACCCTGCACACCGTCGCCGACGCCGGCAACGAGGTGCTGCTCTATATCGCCATCCGGCGCAGCCGGCACCCCGCGGACGCGTCGCACCCGTTCGGCTATGGCCCCGAACGCTATTACTGGGCGCTCCTGGCGGCGGTCGGCATGTTCGTCGTCGGCGGCGCGTTCGCGATCTGGGAGGGCGTCCAGGGGCTCGTGCATCCGCCCGAGCTCGACGCGTTCTGGGCGGGCGTCGCGGTTCTCGTGATCGCGTTGCTGCTGGACGGGACGAGCCGCCTGGTGGCGGGGCGGCAGCTGCGCCTGCAGGCCGCACGGCGCGAGCTGTCGGTCCGCGAGTTCGTGCGCGAGACACCGGATCCGACGGTTCTGACCGTGTTCCTCGAGGACACCATCGACGTCCTCGGAGCGGCCCTCGCACTGGTGGCGATCGTCCTGCACCGCGTCACTGGGTCGGGCGTCCCCGATGCACTCGGATCGATCGTCATCGGCTGCCTCCTGTGCTATCTCGCGTCGCGACTGGCGACGCGCAACCGGCAGTTGCTTACGAACCAGTCGGTGCCGGACCGCTACGTGCAGCGGCTGCGCGCCCGGCTCGAGGCCGAGCCGGCGGTTCGCGCCGTGACGCGGCTCGACGCCGTCTACCTCGGTCCGGCGGAAGTGCTCGTCGCCGCCGATGTCGAGATGTCGGACCGGCTGACCGGCGGCGAGGTCGCGGGAGTGCTGTCGCGGCTGCGTGCCGACCTCGGGCGCGACGTCCCGGCGATCGCGCGGTTCTATCTCACGCCGGTCGCGCCGCCGGATCTGCAAGCGGTCGAGGCTCGCGGCCCCCAACGCCCGTGACGCTCGACGCGATGCGGCTTTTGAGCGTGTCGGTGAAGGGGGCGAAGGGCAATCCGCCACTCAGCCGCGCGTAGCCGTCAGGCGTTGCTCGACGAGGCCCAGATGTTGACGGATCCCTCCTGGGCGTAGCGGTCGATGTCGGCGAGCTCCTCGGCGTCGAACTCCAGGCGCTGGAGCGCCGCGACGTTCTGCTCGAGCTGCGCAACGCTGCTCGCGCCGATCAGCGTCGACGTCACGCGCGGCTCGCGCAGCGTCCACGCGAGCGCCAGCTGTGCCAGGCTCTGGCCGCGGCGAGCAGCGATCTCGTTGAGGGCGCGAATGCGCTCGAGGTTCTCGTCCGTCAGCAGCTCCGGAGAGAACGAGTCACCGCGCGCGGCGCGCGAGTCCTCCGGGACGCCGTGGAGGTACTTGTCGGTGAGCATGCCCTGGGCGAGTGGCGAGAACACGATGCACCCAACGCCCTCGCGCTCGAGGACGGCGAGCAGGCCGCCCTCGATCCAGCGGTTGAGCATCGAGTAAGAGGGCTGGTGGATCAGCAGCGGCGTGCCGAGCTCGCGGAGGATGCGCACGGCCTCCTCGGTACGGCGCGCCGAGTAGGAGGAAACACCAGCGTAGAGCGCCTTGCCCTGGCGGACGGCGGTATCGAGCGCGCCGAGCGTCTCCGCCAGCGGCGTGTCGGGGTCGGCACGGTGGGAGTAAAAGATGTCGACGTAGTCCAGGCCCATCCGCTGCAGGCTCTGATCGAGGCTCGCCAGCAGGTACTTGCGCGAGCCCCGATCGCCGTACGGTCCCGGCCACATGTCGTAGCCCGCTTTGGTGGAGATGACCAGCTCGTCGCGGTAGGGGCGGAAGTCGTCGGCGAAGATTCGGCCGAAGTTCGTCTCGGCCGAGCCGTACGGTGGCCCGTAGTTGTTGGCGAGGTCGAAGTGCGTGATGCCGCGGTCGAACGCTCGGCGGAGGATCGCCCGGCTGGTCTCTATGGGCCGGTCACCGCCGAAGTTCTGCCAAAGCCCGAGCGAGACGGCTGGGAGCTTCAGTCCGCTGCGCCCGCAGCGACGGTAGGGCATCGCCCCATAGCGATCGGCGGCCGGGACGTAGGGCATCGGTTGCAGTATGCCGCGCCCAAGACGAAAGCAACGCGGCAACTCCCGTTTTCCATGGTCGATGATGCCCAGCCTCGAGGCGAGCTGTACGACCGCCCCGATGGGGATACTCGCGACGTGCCGGGACCGGTCAGAACCGCGAGTCGCGAGGCAGTGAAGGTCGCGCGCGCGGCCACGCCAACACATGAACACCTTCGCTCGCGGCTCGTATTCCTCTGCATTGCGACTGTGGCCCTCGACGCCCTGGCCAGCCTGCTCATTTTTGTGTTCGAGCGCCGTCAGCTCGGCACGGAGATCACGACGTTCGGGGATTCCGTCTTTTGGACCAGCACACAACTTCTGACCGTCTCGTCCCAGCTGCCGAACCCGATTTCGACACCGGCACGCGTACTCGACGTTTTCCTGCAGGCATACGCGATTTCTGCTGTCGCGGTGCTCGCTGGATCCTTTGCCGCGTTCTTCCACCGGCGCGGGATGGAGCGCGATCCGCCCACGTTCATGCCGCCACCGGCTCAAGAAGGGAGCCCACCGGCGGGATGAGCTGCTAGGACGTGTCTAGAGCGGCCCCACTTCGGCGCCTCCTGTTCACCCTCGCGACGAGCGCGGCGTGGGAGCGAGCAGTCCGCGCGCTTCCGGGCGGTGAGTGGACCGCCTACCGGCTCGCCAGCCCCTACGTCGCCGGGACGCGGCTTGAGGATGCGCTCGCATGCGCGCACCGCCTCGCCGCCGAGGGATTCGCCGGCTCAATCGACCTCTTCGGGGAGAGGGTGTCCGACCCGATCGAGGCCGACGGAGTTGCCCGCGACTACGTCGCCCTCGCGCACGCCCTCGATCGGGCGCCGGAGAACACGTTCCTGTCGATCGACCTCTCGCACATCGGGCTCGATCAGCCCGGCGAGGCCGTGGAGCGGCGTCTCGAGCGGATCGCCGCGGCGCTGCCGCAGGGCCGACGCGTCCAGGTCGGCGCGGAGGAGGAGCGCCGCGCTGAGCGCATCCTGACGGCGGTCCTGGCGGTGGCGCGCAGCGGCGGCGCGGTGTCGGCAACCGTTCAGGCGAACCTCGAGCGCAGCCGCGCGGATGCCCACGCCCTGGCCGAGGCCGGGGTGCCGCTCAGGCTCGTCAAGGGCGCCTACGTGGAGGATCCTCGGGTCGCGCGGCGATGGGGAGAACCCACCGACCTCGCCTACCTCGAGCTCGCGCACGAGCTGCATGCGGCCGGCGCAGACCTCACGCTCGCCACCCACGATCCGGTCTTGCGTGAAGCGCTCCTGCGTGCCCTGCCGGATATAGGCGTCGAGATGCTGCTCGGAGTGCGCAGCGCGGACGCGAGCGCCCTAGCCGCCCGCGGCGTCCCCGTCAGGATCTACTTCCCCTATGGCGACAACTGGTTCCGCTACGCGATGCGCCGCTGGGCTGAGTCGGTCGGCAAGTGAGCCGGGACGCATACCGCTCTCGCCGCCCTGGTAGCGCCATCGAGAGAGCCCAGGAATTCGGGAACGGCGGGTTAAGCCCGCCAAGACTCTGGGTAGCGCTCGATCATGGCCCGCTCCGCTGCGCGCCGCTCGATACTCCTCCTTGTCGCGTTTCTGCTCCTGGCCGCCGTCACGACGGCTCCGGTCGCGCGCGCGGACGTCAGGGCACCCGCCTCGTTCGTCGATCTCAAGCGGGTCGACCCGACGATCCTTCACGACATCCGCTACGACAGCAATCACAACTTCATCGGGCGGCCGATCGTGGGCTATCGCGAGCCGCTCTGCATCCTCACGCGTCCCGCAGCGGAGGCCCTGAGCCACGCGCAATCGTCGCTGCTCGTCCGCGGCTACACGCTCAAGGTCTACGACTGCTACCGCCCGCAACGGGCCGTTGACGACTTCGCGCGCTGGGCCGCACGGCGCGGCGACCAGCGGATGAAGGCGGAGTTCTACCCACGGGTCGACAAGAGCGTCCTCTTCGATCAGGGCTACATCGCGCGCCGCTCCGGTCACAGCCGCGGAAGCACGCTCGACCTGACGCTGGTGAAACTGCCCGCGCGCCCGCAGCGCCGCTTCATTCCCGGCGAGCCTCTCGGCCCGTGCTTCGCCCCCTACGAAGAGCGCTTCCCCGACAACACGGTGGACATGGGCACCGGCTTCGACTGCTTTGACACGCTCGCCAACACGCTCGACCCGCGCATCCAGGGCGAGCCGCGCGCTAACCGCCTGCTCTTGAAGGACACGCTCGAGGCCGAGGGCTTCGTCAACTACGCGGCCGAGTGGTGGCATTACACCTACCAGCCAGAGCTCTTCCCGGACACGTACTTCGACTTCCCTGTCGCGACCAACTCTCTCGGCGGCTAACGCGGG